>JAURQC010000081.1 GCA_030836325.1 Candidatus Nanopelagicales bacterium
ACGGGCCAGAAGGGTTGACCACGATGCGGAACGAAAGCGCCTTCGCAACCCGGACACACTTTCGTAGGAAAAGGTTCGAAGAACCGTGTCATCAGCGATGCCGGCGATGGGACGGGAGAGCACGTACCGGTCAGGCCGCGCGGCGAATACGGCCAACCGCACGGCAGCGGAACCTCGATCGACCACGTCTCACCTCCCCGGGTCCACGCCCGCCGAACCTACTCATCAACGGCCGAGAATGGCTTGTCATCTAGTAGCGTGCGAAGGTGCCCTCCGCAGTTCAGACGTCCATCATCATCGTGGCCGCGATCGCCACCGTGGTGGCATTCGCTCTGTTCGCTCGCACACTGACGGGAATGGTGCGTACCTACGCAGGCGGCCAACCGATTAGCCGCTCCGATAACCCGGGCCAGCGAACCGCAACACTGCTGCGCGAGACCCTGCTTGCCAGCAGACTCAAGCAACAACCTGTCGGTGCGATCGTGGCTTCCGCACATTGGATCGTGCTCGTCGCGTTCTTCGTTCTGTTCCTGACACTCATCACTGCATACGGACAGTTGTTCAACCCCGAATTTGCGCTGCCGATCATCGGACACTTCCCACCGTTCAACTGGTTGGTCGAGGGCCTCGCCTGGTTGATGGTCATCTCGATCCTGTTTCTCATTGCTGTTCGTCTTGGCAACCGGCCGGACGAGAAGGGTCGCAAGTCGCGTTTCTACGGCTCGACGATGTGGCAGGCGTACTACGTCGAACTCACGATCCTGGTAGTCGGCCTGGCCGTCATCTCTATCCGCGCGATGGAGTACGCACTCGGCACCGAGCAAGGTCAGTCCTGGGCGACGATCGCGAACTTCCCGCTCACCGCATGGATCGGTTCGGCGCTCACCTCGGCATCCGTATCGACACTAGAAGGCGGCATCACGATCGTCGCGCTCATCAAGATCGCGGTCTCGCTCGCCTGGCTCATCACCGTGGCGCTCCAACCCACCATGGGCGTCGCGTGGCACCGTTTCCTCGCCTTCTTCAACGTCTGGTTCCAGCGCAACGCCGACGGCAAGCCGGCGCTGGGCCCCTTGCAACCCATCGCCATCAAGGGTCAAGCGATCGATTTCGAGAACATCGACGATCTCGACGACGACGCCAGCCTGGGCGTAGGAACCATCGGCGATATGACGTGGAAGGCGTTGCTCGATGTCAACACGTGCACCGAATGTGGGCGCTGCCAGAGCCAGTGTCCGGCGTGGAACACCGAGAAGCCGCTCAGCCCAAAGCTCCTCACTCTCGCACTTCGCGAGCAATCGCACGCGGCTGCGCCGTGGTTGCAAGCAGCCGCCGATAAGCGGACCGATCTGCACGAAGATGTCCTCGGTATCGCCGAACGGCAATTGATCGCAGACGGCGAAGGCGATCCCTGGGCCCAGACCTCCGGCGGTGTGATGAGTCCGGACGTGCTGTGGAGTTGCACCACATGCGGTGCGTGCGTGCAGCAGTGCCCGGTCGATATCGCGCACGTCGACCACATCGTGGACATGCGCCGCTACCAGGTCCTGATGGCCAGCGAATTCCCCAGCGAACTCAACGGACTGTTCAAGAACATCGAGACCAAGGGCAACCCGTGGGGCATGAACGCTTCCGATCGCAACGCCTGGATCGAGGAGGTCGAGTTCCCGGTCCGCGTCTTCGGGATGGACGGAGAGGACGAGATTCCCGCGGACGTCGAGTACTTGTTCTGGGTCGGCTGCGCGGGCGCCTTCGAGGATCGCGCGAAGCAGACCACCAAGGCCGTAGCCGAACTGCTGCACATGGCGGGTGTCGAGTTCATGGTGCTCGGCGAGGGCGAGACCTGCAACGGTGATCCTGCTCGCCGCGCAGGCAACGAATTCCTCTTCCAGATGCAGGCGATGCAAAACGTCGAGGTGCTCAACGAGATCAAGGCCAAGAAGATCGTCGTCACCTGTCCGCATTGCCTGAACACACTCGGTCGGGAGTATCCGCAGGTGGGCGGCCACTACGAGGTGGTCCATCACACGCAATTGCTCAGCGCACTGGTGGACGACGGCAAGCTCAAGGCGGTTAAGCCGGTCGATCGGACCGTGACCTACCACGACCCGTGCTACCTCGGTCGTCACAACGACGTCATCGAGCCGCCACGCGAACTCATCGGCGACGCCGGCGGCGCGCTCACCGAGATGCCGCGGCACGGCAAGCAATCCTTCTGCTGCGGTGCCGGCGGAGCGCGCATGTGGATGGAGGAGAAGATCGGCACGGCGGTCAATAAGACCCGCGCCGATGAAGCCATCGCTACTGGAGCGCAGACAGTCGCCGTTGCTTGCCCGTTCTGCTCGGTGATGATGAGCGACGCCGTTGCCGCCAAGCAGCAGGACGGCCAGGCTGAAGGCGTGGAGGTCACCGACGTCGCCCGCCTGATGCTTCAGGCGGCTAAGTCCGAGTAGATGAACGAGGAAATCCTGTTCACCTTGGCTGCACGGTGCTGGTTAGCAGCCCGCATCAGCCGGAATCAGACATCAGTGCGGTGGAAGTTCGCGAATGAGCGGCTCGGGGTCGGCCCGCGCTGTCCCTGATAGCGCGACCCGTACTTCTCCGATCCGTAGGGATGCTCGGCAGGCGATGACAACCTGAACAGGCACAACTGCCCGATCTTCATGCCCGGATACAACTTGATCGGCAACGTGGCGACGTTCGATAGCTCAAGCGTCACATGACCGGAGAACCCGGGATCGATGAACCCGGCGGTGGAGTGGGTGAGTAGGCCAAGGCGCCCCAACGACGACTTCCCTTCCAGACGACCGGCAACGTCATCGGGCAGTGAGACAACCTCGAACGTGGAGCCGAGCACGAACTCCCCGGGATGCAGGATGAAAGCCTCATCGCCCTCGGTCTCGAGCAACCGGGTGAGGTCCTCTTGCTCGGTGGACGGATCGATGTGTGGGTACTTGTGGTTCTCGAACACCCGGAACCAACGATCGAGCCGCACGTCGATACTCGACGGCTGGATCATGCCTTCGTCGTACGGCTCCAATTGGACGCGTCCGGCGGAGATTTCCGCCTTGATATCCCGATCGCTCAGCAACACGGACGGAAGGCTATCGGAGGTCGTCGGTCAGTCCCTCGAGAATCTCGACGTCAACAGTGTCCTGTGGGCGACCACTGGCTCGCTTATTGGCTTTGAGCCCTTCTAGTCCGATGAAAGGGACGGTGAGACCCTCCATCTCAACGTCTAGTCGTTCCTTCCAACACTCATCGAATTCGACCCCTGTCGGTGAAGTCAGCAGGTCTACCCGATTCGGCGGATAACCCAATTGGATAACCACATCCGGTTCGATGAAGTCTTCGGCGGATAGACCAAGCTTTTCGAAACCGAATTCCTCGAGGGCTGAGATTACGGCGTGAGCATTGGTGGATTGCGGCCAGATCCAGACGTCAAGATCTTTCGTCATTCGTGGGTGCCCATGCGCTGCAAGCGCCCAGCCTCCGACGATCAGGTATCGAACGTCATTGTGAGCGAAGCACTCGAGCAATTCTTGGAAGTCCCGGCTCAGTTTCACTCGTCCATCCCTCCACCTCGCGACGCAATTCGATGAGGGCCTGCAAGCGCTCGTGCACCGATCGGGTACGCCAATACTCGAAGTCCGAGGTCGGTTCGTGCATCGACTTCTTGGTGAGCACGCGAGCGATAGGTGACACACGATGAGGATACCTGCATGAAAGTGGCCATCTCAGTCATCTTGCGCGCCGATAAGCACCCGGTGTCAGTCCCAAGACCGCGCGAAACTGTCGCGTGAAGGAGGCTTGGTCGTAGAACCCGCACTCCGCGGAGACATCACCCATGGACAGGGATGTCGTGGTGATCAACTGCACTGCGTGCTCGAGCCGCAAACGCTGCAACAGTTTCTGCGGCGGTATTCCCAGCGTCCGCCGACATAGCCGCTCGAGTTGCGAACTCGACAGGCCTGCGATCTCGGCCATCTCGGCCACCCGCCATCCATGGTGGATCTC
>JAURQC010000082.1 GCA_030836325.1 Candidatus Nanopelagicales bacterium
AGCCAGCGCAGGCCGGGCTCGCGATGCAGATCGGCCTCCAGCGACGCTTCGACGCCGGCATGGACAAGGCTCGCGAATCCGTTGAGTCGGGATCCATCGGGACGGTCTACGACCTCGTGCTGGCGTCGCGTGACCACACTCCCCCGGGTCGGGATTTCCTGCCTGGGAGCGGTGGCATCTTCCGTGACCTCCATGTGCACGACTTCGACATCGCTTCATGGATCGTCGGCTCTCCCATTGAGACGGTCCAGGCCACCCGCGCGATCCGCGGAGAGGGCGACTACGCGGAGTTCGACGACGCCGACGTCACCAAGATCATCGCCACCACGGAGTCCGGTGTGCCGATATCGATCACTGGTACCCGTCACGACGCCCGCGGCCACGATGTTCGACTCGAGGTATTCGGTTCGCAGGATTCCCTTAGCGCCGGGATAACTTCCCGGACCCCGCTACTCACTCTCGACGGCGCCGATGTGGGCATCGACAACGATGTCTACTCCGGCTTCATCGATCGCTTCCGCGAAGCATTCCGTGCAGAGACCACTGCGTTCGTCGACGTCATCGCGGGAGCACCGAACCCGTGCCCACCCAGCGCAGCACTTGATGCGCTCCGTGCGGCGATCGCCTGCGAGCGCGCGGTTGCCACCGGCCAAAGAATTCTCGTTAGGGACGTCAGCGATGAGTGAGCGGCGACCAACAATCCACGATGTTGCGGCTCGTGCCGGGGTGTCGAAGTCTCTGGTCTCGCTGGCAATGCGGGGCTCACCGAAAGTCAGTAGTGCTAGCCGCACCGCCATCGAGAAGGCTGCGGAGGAACTCGGCTACCGGCCTAATGCGACGGCACGGAGCCTCGCCGACCGTAGAAGTCGCACGATCGGCGTCAACATGGCCGAGTTGGACAATCCGATTTTTCCCCAGATGCTCAGCGGTGCGCACGCGGTGATTCGGTCCCGCAACTACAACACCATGCTGGTGTCGGGCGAACGCGACCCAGCGGTGGAGAGCACCGAGTTGGCGAAGTTGCTCGAGTTTCAAGTGGAAGGTCTCATGCTGATTTCGCACCGATTGCCGGCCGAAACAGTTCGAGCCCTCGCCGCGGAAGTTCCCACCGTCGTCTTGACCTTGCGGGAGATTGCGGGACCGGGCATCGACGCCGTCGTGAGCGACGACGAAGCCGGTGCACGGATGGCCATGGAGCACCTGTTCGACCTCGGCCACGAGGACATCGCCCACGTGTCCGGGGGCACCCTAGAGCCGGCCGTAGTCCGCGAGCGGATCTACAGGCAGGAGATGGAGAAAGCCGGACTCGCCGATCGAATCCGCATCGCCGAAGCCGATCTCACAAACCTCGGCGGACTCGAGGCCGCGCGTTCGCTGCTTGCCGATGGGCCCGCTCCCACCGCGATCTTTGCCAGCAACGACATCTCTGCGATCGGCGTCATGGCGGCCTGCCAGGAAGTTGGACTCTCGGTTCCCGATGACGTGTCCATCATCGGCTACGACGGCGTGGCTCTCGGTGCTTTGCGCACGCTGAGCCTTACCACCATCGCGCAGCCGCTGACGGAGATGGGTGCGATGGCTGCGCAACGACTTTTCGATCGCATGGACGGCAAGGAGGTTGCCGACAGCACGATCATGCTCGAGCCAGAACTCCTTACCCGAGGAACTACTGCCCATCCGAGTCGCTGAGCGAAGTAGCGACCCACACATCGAAAGGCCGCAGAGCGGTCGCATCTGGAAGACCACTCGTGTTGTGAACGGGATCGCCATTGACGATGTCGGTCACCGCCAGTTCCGCGAGCTTGCCCGTCACGGTGCGCGATGCCGCAGGACCACTTCGATGTCGTATCCCACGTTCACCCCTCCTAGCGGACGGTGGCGATGCGCGCATTGACGAGGATGTTCGAGGCATCCAGTCCCGGCTCCTGCCCGTCGAGATCGAAATTGAGCCTGACGCCGGGCCGGAATACCAATAGGTGGGTCGACCCGCCGAAGTGGAACATTCCGAGTTGTTCCCCTTTGGTAACGCGCTGGCCCGGCTCCACGGTGATCTCACTCGTTGACACTTCAGCCATCCCGACGGACACGAACCCCATCAAGCCGATCTTTGGATTGTCCGCCTCGATGAGGATGACCCCCCTAGTCGCAACCTCGGTGATGTATCCCTGAGATTCGTTGGGACTGGCCGGATCGAAGCCGACTGCCGGCGACTGGGCGTAGTAACTGCCGTCGATGACGCGTGTAGACACGATGGTGCCAGTGACCGGCGAATGCCAACGGTGATAGCTCAACGCACTGAGGAAGGCCTGATACACCGTGCCGCCCACGAACTGTTCGTTGACGGGGTCGTCGCCGAAGATGTGTCGCAAGGAGTACGGCTGGCCCTTAAGCCAGAACGTGTCCACGCGGCGGACATCCTTTGCGATTCGGTAGGGGGCCGACTCACACGCGTTGCAGATCACGTCGTCATCCCCTTGGCTGGCGACCGGTCGCTGACCGGGGCGGAAGGTCCTAGTGAAGAAGTCGTCCCACGAGGTGAACCCGTAGAACGGCTGTGCCGGTTCACATTCAAAGGTCGAGGCGAAGCCGGGCATCGCCTTCTTTGCATTCCTGCCGAACCAACCATGACGGGGGTCATCGTTGAGGACGTATCGAGATGCGGGGGATTTAAGGAACCTCCCCCACTCATTGAGGATGGCTTTGAAGCGCTCGTTCACGCGCTCGTCCAGAAAGGCGTTGGTGCCGGCTGTCGTTCCCATGGGCCAGTCGAGGATCGCGTTGATCGGAAATCCCACCAAGCCGGTCTCGTTGAAGCTCGGCGCGGTGCCTAGAACGTGATTGATCAGTTGCAGCATCTGACGGTAGTCGCGGACCTGCGGGCTACCCGTCGGCGTGCGCTCGTACGTGGCCGAGTCGGGAAGTTCCTCGAACATCTGATGGAAGTACATATAGATCTGCGGATCGGACTCGATGAGTTCCTTCAACTCCTGGACGACAGGACGAAGCGGTTGTGGTGATTCATCGACCGTCTTGATGAGGGCGGCAAGCCAGTTGTTGAGGACGCGTTGGTCCGAGGGGAGCCACTGCCCGACCCGGTAAGGGGTCGCTCGAAGCGAAGTAGCCGGTCGGGCGCTCACGGCAAGCGACGACGCCGTAGCCGCTGGGAGGGCACCCGGAACAGCGACGGTCGTGGCCACAGCTCCAGCACCCAGCCCGACCGCCTTGACCAGACTTCTGCGGGAGATACCCACGTGTTCCCTCCAGTTCGAATGATTTTGTTTGGAGCGTACCGGTCCACGGCGCCCGATGGGCGGCGCTACCGGGGAACCGCCGCCACAATCACGTCGAGAACGTCGGGATTCGCCAGCGCACCGAGGCCCTTCACCTCCCGTCCGTGAACAGCCTCGCGCACAGCGATCTCGGAGATCTTGCCCGTCTGGGTGCGGGGCACGTCGGGAACCTCAACGATCACCGACGGCACGTGCCGCGGTGAGCACGCGGCCCGGATCGCCGCACGGATCGACTTCTGAGTCTCGTCATCAAGCACCGCCCCCGGCGCAACCACCACGAGAAGCACGATGCGGGTATCGCCATCCCACTCCTGACCGAAGGCCAGCGCATCGACGATGGCCGGGTGATCCGAGAGGGCCGCGTAGATCTCCGCGGTGCCGATGCGAACCCCGCCGACGTTGAGGGTGGCATCCGATCGGCCCAGAATCGCCACACCCCCGTACTCGCTGCGCACCGAACGGTCGCCGTGCACCCAAATGCCGGGCCAGACGTCGAAGTACGTGGAACGGAGCCGCTCGCCGCTCTCATCGCCCCAAATGCCGACGGGCACGGTCGGGAAGGGCTGCAGGCACACCAACTCCCCCGGCTCACCGTCTTGGGCCCGCACCCCGGCATCGGTGTAGACGTCCACGGCGGTGCCCAGCGTGGGCCCGGCCATCTCCCCCGCATAAAACGGACGCGTCGGGTCTCCGCCGACGAATACGCCGACGAGATCGGTGCCACCAGAGATCGGGTTGATCATGACGTCGGGCCCGAGTTCCTCCGCGAGCCAATGAGCGGTCGGCACCGACAACGGCGACCCCGTGACCAGCACCTGGCGCAGCGGTGACTCCGTCCCGAGGTGAGCACGCAGGTCGATTCTCTCCCCACGCATGTGATCGAGCAGGCGAGCACCCATGCCCAGATGAGTCGCGCCCGTGAGTCGAGCGGAGTCGAAGAGCGCTGCCGCGCCCGGATAGGTGGGCGCTCCGTCGTGCAGCACCAGCGTCGCACCGCACGCGAGGGAGGAGATCTCCCAGTTCCACATCATCCAACTGGTCGTCGTGTAGAAGAGCAGGCGATCTCCCGGGCGCACGTCGGCATGCAGTCCCACTTCGACGAGGTGCTTGAGCAGCACTCCCCCGCCACGGTGAACGAGGCATTTGGGCTTACCAGTGGTTCCCGAGGAGAACAGGACGTAGGCCGGATGGTCGAAGGGCAGCCGGGCGAACTCAGGCTCAACATCAGCGCTCAGATGAGTGGCGAGCGGCTCGACAGTGCAGCCGGTAGGAGCAGCGTCCGCAACCGTCGAGTCAGATGCACGATCTGCCAGGAGGACCCATCGAAGGGACGGGAGCGCATGCACAACCTCAGCGACATTGCCGGCACGGTGGAAGTCACGTCCGTTCCACCGGTAGGACGCGGCAGCCACTAGCACGGTCGGCTCGAGTTGTCCCAGACGGTCCACAATCGACGGCGCCCCGAATTCCGGGGACACACTGCTCACGACGGCTCCGACGGCGATCGCACCCAACGTGCAGACGAGAGCGTCGGGCCCCACAGGGAGAATCAGACCGACCCGATCTCCGGCAGTCACCCCCTTCGCCCGAAGGGCAGCCGCGAATGATCCGACGCGACGCCGAAGCTCGCGACCGGAGAGTTCCCACCGAACCTCGAGCTCGGCATCGCCTTCGCCGATCCAGATTAGGGCGATCTCGTCGGAGTCCGCCCACGGCTCCAGCAGGTTCTCGGCGAGGTTAACGGCAGCCTTGGGGAAAAAGGTGGCATCGGGCAGAGTCGTGGATACGTAGGCCACGTCTCCCCGATAGCCGACCACGCTGAACTCATCCCAGACAAGTGACCAGAAGAGATTCGGCTCCTCGACGGACCACGCATGCGCGTCAGGGGTCGACTCGATGGATCTCCCGGACTCGGCTGAAATTCGGCTGTGGAATCCAGCCATCCGGGTTTCAGCCTGAAACTCCGGGCTCGGTCGCCAGATCGGCTCAGTCAACTTCGACTCCCTGCAGTGCGTGCGGATATTCCCTGCCGCCCAGGCCATGCCGACTCCGAACCGGCCCCGACGGACGATGCCGCAATACCCAACGCAGTGGAATTGGCGAAGGTCAACCCGATGCTCGACATCGCGGCAAATATCCCAACAAGTACCGGCAGAAACCAGAGCAGGAGCAGACTGGCCAGCGGCTCGAGCGCTCCGTCGACGACGTTCAGCCGGTCCTGGGGAAAGAACCGAGCGTCGAGGAACTCCGCGCCCGGTTCGAACGCTTGCTCGCCCACCTCTCCGACCACGGCGGAGTCGTCCCACGCCAACGACCAAAACGAGTCGAGGTCACCCACGCTCGCGCTATGGGCTTCAGCGAAGTCGCTCGAACCCGAGGCCTCGATCCATCGGCGCATCGCCGCACTCGACGCCGGGGATGGGGACCACCGAACGTCGTCTAGCATGCGCGCAGCCTGCCAGATCGGTGGGCAGTGCTACGCGTTGTCGTCCGGGTAACGATTGTCCGTGTAGTACGCGCGAACCTGTGGCATGACGTTGCGCATCATGAACAGCGGACGGCGCAGACCCTCGGCGTTAGGGCCGGGGCGGGTCTTGTCCATCCATGCGCGGTAGACCTCACGGGACTTGTTCGTATCGACGACAACGTCTCCGTACTTGTCTTCTTCGTGGGCCCTTTCAATGCGAACTTTCTGGTGCCAACAGTGCATACCGGACCAGGTATCGGGATGAACGCCGAACGCCAGGTTCTGATGCACGCCCGGGTCTTCCCAGTTGATGCGCGTGGAGTCGGCATCCTCACTGACGAAGGGCTTAATGCCTTCGACGTACCGAAGTCGCCAGCGTCCGTCATCGAGTTTTCCGACGTTCACCTTGCCGGTCACCCAACGGCTGCCGGCATCGTCGGTGGTGCGCCAGCGACCCATGTGGTGAGACAGCGCGCTGACACCTGGCCGAATACCTTCAGTAGCCCAGATACGGGCAACGAAGTAGCCGATCTCCGTGTTCACGCGAACCATGTCTCCGGTGTCGATGCCCAGTTTCTGAGCGTCGATTGGATTCATCCACATCGGATGCTTGTTCGAGATCTCGTTCAGGTATTTCGCATTGCCCGATCGGGTATGGATCAGCGTCGGCAACCGGAAGGTCGGCACCAGCACCATCTCACCCTGCGAGTCATCAAGTTCGTGGTGGGAGACATGCGAGGTGATGTAGCAGGGGGTGGCGTACTCGCGCCAGCCGAAGGAATCCATCGACGGTGAGAACAGCTCCAGCTTCCGTGACGGGGTCAGCCACCCGGCCACCTTCGAGCCGTCCTCGAGCTGGACGCCGACCGCGCCAGGCTCACCCACCAAGGGCTTCTGCGTCTCGGGGGTGACCGGCTTGCGCAGGACACCTTCGGCATCGAGCTCAGCACCTTCGAGTTCGGCCTCGGTGAGCGGACGCTCGTCCTGCCGATAGAGGCCATTGGCGATCTCCACGGCGCCGTACTTGCGCATGTACTCCAGCGGGGTCAACCCGAGCTTCTCCGCCTTCTCGGGAAGACCGGGGACCTGGTTGTCGAAGATCCAGCCGTAGTAATCGTCGACAGTGACTTTCTCGCCTGGGCGACCCGGAGCTTCGTAGTACTGACGAATACCGAGTTCACCAGTGGGGTCGATGCGCCACGAGAGCTCGATCCAAAACTCCGTCTCTTCCCAGACTTCGCCCGGATTGGCGTCGCGGGTATCGCCGATCTTCTCGCCCATCTTTTCGAGTGCAACGCGACGAACAGGCTGGCGGAAGCCGAGCCACTTTCCGGCGTATTGCTCGTAGGACTGAGTGTCGTGCCGCTCGGTGCTGTGCCCGAAGGGCAGGACGTAGTCCGCCCAGACAGCGGTCTCGTTCCAGGTTGGCGTCATCGCCACATGGCAGCCCACGAGATCCTCATCAGACAGCGCCTCGATCCAACTGAAGCCGTCCGGATTCGTCCAGACCGGGTTGTAGACCCGAGTGAAGTAGGTGTCGACTTTGCCGCGGCCCTCCATCAAGAAGTGCGGAAGCAGGATCGACAACTCGTTGGTGGACATCGGGAATTCCTTCGGCCACAACAACTCGTTCCACGAGTCGTGACCGCCGGGCATGGTCGGGCCATGAGGAATGAACTTGTTCCACCCGTTGGGGCTGGTGCCGCCCTTCTTGCCCACACTGCCGGTCAGCACCGTTAAGAAGAACAGCGCACGCGCAACGGTCCATCCACCGAGGTTGCCCGCCGACGCCGCGCGCCAGGTGTGGGCCGCCATCTTGCCGCCGCAACCAGCGACGATTTCGGCTACTCGCTCCACTTGATCGACAGGAATCCGACATTCCTCCGCGGCGAACTCGAAGGTGTACTGCGCGTAGTCATCGGTGAGCGCCTGCTTGAAAGCTTCGAAATCCTCCGCCGGAAGGTTCGGATGCAGCTCGCGCATGTAGGTCTTCCAGTTGACCCACCGGTGGATATAATCCCAATCAACCTGATCGGTGCGCATCAGGTACGAGGCGATGGCAAGCAGCAATGCCGCCTCGGTGCCGGGCCAGGTCGGCACCCACTCATCGGCGTGCGATGCCGTATTCGACAACCGCGGATCGAGGACGACGAGCTTTGCTCCACCATGAACCTTGGCGTCCATGATGCGCTGAGCATGCGGGTTGAAGTAGTGACCGGACTCCAGGTGAGCCGAGATCAAGAAGATGACGTTCGCGTTCTCATGATCGGGAGACGGGCGGTCGTATCCACCCCACACCGAATATCCGAAACGAGCCCCCGCGGAACAGATATTGGTGTGGGTGTTGTTGCCATCGACACCCCAGGTGAGGAGTACCCGCTCGATGAAACCATCTTCACCGTGACGACCAACGTGGTACATCACTTCCTTGCGGCGGTCCTCCTGGATCGCCTTGCGGATGCGGCCGGCAACATCGTCAAGGACGTCGTCCCACGAGACACGCTGGAATTTCGCCTCACCGCGCTTGCCCACCCGCTTCATCGGGTACAGGATCCGCTCGGGATCGCTCGTCTGGTTGATCGTGGCCGGGCCCTTCGCACAGTTGCGTCCACGTGATCCGGGGTGCGCCGGATTGCCTTCGATCTTGACGACCTCTTTGGTCTCCTTGTCCACGAACGCCAGCAGACCGCAGGCAGACTCGCAGTTGAAGCACGTCGTGGGGACGAGCATGTAGTGCTTCTCGACCTTACGCGGATGGGCCTTGGCGTCGTACATGACGACGTCGTCCCACTCCTCGACCGGTGGATAGTTCGACACGGTCTCGCGGATGCGTAACCCATAGTGCTCGGGGTTGTCCGGTCCCACCGGCGAGGCCGCGGGGCGGTGCATGGTCTCCGGATCACGAGGAGTCATCGGATTCGTGCCTTCCGTTCGGTTGTTGCAACGACGTGCGGTTTTGGTTGGTCGGGCCTTCGGCTCTCAGTTTCTACGAAAGCGGCGGATCCTGCGCGGCCATAACGAACACCCTCTCGTGGAGGACGAGCGCCGGCTGGACGAGCAATCCGGCCAGAGCGGCGAACACCACAGCACCACCGAGGGCTGCGGGGAGCGCCACGAGCGCACCGAGAATCGACAGCAGGATCGAGCCACCCCAGAACTGGGCGCGGTAACGCCCGTGGGTGATCGCGTGGGCCGCGATCTCCGCGTTCCGGGTGGCGTGGGTTCCGCCAAATTCCACGGCCGTGATCAGCAGGTGTGCGACGACGCCCACGATCAGCGCCCACGCCAACCACTGCATGGTCGCAGCGTCGGTACCGATGACCAGGCCGACGACGAGCAAAGCGCCCGAGCCAACCATGACGGCCTGTGCCAGCAGATGCCAGAACAGCACGGGAGACTGCCACAGGTCGCGACCCTCGGCCTGACCGAACAGGAAGGCCGTGTAGCCAGCGACCATGGCACCGGCGGGAATAGCGATCCACGCGAGCCAGGTCAGCCACTCGGTGAAATTCGCGATTCCGAGAACGTCGGCAGCTCCAATGAGGAACCAGACACCACCGAGAGCGGCACCGATTCCCAGGAAGATGCCGCCGATGGCCAACCACGACCTCTTATTGATCATCCGCGGATCGAGTAGGTAGATGAAGCGCTTGGGCTGCTTCAGGTCCCAAATCAGCAGGACGGCGGTGATCGCCAAAAACGCCTCGGTCAGGAACGGGGCCACCGTGCTCACCAGCGCGCTGGTATCGCCCAGGAGCAGAACCATGAGGCCGGCAAGGGCCAAGGACCCGGCAGCGATCGACTTGGTCCAGAGGTAGGTCCACACCTTCCAACCCCAGGGACGGGGGTGCGAGGTATTGAGGGTTAGCCGCGCGTTGCTCAGCGGATCGCCCGGTAGTTCGGCCGCCGTTTCCAAGCGCAACGGATCGGCGTTGGCCCAGAGGTACGTGCCGTCTACCGGAGCCGCCAACGGATCGAGCACCGTCTGGTCTGCACCGACGTAGTAGGTGTTGGGGCGCGTGCCCTGTTCGGGTGTGCGCACGTTCACCGGCTGAATACTCAGGAACTTGCTGATGCCGCTCGTGGGATCGTCAATGTCCCCCATCCAGATGGACTCGGTCGGACATACCTGGACGCACGCCGGCTCGAGTCCCTGGTCGATGCGATGGGCACAGAAGTTGCACTTGGCTGCTGTATTCGTGTTCGCGTCGATGTAGATGGCGTCGTACGGGCAGGCCTGCATGCACATCTTGCAGCCAATGCACCGTTCATTATCGAAGTCGACGATGCCGTCCGGACGAATAAAGAGGGCCTCGGTAGGACAGCCCTTCACGCAAGGAGCGTCGGTGCAGTGGTTGCACCGCATGACACCCATCTCGCGAGTGGTGTTGGGGTACTCGCCTTTGTCGACGTACTTGACCCAGGTGCGGAACTGTCCTACCGGTACATCATGTTCTGTCTTGCACGCAACTGTGCAGGCGTGGCAGCCAATGCAGGTGCGCTGATCAATGGCGAAGCCGTAGCGCACGCAATCACTTCTTTCGCACGAGGAAGCGAAGGACTTCACCGTCTTCGCTTGACTCGACGAGTTCGTTGCCGGTCTGATCGACCCAGGCCGGAATGTCAGAGCGGGCACCGTTGTCGGTGGCCTCGATCAACATCGTCTCGCCCGGCTGGAGTTCCTTGGCTGCCTTGGCGGTCATCAGAACGGGCATTGGGCACGTTTGACCCTTGGCGTCAACAGTGGTTGTTGCGTCTTCCATCGGTGGATCCTTCCTAGATAAACAGGCTGATGTTGGAGTTGGACATCTTCTTCAGCGCGGTGGCCGCGCCGACGGGGTCGCCGAGGCCGTCCACCATCTGATCCCCCTCGATGCCGAGAAGGTCCATGGTCATCTGGCACGGCCACATGTTCACGCCCATGTCCTTGGCGATCGCGAAGAGATCCTCCGGGGGCATCAGGTTGTTCTTTTTCGCGACCTTGCGCATCATCCAGCTGCCCATGCCACCCATGTTGAGCTTGCTGAGCTTGGCCTTCTTCATACCAGGGGCGTTCATGCCAGCAAGCATTTTGGTCATGGCGTCGTAGCCGGTGATGCGGACGTCGTCTTTCACCAGCGGGAAGAGTCCCCAGAAGGTGTAGAAGACGGTCACGTCCATGCCGTTCGCCGCAGCGGTCGAACTCAGGATCATCGTGGGCCAGAGTTTGTCGAGGTCACCGCTGAAGGCGATGATCGTCATCGACTCAGGCTCGGTGTTCATGGGTGTGTTTGTCATGGGATCTCCTCCGTGTCTAGGGCGACGGTAGATGTCCGGACACCCCCAGGCAAGGGTTTCGGAGTATTTCCCGAAAAATTCCGGGAATTGCTTCCCTCAGACACATGAGCGTATTAGCGTCTGCGCATATGCCAATGCGCCCGGATAACCGATAGCCAGCGCCCAGGAGGTTGGAAATGCCCGGAAGTGTCACCCCCCGAGAGCTATACGACGGGATCGCCGAGGGGACCATCCCGTTCATCCTGGACGTGCGCAACCAGGATGAGTTCGCGGCCTGGCAGGTCGAGGGAACCAAGCCGGTGGATACCAAGAACGTGCCGATCTGGATGGCCGTCGAGGACCTGGATTCCTTGGTCCCCGAAGTGCCGCAGCAGTCGGTAGTCGTGTGCGCTCATGGCAACGGCAGTGCGCTGTTGCTGGACATGCTTGCCGAGGCCGGGGTTGAAGCCCGCAACCTGGAAGGTGGCACGGCAGCGTGGGCCGAGTTGCTCGTCCCCATGCCGCTGAAATGCCTACCTGAGGGAGTCATCGGTTGGCAGATCCTTCGCCCGTCCAAGGCATGCCTGTCCTACATGATCGGGGTACCCGGCAAGGACGCGATCGTGGTCGATCCCGCCCGCTACCCCGATCCCTACATCGAACTCGCCGCATCCGAGGGCATGACCATCACCCACGTCATCGACACCCACGTGCACGCCGATCACATCAGCGGTGGCCCCGAACTGGCCGAGAAGGTTGGAGCCGAGTACCACCTGCCTTTGGAAGACGCGGGCGGTTCGATCCCCTGGCCCAACACACCGCTGGAAGACGGAACCGAAATCGACCTCGGTGGGCACACGGTCGCGACCTTCGCCATCAAGATGCCCGGCCACACTCCGGGAACCACCTGCGTTCACATCCCCGGTCACCTGCTGCTCACCGGCGACACCGTGTTCGTCCGCGGTGTGGGACGCCCGGACTTGACCGGCAAGGCTGATGAACTCGCTCGCGAGTTGTTCTACACCGTCAACGAGAAGTTGCGCCCGCTAGATTCCAACACAATCGTTTTGCCAGCGCACTGGTCCACGGTCGACGAGATGGGCGATGACGGCATGGTCAAGACCACGCTGGGACAGGTCTTCGAATCGACTCTGTTGAACGAAGAGGACCTGGTGAAGTTCGTGGAGGAGATTGTCGGCACGCTGCCGAGTGCACCGGACTTCTACGACACCATCCGCGAGGTCAACTCCGGTAAGCAGGTGTCGGCTGACGAGATCGAAACTCTCGAGATCGGCAAGAACCAATGCGCTGCATCTAATACTGTTTAGTCAAATCTCACAGGGACTAGGAACTATGGACAAGCAGACCGAGCTCGAGATCCACGAACTGCACGCCCGGATCTGCAAAGCAATCGCCGATCCCAAGCGCCTTTTGATCATCAATGAACTTCGCAACGGCCCCTTGACGGTCAACGAGATCGCTGAAGCGCTTGATCTGTCCCAGAGCAACACCAGCCAGCACCTCTCGGTCCTGCGCGAGCGCAATGTCGTGCAGGCCGATCGTGACGGCGCCAGCGTTTACTACTCGCTGCGCAGTAAGAAAGTGGTGAAGGCCATTGATCTGCTCCGCGAATTCATGGCCGAGGAACTCACC
>JAURQC010000083.1 GCA_030836325.1 Candidatus Nanopelagicales bacterium
AAGATGACCGCAGCAACGATGTCCGACGTCTTTTGCGCCCGGACTGCATAGGGCGACGCTGCTGCCGTTCAGGCGCCGTACCAACCGGTGGACTGCAGCGCCCCGGGCTGCTCCTCATTCCAAAACGGGTTCTTCAGAAGCTCGAAGGTCTCTGGTGTGGCATTGACCCACGGGAGTTGGGTAGTGATCAAACGCCCTCCAATCTGCTTGTCGAGGGCGCGCCATTTGGCCTTCGACGGCCACGACTTGCCCGAAGCCATGAGCGGTTCGGCGGCACGGGCAGCAGGACCGGTGAGAGCGGCGGCGGCAGCGAGGGCGGTGGTTCCAAGGACAGCGCGTCGGGAGATCTCAGCCATTTTCACAGGCTATGAGCGACGCGGGTGAGGCTCAACAACCTCGCTGGGTTTCCCACGAGGTGTAGGGGTAACCCCTCACCTCAGCGGAAAGTTGACCGCGTTTTGACGAAGTCAGTGATCACGTAGTCGCCGAGGCGCTCGCTCGACGGCGCAAGGACTTTCCCTCCGTTGCGCCTAGCCATCTCATCCAAGAATCGCGCCAGGCGGGGTTCGTCGCCGAGCCGGAACCACGAAATAGCGACCTTCCGCTTGGTCATGGCATCCACCTGAGCGACGGTCTCGGTGATGGTTTCGCGGGTCGGTGGCCAGTCGAACCACCAACCACCATCAGGACTCAGGTGCGCGGTCGGTTCACCATCGGTAACGACCATGACGATCCGCTGCGAACCCGGGTGCTTATCCAGGAAACGGCCGGCGAGCATCAGCGCATGCTGGAGGTTGGTGCCTTGGATCTCGCTCGCCTCGAGGTCGGGAATTTCCATCGGATCGACAACCCGCGCCATGTTTGCGAAACCGATCACCTGCAGGGCATCGAGCGGGTAACTCGTGGACGTGAGGGAGTGCAAGGCCATCGCCATAGTCTTGGCTGCGCTCCAGGTGTCGTTCATCACCATTGAGAAGGACTGATCAACGAGCAATGCCACGGCCGCCCGCGTAACGGTCTCGGTCTCAGCGATCTCGAAATCATCTGAGGACAAGCCGGTGTTGGTTCTCGTCGCCATCTGCCGGTAAGTGGCGTTCTGCACCGTGCGCACCACGTCGATCGACTCTTCGTCACCGAACCGCCACGCGCGATGCGTTCCGGTCGGCTCCCCCGCCGCGCCGGTTCGGTGCATGCCGTGATCTCCGCGCTCAGTGCCCTCAAGTTGATCGAACACCTCGCGCAGCGCCGTGCGCCCGATGCGCCGAACGGCCTTGGGGCTCAGCCGGAGAGTGTCGCCGTCACTCGTGAGAAAGCCCTGGGTCTCGAGTTCTCGCTGCATCTGCTGCATCGCCTCGAGGTCATCTCGCGCGCTACGTCCGAGCGCACGCTCGAGGGCTTCGGCGTCGATCTGATCCAGATCGCTCATCGCGTCTGCGTCACCCAACTGCGAATTGAGTTGCTCGAGGTCTGCCATCTCGGCGAGGGCCCGGGTCGCGTCGGGCAGCCCCAGAGAGTTCTCACCGGTCAGGCCCGGCCCTCGGCTTCGGGAGAACTCCGGACGCAACGCCTGCAGGTTGTCCTGCAGTCGTGCCATCTGCTCCTGCAAACCCATGTCCGAGAGCGCTTGCTGCATGGCCTCGGCGAGTTCGGCGCGCTGCTCGGGGGTCATGGAGTCCAACATGCGCTGCATCGCCGCGGATTGGCGAGCCATCTCGTCAATGAACTCATCGAGTGTGTCAGGAGCATCGGGGAAGAGATCCCTGTGCTTGTCCAGAAACTCCTGATAGTCCTCTTCCGTTGCCGTCCCCTGTCGATGAGCATCGAGCAGATCGTTTAGATCCTTCATCATCTCGGCCATCGCCGCTTGGGCCGCGGGATCCGACATGTCCTCAACAGATTTACTCAAACCGGCGAACTGCTGATCGATCACATCTCGACGCAGCCGGTCCTTCATCTGCTCGTAGATCCCGCGCGCCTCGTCTGATCGCCAGGGATATTGGTCAAGTTCCTGCATGGCACGAGGCACGTCGTCGGGCAAGGCATCGAGCATCGCTTCGGCAAAGCGGGCGTCGTCGGAAGGATCAGGAAAGAGTTCACGCCGCTCAGCGTCCAGAGCCTGGTCGAGCATTTCCCGAAGGTCGCTCATCAGGCCGTCCATCCGGCCGGACTTGCTCAGCTCCTTATGACGCTTGCGCAGTTGCTGGGATAACTGAGACAGGCCACGGCGCCCTTGGGTTCCCGCTCGGAGGACGTCGCGAAGGGCATCGCGCACCGACTGGCCCTCGAGGATTCGCTTACCGATTTCGTCGACGCCCGCTGCCGCATCGGCTCGCGGGGCAAGCGGATCGGGCCCACCGTGGAACGCGCCGTAGCGTCCACGGCGTGGTCGATAGGGCCGGCGGGAACTCATTCGACGCCGTAGTCCTCGTCACTGGAATCGTCGTCAACCACATTGCTCGCGTAGGTGACTGTGGCACCGTCATCGTCTTTGTCGATACGCCGCGTAAGCCACAAGCCTTCTGCGGCAAACTCGATCACTGCGGCGGCAAGTCCCGGTGACTCCGCCATCCCAGGCTCGGCAGCGGTGACCACGGCACCGAGCCCCTCCATCGGTCCAATGGCCTCAAGGATCGCCCGCGAACTCATCACATCAGAGGTTGCGAGCGTGTTGCCCTCGTCGAACCACTGCACGAGATGCGTAAGGAAAGGCCGCGCCTGTTGGCCGCCGAGCAGCGATCGCCACGATTCAGCCGTGGCCTGCCGCGCCAACAGAACGAGTGTGTCCTCTTCATAGCCTTCCTCCGAGACGTCGAATTCGACCTTGCCACGCAGGGACGGAACGATGTCCACAAGGTCGCCAACCCTGGCCACCGGTTCGTCGTCTCCTGCGATTGCCGACCGACGCAGCGCGGCACCCGAGAGTTCCTCCACACACGCGATCGAGAACCGCGCCGAGACACCACTGCGCTGATCGATGGCCTGCGATTCACGGACTCCCCGAGCGAAGCGCGCCACCGTGTCCAACAGGTGGCGCGGAATCACTGCATGAATGTCAGCTTCCTGCTCGAGCAGTTGGATCTCAAGATCGAGGTCAAGCGGGTAGTGGGTGCGGATCTCCGCACCGAAGCGGTCCTTCAGCGGCGTGATGATGCGCCCGCGGTTGGTGTAGTCCTCGGGGTTCGCGCTCGCCACGACCAGCATGTCCAGCGGTAGGCGGAGGTTGTAGCCACGGACCTGAATGTCACGTTCTTCTAGGACATTCAGCAAAGCCACCTGGATTCGTTCGACCAAATCGGGAAGTTCGTTCATCGCAAAGATCCCGCGATTGGTCCGCGGCACGAGTCCGAAGTGGATGGTCTCGGGATCTCCGAGGCTGCGGCCTTCGGCAACCTTCACCGGGTCGATGTCACCTACGAGGTCACCCACCGACGTGTCGGGGGTTGCGAGCTTCTCGCCATACCGCTCACTGCGATGCCGCCAGGCAATCGGCAACTCGTCGCCACGTTCTGAAGCGAGCCGTCGACAGCGAGCACACACCGGCGCGGTCGGCTCGTCGTTGATCTCGCAGCCTTCGACGTACGGCATCCAATCATCAAGTAAGCCGATCAGCGAGCGGATGAGTCGGGTCTTGCCCTGTCCCCGCTCCCCCAGCAGTACAAAGTCATGGCCGGCGAGCAGCGCCCGCTCCACCTGCGGCCCCACAGTGTCCTCGAACCCGACGATCCCGGGCAGGGTCGGTAGCCCGTCGCGGAGCCTGCCGAGGAGGTTCTCCTGCATCTCGGCCTTCACCGAACGCGGCACGTACCCGCGCTGCAGTAGTTCGGCCTTCGTGCGAGGTAGTTCCGGTGGCGGTATCGGGGCGAATGTGGTCACCTGCTGACCGTACGACGGGCTCACGCCTCGCGCGACCTCGCGGCAGCACGAGCCCCGCATTGCTCATGAACGGGGGCCGATATGTGGGACGGGATGCCGGACGTGCTGCCCATTCAAGGGGCCATCGTCGCTCTTGTGTTCCTCGTCATCGCATTCATCAAGATCGTTCGTGGGGTGAGCGGCTCCGACGCGCTCATCTGGAACACCGTCGGCATCATCACGCTGCTCTACTTATTCACGAATATCGTGTGGATCGCCGGTGGAGGCTTTACCTAGTGTGCAGCAGGAAACAGTTTGCTAGCGATCAATCTCGCGGGCGATCACGATCAATCGACGCGTATTGACACCCGGTGGATCGCAGGTGGTCAATGTCACGGTGTTGCTGCCGTCGCGAAGCACATCGGGACCGAGCACCCAGGTGGCGTCCGGCTGGACGAGGAGCTTCTCGGCCACTTCGTAAGCGATTACGCGACCGTCGGGTGTCTCGAGCCTTATCGAATCCCCTAGCTGCATCCGATCGAGATCGGCGAATGGAGCCCCGAAGCCGGTGCGATGTCCGGCGATGGCGATGTTGCCGGCAGCACCCGGTTTGGTGGTGTCGGTGTACCACCCCGGTCCACGAGTGAGCGCCGATGTACTGGTGCCAGAGGCTACGAATAACTCATCTACATCTGCACTCGGACCGCGCCCAGACCATGACAACTTCGCAACGGCGGAACCACTCGGCCATGAGTTCTTCAAGCGCTGCTGGTGGCGATCGAACGTAGCCTTGGAGGAACGATTTCGGCCGGTCGCAGCTAGCTCCGGCGTGCTATCGACTACCTCCGGAGCATCGGTGGCTTCGGAGACGAGGCCTTGCGCTGACTTCTTGACCTTCACGGTGCTCGGCCCATTGCTGATGGTGAGCGTCACCTTTGAAGAGGCCGACGAGGTTCCTTGGCCGGACACTTGCAAGAGAACCGGCGTGTACACCGATTGCGGTCCTTGTGTCGGTGCAACAACGGTCGGCACTGCCGTCGGCGACGGATACGGGATCGGCGGCTTCGAATACCCGGGGATTATGGAGAAGGTGGGATTGGGGGTGGGTGTCGCAGTCGCGGTCGGAGTTGGCGTCGGAGTGCCCGTGGCCGTCGGTGTCGCAGTTGCGGTGGCTGATGGCGTTGGGGTGACGACGGGATTCGGGGGCACCAGGTACGTAGGTGTGACGGTGAACGTTGGCTGCGGGTCCGGCGAGATCGTGAGCGTGGGCGTTGGGTACGGCGTCGGAGTAGGAGTTCCGGTGACTGTAGGCGTTGGTGTTGGGTCAGGCGAAGGCACAACGTACTTCTGTTTGACAGGGTAGTCCGTCTTCGTGGGAACCCTCGGTGGCCACGTCAGATCCACTGTCGTCTGCGTTGGGGAGGGGGAAGGGCTCGTCGTCGCTGTTGGAGTTGGCGTTGCCGTACCCGTTGGCGTTGGTGTCGCGCTGGGGATAGGGGTCGGTGTCAATTGCGGCTCGGGGCTCGGTGGAACTACCGCGCAATTTCGTTGGAGCAGTTGCTGGCCCCAACCGTTCCAGTTTTGACCGGGATAGTCCTGCCACGCTTCGATCACACTGGTCCATCCGGGCTGCGGGAAGGGCGCGGAATTCTGGGGTGTCTTCGGCACCTGACTAACGCGGATCGAGTCCAGGACGTACGGGCGGAGCCGGTCAGATGTGGCTCGACACATGTGCAACACGTGGTCGTCTTGGACGATCGCCGAGTGACTCGGCTCGGGCGTTGCAGTCGATGTGGTCACAACCTGCTGCTGCGGTGGCAGTGTCGGCAAGATGACCTGCGGAACCGGCGTGCATGCTCCGAGATAGTCGCCGTGGCCAAGATGCCCACCCAGCGCTGAACTGGGCACCGACTTGGTCATCTGAGCCGGCGTTCCCGGCTTGTGGCAAATAGTGACTTTGTCGTTCTTGGCAAAGGCGACTCGTGCGGACGGCGTGCTGTCCGTCGATGCCTTGCCGCAGATGATCACCGAGGAAATCCGACTCCCACCTGCATCCACGACATCACCGGGAGCCGCCCCCACGAACGTCGAATACCCGTCACCTGTCACCAGAATTGCCGAAGCCAAACTCCACGCGCGGGCAACCGTTGTGAATGGTGGATCGGCGATGGGCAAGATCACGGCCTGCATGGTCGTGTAACCCGAGTACGCCCAACACAAGTCTCCGTAGCCCAGCCGCTGCCAGTTCGATGGAACTGAGTAGTCAATGCCCGGCGAGACGACATCGAAGGCATCGGTGTCCCCCGCGATCCCGATGAGTTGCACGGGATTGCCATTTGCTGCCTCGATCACGAGATTCCCTGGGCCGGCATCAGTCGCAACGTCGATTGATGACTTCACGAGCCGTTGCTCGGGCGCCGGCTTAGTCGAAGCGACAACGAAGGGTCGGAGGTCGGCGAGGTCATAGGAGGGGCTCGATGCCGGAGTGGCACTGACGGATGGGGTGGCGCTCGCGCTCTGAGTCGGGGATGCCGACGATGTAGCCGTTGGATTTTGAGTGGGGTTGGTTGTTGGTTGGGCTGTCGTGGGCTCCGGTGTCGGTGTGGGTGTCGGCGTCGGTGCCGGCTTGGCAGAGATGCTGACGTTGACGCGGTTCAAGTACTCGACTTCATCAGAATCAACAACGAGCGCGTTGATGGATCCTGAGCCTGAAGCGAAGGCGAGAAAAGATGTCGATGACAACGGCTCTAGGTTGCCGGCTGCCGACGTAGAGACGAGCGAGCATCCACCAGCAATTCCGAGGTCCACAGTGTCGCCCTCGGTGACGCTGACTGACGACACCGCGTTGGTACAGGCGATCGGCACACCCGCCGCCTGGACGGCAGGAACACTTCCCCAGAGACTTGAGGACGCGGCGACGGTAAAAACGGCGGCAGGGATCCCGTACTTTCGTCGATTCGCCACCTATCAAGGATAGGTGATGGCGGCGCCGTTGACGTCAGTTCTCGACATTGGCATGGAAGGCTCTACCCATGCTGTGGATCAACGTGGGCGCGATCGTCGCGGGCGTCGTCGTTCTTCTTGCCTGGTACAAGGCTGATAACGCCGACACCCCCGAAGAGCGACGTCCATGGTTGATCGCTCGCTATGGCGCCATCGGTTTCATCGTCATGTGGCTCATAGTCGAGGGCCCAGCGATGTACCGACTGATCTTCCAAGGCGGAGTCGAGTAGATGGTCACTCAGTTGGACAGCACAACGACGACGCACGTCACGCGCGTACGCCTCATCATCATTTGGGTCATCCTCGCCCTCGCCTTTCTCTACATCTGGATGCCCGAAGGCACCAATCCGGCCATCATGCTTCTGCTCGGCGAAATGCAGGTGGCCTTCGCGTTGGTGCATTGGTCGACCTGGGCCGGGTGGCGCACTGCGTTAATCGGATTCGTGATTGTTTTCGGTATCTCGTACACATCGGAGTTCATCGGAACTCACACTGGTTTGGTCTTCGGTGACTACTACGACTCCGACACTTTGCTCGGACCGCTGGTCGGAGAAGTTCCACCGCTGGTGATGCTCGCCTACTTCTCTATGGGTTACACCAGTTACGTTCTCGCGCGCATAATCGCCGGTGGCGGGATCAACGGACTCTACGAACGCGTTACCGGTTGGCGGCTCATTCTCGTCGCCGGAATGACGGCGCTGATCATGACGTTCAACGATTTGGCACTCGATCCGATCTCTTCGACGATCAAGGGTGATTGGACGTGGGTGAACGGCGGCGCTTACTTCGGTGTCCCGATCCACAACTTCTACGGCTGGGTCGGCACGATCTTCGTGTTCACGATCCTCGTCGGATTGCTGCTGCTGCGCCGAACCTACGCCGAGATGATCGCCCGACCAGTCCCGCAGGTCTTCGCTTACTAGGCCGTAGTGATGTACGCGATATTCATGGCGTCGACCTTGGTCAAGCCGATCATGGGCGAAACGGGCGAGATCTACACAGCGATGTTCATGGTGGCCTCGCTGATCATGATGCTGCCGATCCTCGCGGCGATCGCGGCGCTCACCCGACGCTCCTAGGCACAGCCACGAGGGAAAGAAGGGACGAAAGTCCCTACTTCACGGGTCCCACTTCTATTTCCTCTTTTCAGCAATACGGGAATGCTGGACACCATGGCGGAAATGGACCGTGAGGCATGGAGCGGGCGGATCGTGGTGGGCATTGATGCCTCCGCTACCGCACGAGATGCGGCGCGATGGGCGGCTGACGAGGCAGTAACCCGCGGACGGGGGCTGACGCTTGCCTGCGCGGTGCTACCCGCGGCGACCGTCGGCGGGCTGGGCATCCCTCCCGCACTGGATTACCTCGACGCACTGCGAGCCGATGCCCACGAGCAACTCACCGTCATTGCCGACGAACTTCCGTGTGACGACGTACAGATTGTTGTCGAGATCGCAACACCCGGCGGCTTGTTGATCGAGGCATCCCATCAGGCGCACATGCTCGTGGTCGGATCTCGTGGCACAGGCGGATTCGCGGGGCTGATGCTCGGATCGGTCGGCTCCCAAGTCGCCTCCAATGCCACGTGTCCGGTGGTCGTCTGGCGAGGGCAGTCACGACCCAAGGCTTCAAGCGTGGTCGTCGGCATCGACGGCTCGCCCAACTCCGAGGCCGCGCTGGGGGCTGCCTTCGAGCTCGCGAGTTTCCACGGCTGGGAACTCGTGGTCGTGCACGCATGGGAAATCCCGGCCTACGACCTCATCGAACTGCCCCAAGGCGCAGCGCCGTTGCCAATCGCGGAAGTTGCAGAGGAAGAAGTTCGCTTGGCCTCCGAGGTGCTCTCGGGATATCGCGATCAATATCCCGACGTAACCGTCCGCGAGCACCTCGTCCGCGGGCCCGCCGCGAAGGCGATCCTCGATCAGTCCTCGAGCGCGGCAGCGATCGTCGTCGGGACTCGAGGGCGAGGGCAGTTCCTGTCCACGGTCCTGGGCTCGGTCAGCAACAGCCTCCTGCATCGAGCGGACATTCCGGTCATGGTTATGCCACTTCCCGAGTCGAAAGGGAAATGAACGTGACCGCCACGGCAGAAACACCCAACAACATCGTCGTCCGCGACATCATGTCTCAACCGGTCCTCACAGTGGAAGTAGACGAAACCCTGTGGGATGCATGGCAACTGCTCTTCGTATCCGGCCTGCGACACCTGGTCGTCATCGACAAGCTCGGGCAATCCGTGGGAGTTCTCAGCGATCGCAATATCCTCGCCGAGGTTCCGGCTACCGCCGAGCACCTGTCCACCAGGCGCGTGTCCGATGTCCTGGCCCGCGTGCCGGTCTCCTCGATCATTCCCGAAGCCAACCCGCGCGAAGCTGCGAACATGATGGCTCGATCCGTGACCGAAGCCGTTCCCGTCGTCGATTGCGACGGTCGCCTCGTGGGCGTCGTCACCGAATCTGACCTGGTGCGCTGGCTCGGAAAGTAGCCAATCACGTCGCCCCATAGGGTGGTTGCGTGAGTGAGGATCAGCAGGAACAACCGACCAACCACCCCAACGGCCGGATGGTCTGGATCGATTGCGAGATGACTGGGCTGGATCCGCAGTCCGACGAAATCGTCGAAATCGCCTGCATCGTCACCGAAGGCGACCTCACCGAGATCGACGAAGGTATCTCTATCGTCATCAGGCCCAATGACGAACCCCTCGCCAACATGGACGAGGTGGTAGTCAAGATGCATAACGAGTCCGGCCTCATTCACGAGATTCCTGACGGCACGACACTCTCGGATGCTCAAGCAAGAGTCCTTGACTACGTCGCGCAACATGTGCCCGACCAGCGCAAAGCGCCGCTAGCAGGCTCCAGCGTTTACGTCGACCGTCTCTTTCTCGCCCGCTACATGCCCGATCTCGACGCCCACCTGCACTACCGCGTGGTGGACGTCTCAAGCATCAAGGAACTGACCAAGCGCTGGTACCCCAAGGCCTACTTCAACACCCCCGAGAAGACCGGCAACCACCGCGCCCTGGCCGATATCCGCGAGTCCATTGCCGAGCTGCGTTACTACCGCGATGCCGTCATGGTGCCCCTGCCCGGACCCACCACCTCAGAGGCAAAGGAACTCGGCAACAACCACGTAGTGGACCACGGGTAGACTTCTCCAGCGCTCTCGAAAGGGAGCCGCGGTGGGTGTAGCTCAGCTGGTAGAGCGCCGCGTTGTGGTCGCGGATGCCGCGGGTTCAAGTCCCGTCACTCACCCCAAAGGTCCACCGACGCCACAAAGGTCAGCAGGTGTGAGACATGGCCGCCTGGTGCAATCCCTTGTGCTCCGTCGGGTCGATCGCTTCGATTTTCGCGATGAAGGCGCCGGTATCGACTTTGGATCCGTTAACCCAGGTGCCGAGGACTTTCACCTGGTCGGTGAGTTTGTTCGTGTCGACTGCATAGGGATCAGCAGATAGTTCAACAAGATCCGCGCGTTTGCCAACGGCAAGTGATCCGAGATCCTTGTCTCGCCCGAGTTGGCGGGCAGCGTTGATGGTGTGGGCCTTGAGTGCGTCGTCCAGGCTCATCTGTTGCTCGGGTCCGTGCAACGTGCCTGAGGGTGTGCGGCGGGTGACCATGGCTTGCATGTTGAGCAACGGGATGGGTGGGCTGACCATACCGTCGTTGTGGAAGGTAACCAGGGCACCCGACCGGACGGCATCTCCCCCGCGCATCCAGATGCTGCCGATCTCGCTGGGGAACATCTGACCGTCGAGGAGATCGCCCCAGTAGATGAACTGGGCCGGAAGAAGCGAGATGGTGACACCCAAGGAGGCAGCCCGATCGAACTGATCGCCGCGACAACCACCGAGGTGCTCCACGCGCCAGCGGTGGTCGGTGCCCATCAGGTTGTTCTCTACGAGGGCGTGCTCGTAGGCGTCGAGAACGATGTCGAGTCCGACATCGCCGTTGACATGGAAAGCGAACTGCCAGCCCTCGGGGGCGTGTTTGGCAAGCACTTCGTCGAGTTCGGCGCGGGTGTAGTTCATCATTCCCTCGCCACCTGGTCCGAGCGGAATGTTGGCCTTCTGCACAACGGGTGAGTCGAGATAAGGAAACGACGACGCGATCGTTCCGACCCACGGTGAACCGTCCGCCCAGAGTTTGATGCCCTGCTTCCACAGCATGTCCGGGTTCGGGGATGTGAGTTGCTCGCCGCACGTGTCCTCGATTGACATGTGATAGAGCGCAATACGTATGGGAACACCATCGGTTTGCGCGCACGCGGCATACGCCTTGAAGAGATTGCTCTCATAAGTGTGCTCGGTTGTCATCGTGATGCCGTTGCTGGACATCATCTGCATGAACTTCGCGAGAGACAAGAGCGGATGCGGGACAGCCTCTGCGAGAATCTTGCCGATCGCGGCCAACACTGCGGCCGTTTCGTAGGCCCGACCGTTAGAGGTGCCGTCATCGTTGCGACCAAAGCGGGCTCCCACTGGATCTGCGGGAGGTTTGTTATTCGCCCAGCCGTTGGCAGCGATGACCGCGGAGTTGAAGTAGGCCTCGTGACCGGAGTTGTCGATCACCACAACGGGTCGCGACGGGAAGAAAGCGTCGATATCCGTGTTGGTGAGTTCTGGCGCACCTTGAAGGAGTCGGTCCAGGCCCGTGAAAAGTAGGGCTTGTCCGGCAGGAACCTTGGCGTCAACTTCCTTCCAAAGCTTTTGGACATCCGCGTAGGTCGGATATCCCACATAGGGAGCGATCCAGTAAGCGGGAGTCTGGGTAATCATGCCGCTGAGCGCAGGGTGGCTATGAGCGTCGATGAAGCCCGGCATGAGAACACTGGCGCCAAGGTCTGTGACTTTGACTCCAGGTTCGGCCGCTTGGACATCGGCGAGCGTTCCGATGGCTGTAATGAGCCCAGTGCCGGTATCGATCGCAACGGCCTCGCCACCCGCGGTTGCTTCATCCATGGTTATCACCGAGGAAGCCTTCAGAATCAGATCGGCAGCCATAGTCCTGTCCCTTCCCAGAGTCGCCCTAAAACGTTTCCCGACCTTTTGTGAGATCCCGCACAAGGCTAGGGGTTCTCACCCTTCCATGGTCATGCAGTCTTCCAAGAACCCACTAGCGTCTCAGTTTCAATGTCTTTCCTTGGAGTTCTTGCTTGTCTCTCATTGCGCCCTCTATAACTCGTCCCACCTGGCTCTCGCCGAAAGTCTTCAAGACTGAAGTCCTCGCCGGTCTGGTCGTGGCAATCGCCCTGATTCCCGAAGCGATCAGTTTCTCGATCCTGGCCGGGGTCGATCCTCGGGTCGGCCTATTCGCCTCCTTCACGATGGCCGTGACCATCGCCATCACAGGTGGTCGGCCCGCCATGATCTCCGCCGCCACCGGTGCGATCGCTTTGATCGTGGCTCCCCTGGCTCGAGATCACGGACTTCAATACTTGATCGCCGCAGTGATCCTGGCTGGCGTCATTCAGATTCTGTTGGCCGTTGCTGGCGTTGCGCGATTAATGCGCTTCATTCCGCGCAGCGTGATGGTGGGTTTCGTCAACGCGCTCGCGATCCTCATCTTCATAGCGCAGATCCCCTACTTGATCGACGTTCCGGTGATCGTGTACCCACTCGTGGTGGTTGGACTCGTAATCATGTTCGTCCTTCCGCGATTCACTAGTGCCGTTCCTGCGCCACTGGTTGCCGTCATTCTGCTGACCCTCGCAGTGGTTGTCTTCGGCTGGCAGGTTCCCACCGTTGGTGATCAAGGCGAACTCCCCGGCGGTCTTCCGGTCCTAGGGATTCCCGCAGTGCCATTCACATTCGAGACGCTGCGAATCATCGCCCCCTTTGCTATCGCAATGGCTCTGGTCGGGCTAATGGAATCTCTCATGACGGCCAAGCTCGTTGACGACATCACCGACACCCCCTCACGAAAGACCCGTGAGGCCTGGGGACAGGGTGTTGCCAACTGCGTCACCGGGTTTTTCGGAGGTATGGGTGGCTGCGCGATGATCGGCCAGACGATGATCAACGTGAAGGTCAGCGGCGCACGCACCCGGCTGTCAACCTTCCTCGCCGGTGTCTTCTTGATGATCCTCGTTGTTGTCCTTGGCGACATTGTCGCGATCATTCCAATGGCCGCACTGGTGGCAGTCATGATCATCGTTTCCTACTCAACCTTCGATTGGCACAGCCTGAAGGTGATTGCGCACATGCCCAAGAGCGAGACGATCGTGATGCTGGCGACAGTCATCGCCACTGTGTTGACGCACAATCTCGCCATCGGCGTGATCGGCGGTGTCCTGACAGCAACGGTCCTGTTCGCGCGACGCGTGGCGCATCTAGTGACCATGACGCGTGTGGTGGCACCCGCTGGTGATCACGTCACCTATGAAGTGCACGGAGAGTTGTTCTTCGCATCCAGCAATGACCTGGTCAGCCAGTTCCAGTACTCAGAAGATCCGTCGTGGGTAGTCATTGATCTATCCAGTGCCCATGTGTGGGATGCATCGACGGTCGCTGCACTAGATGCGGTGGTGTTCAAGTACGAACGTCGGGGGACAACGGTGGATGTCCTCGGCTTAAACGACTACAGCGAAGCAATGCTCGAACGGTTGGACGGCAAGATCCCGTCCATGCATTGATCGTCCGTCGGACGGCTTGCCAAAGGTTCACTGACTGAGAGAAATGCGCAGGAGCATCACCACTGGCTAGGGCCGTGCAACTGCAATCATCTCTCGTGTCTGGCTGAGACCATTCATAGGAACGCGCAGCCGACACCATGAGATTGCGGCTTCCTGCATCGCTGCTTCGGACCGTAGCCAGACCAACTCTGGCAACACACTTACCGTCGGAGTGCCATCGTCAGTCGTTGCTATCCCTGCGCGATGATTTCTCGCGATGCCTTCTTGGCTAGTCGATCGACGCTTGATTTGACCTCTGACGTGAGGAATGGATTGGTCGGATCACTCGGCTCGGCCGCTGACATCGGTGACCACTCGCGTGCATATTCCGCACGAACGATGGTGGAGCCAGTTAAACGCCACGATGAGTACTGCATCACAAGTTCACTCGTCACCACCGATGTCGATCTGGCGTCATTCGGATCGAACAAAATGATCGTGAACATTGACTCTAAACCGACTGGGCCTTGATTACGTGCGGCGTCAGTCACGGTGACCTCATTGAATTCGTTGGTGCTCCACGTGACGTTGGACCCATCCGCCAAAGTCTCAGGAAGACCCGGAACTTGGATGTATCCGGCGCAGGTCGATTCAAGAGTGCGAACAACATCTTGCCATGCAGCCGAAGCTTTCTTAGCCGATCCGTACTCACTGATATCTAGAGTAATTTCCGTCAGCTGAGTAACAGACACGTTCTCCGGCTTGTACTTGTAATCAAGAGCCCATGTGGTCGTCGCCTGGGGAGTCGGCGCATAGATTCCAACCCGCTGCCGATCCATGCACATGTCTAACCCCCGTGTGGGCTGGGTGTTGGTCTTGAGCTCCCGAGTCACCGTCCCCATGGTTCGGAGGGTCTTTGGGACGGGAGTCATCACGTCCTCCGCAATGGCTTCTAGTCGATCCTGACCAACATCCGCAGCAACTGACTGGGCGTACGCCCCCGTCAACAAAAGGGCAACTACAGGAGCGAAAATGATTGACATCTTGAACGATGTGTTTCGAGAAGACATGCGCCGAGCCTCGCATCACGAGTGGGTACAGGCAAGGACTACCGACAATTCCCAGTGAATACGTCCTTCCTCCACGGTAAGCGATGGATTAGGCGATTCAGCCTCCATGCCGTAACCTTGTCCTGCGCCGCAGCCGCGGATGCTTCTTGGGTCAGGATTAGACCCCGCTCCTTGAGAGTCTTTAACCACCGACTGGAACGCGCAGTTGGCTCCACGAGACTCACTTGGTCTCGTGAATGAATAGGTAACTCATGTCTTTCGACGAATTGGGCATTAACCCTGCCCTGAGCAAGGCCTTGGCCCGCCAAGGAATCACCAGCCCTTTCCCCATCCAAACCGCAACACTCCCCGATGCCGTTTCCGGTCTCGACGTTCTCGGCCGTGGTCAGACCGGCTCCGGCAAGACCCTCGCCTTCGGACTGGCCATGCTGACGCGCCTGGCAGAGCGTCGAGCCAAGCCGCATAAGCCTCTCGGTCTGATCTTGGCTCCCACGCGCGAACTCGCGATGCAGATCCAGGACTCACTGGCACCACTGATGTCTGCGGTGAACCTGAGATCACGGTTGATTGCCGGTGGAATGCCCTACGGGAAGCAGATCGACGCACTTCGATCCGGGGTTCCGATTCTCATCGCGACACCCGGACGCCTCATGGACCTGATGGAACGCGGTGACGTGGATCTGTCTTCCACCGAGATGGTCGTCCTCGACGAAGCCGACCAGATGGCCGACATGGGCTTCCTCCCCGCGATGAAGACGATTCTCGACACCGTCAAGCCCGGTGGTCAGCGATTGCTGTTCAGCGCAACGCTGGACAAGGACGTGAATCGCCTCGTTCGCACTTACCTGAACGACCCCGTCGAGCATTCTGTTGACACTGGTCAAGCGTCCGTCACGACGATGGATCACCACGTTCTAGTGGTTCACCCCGAGGACCGCGATGTCATCATCGCGCAGATCGCTGCACGCGAAGGCCGAACGATTATCTTCTCGCGCACCAAGCACGGAGCGGACAAGTTGGCCGCCAAGCTTGCTGGCCAAGGGGTTCCGGTTGGTGTGCTGCACGGTGGAAAGACCCAAGCGGTTCGCACCCGCACCTTAAAGGAGTTCAAGGATGGTGCCATTCGCACTCTCGTCGCCACCAACGTTGCCGCCCGCGGTATTCACGTCGACGGCATCAGCCTTGTTGTTCACTTCGATGCGCCCACCGACCCCAAGGATTACCTCCACCGCGCAGGCCGCACTGCGCGTGCCGGCGAGTCGGGCACTGTTGTCACGATGACCGCGCCCCGTCAGCAGCGCACCGTCAAGCACATGACCGATCGATGCGGCGTACAGCCCGTGGTGACTCGAATCCGTCCGCTCAGCGCCGAGTTGGTGACCATCACCGGAGCGCAAAAGCCGAGTGGAGAGCCGTGGGCGCCAGCACCGGTGCGGGTCAAGAACTCCCGACCGGGCGGCAAGGCGCGACACAATCGCGGTGGGCGACCCGGACATGGACGCCACTCTGACCGACCGGGTAACCGCAGCCACGGTTCGAGGAAGCCTCGGTCAGGACGCAAAGCCACAATGGGTTCATGACCCGGTGGCTGCCACACACTCGTAATTCTTCTGGTACTGCACCTACCGTCACCACAGACGCGTGGGACTTCCACCGATCCCTGCCCGACTACGCCACGACGCCGCTGGTCGATCTACCCGTTCTGGCGTCTGAGTGGAACGTCGGGCGGGTAGTGGCGAAGGATGAGTCCACGCGACTGGGGCTGCCCGCATTCAAAGCACTTGGTGCGTCGTGGGCAATCCATCGGGCCATTGCTGACGCCGACGGCCCGATGACAGTTGTCACTGCAACCGACGGAAACCACGGGCGCGCAGTTGCACGATTCTCGAGATTGGCGGGCCACTCAGCTTTGATCTTCATCCCCGACGGTGTTCATCCCAGCGCAGTTCGAGCGATCCGCGACGAGGGCGCCGCCGTGCGTGAAGTGGGTGGTTCCTACGACGAAGCCGTGGCTGCTGCCGCACGGGCCAGCAACGCCGCTTCGCATGTTTTGGTTCAAGACACCGCGTGGGATGGGTACGAGGAGATTCCCGGGTGGATCGTCGACGGCTACGCAACGTTGTTCGCTGAGACCGATCAGCAACTGACAGCGATAGGTATTGACCACGTAGACCTGGCACTGATTCCCACCGGAGTGGGGTCCCTTCTCCAGGCCGCACTGACGTACTACCGCGGAACACGACAGGGCCTGACTCGCGTCGTCTCGGTCGAACCGACCGAAGCTGCCTGTGTGGCGCCGAGTTTGGAGGCGGGCGAGCCGGTAACAGTGGAAACCGGAACAACGATCATGTCCGGGCTCAACTGCGGCACGCTGTCAATGCTCGCCTGGCCATTAATCCGCGATGGACTCGACGGCGCGGTTGCAGTCCCTGACGACGAGGTGCTCATGGCAGCCCGGGAATTAACCTCAATGAATGTCGCACCCGGGCCCTGCGGCGGTTCCGGGTCCGCGGCAGCCCGGGCTCTGTTGACTGGAGACGGCGCGATGGAGCGACGACAACACCTAGACATTGATTTGGACAGCACAGTGCTGCTAGTGATCACCGAAGGGTCGGACGCCAATCCACTCGCCGAGTAGTTCGGGAAGCGGAGGAACGTCGAGTTGACAGTTGAAGCCTCAACTACGGTCGTCAGCCCAATAGGGCCTTCATCTTGTTGGCGACCGTCGTGATCGCTCGTGTGGGAGCAACCCGGGAGAGCTTGTCGAGGCTCTTGGCATCCTTGCCGATGAGCAACCGTGGTGTTCCATTTTCGATGGCATCCACGATGAGTCGCCCAGCCACATCGGCAGCAGTGACCTTTGCCGAGCTCGCTGCGCCGAGCTTGGAGACATCCACTCCGGAGTTTTCCGCGATGTTTGTCCCGACTCCTCCGGGAAAGACCACGGTCACAGCGATCGTCGAGTCCGCTAACTCCGCATAGAGAGTCTCCGTCAACAACTTCACTGCCGCCTTGCTTGCACCGTAGGCACCTTGCCCCGGAACCGGAACGAGTGCACCCATGCTGGACACATTCAGCAAACTCGCCTGCGGACGCTGCCTCAACAGCGGAATGAAGGCCTTGTCAAGGTAGACCGTGCCCCAGAAGTTCACAGCCATGACCTTCTCGATCTGTTCGATCGTGAGTTCATCAATCGTCACGAAGGGCTGGATGATCCCTGCGATGTGAGCCAGCCCGTCGACTCGACCATGCACATCGATCACTTCCTGCGGCAGGCGTTCGACCGCCGCTCGATCGGCGACGTCGACAACGTGGAGGGAGATTCGATCTCCCGCATGGGCAAGTGCTCTGGTCTCCTCGAGTGCTGCCTGGTGCACGTCGACTCCAGCGACCCGACCACCGCGGCGCAGGAGTTCTTTGGCTACTTCGCGGCCGATGCCGCTGCCCGCACCGGTAACGACGAAAACACTGGTTGCGATCTGCATGAGTTCCTCCCCTGCCACAACCATTGTCCGACAAACGCTGACCGGTGTCCGGCTAACGTGGAGTCATGACCGATCCAACTTCATCGACTCCCGGATCCCGGGCGGCCCTCGCAGCGCGAATCGAACATCGGGAAATCCAATACGGCAAGGTGTCCTCCGTCGAGGAGGCAGCGCAAGCGCGCGGTGTATCCGTCTCGGCGGTTGTGAAGTCCCTGCTAGTGCGACGCGGCGAGGGTGACTATCTGTTGGTGCTCGTCCCCGGCGATCGGTCTATCTCCTGGCCAAAGCTTCGCGAGTTGCTTGGCGTCTCGCGACTATCGATGCCCGACGCCGATACGGCGTTCGCCGTTACCGGGTACAAGCGAGGAACCATCACTCCGCTGGGCCTGGACCTTCCGGTTGTGGTTGATTCACGGATCGTCGGCAAAGACGTAACCCTCGGCTCGGGTGAACATGGAGTGGCCATCGGACTGCGAGCCGACGATCTCATCGATTCTTACTCGGCCACAGTGGCGGACATTTCCGAGAACTGAACATCGGTGGAACTCGCCGAAGGTGGGCGCCCAATTAGCCTGCGATCGGTGATGCCTGCACCAGCAGCCCGGACATCACGAGTACTGCAATCACAAGAGCCATCTCTGGCACCAAAGTCCGACGCAGATCGCCGAGGTGTTGGCGTTCGTCGTCGCGAATTTCGGTTCCGCTATCGCGCTGAACTTGCGCGTACTCGATCTCGGGAATCGAGTGGAAGTGATTTCGGTATCCGAAGAAGGCAAGAGCTGCCACCAGCGCCACCTTGATGAGCAGGATCCAGCCCCACGTCGTGGTAACGAGCGCCCCGGGCGACGGCATGATGAAGAACGACATAAGCACCCCGGTGATGGCCACGCCGATAACCGAATAAGTGGCCAAGCGAGAAAAGCGAACCGCGAGCTCGCTGCCATCGGGTACGAGAGTCATCTCCTGTGTGCGCTTGCGTAGCACTAGGGCCAACGCAATCGCTAGAGCAATGATGCCGCCTCCCCAGATAGCGGCAAAGGTGACGTGCGCTGCGTCAGCCAGCACCATGACCCAGATCGGACCGGCGGTGACGGTATGTCCGTCCAGAGCGTAGGAGACGATGATCGCTCCGCTAAGAACCCAGATGAACGGCGTTCCGTTCACCATTCCGGGGACCGCCGCTAGGGCAACCCCGGCGAGGAGGCGGAGGGCGGCCGCGAGTGTCAGATTCCAGCCAGAGCCACCAAGGAGATTTGCCCCGAGATCGATCAATGCACCGACGACGGCCACGATGCCGGCTAGTCGCATGATGCGGATCAGGTATTCACCGACCCACGTCATGCGCGGAAGGCTGACGAAGGCGACGAACAGGGCCACTCCCCATCCGATGATGATGCCGACGTTGGAAATAACCGCTGCGATCGATGCGAGCACGCCTCCGCCACCGCTGCCTTCGGCTTCCGCGGCGGCGAGTTGACTGTCGAGATCTCCTTCAGTCTGGTCTTCTACGGCGGCAGGCTCTTCGAGGACGACTTCTCCGACGCCGAAGCGAACTACTCCGCGAATGGTGTGGCCGTCGGCTGCCTCTGCTTGCCACACGACGCCGTAGATGCCCTCATCAAGGGAGATGGCTGGCTCAAGCAGCCAGGCATTGCCTCCATCGAGCTCGACGGGTTCGTAGATGAGGTCGGCGCCATCGGCATCGAGAAGTCGCGTTTCAGTCTCGTTCAGGCCGATGGGATCAGAGAAGCGGAGCTCGATTTCCGTGACCGGTCCGGGAAAGGTCTCCCCATTGGCTGGCGTCGATCCCTCGAATGCGGCGTCTGCTCGAGCGTCGCCCGCATATCCCACCGCAAGGGCGAAGGTGACACTGAGAAGAACGAGTGCTTGCACAACACGCATGGGGGACATGCGGATCCGGGTGAGCATCCCTGCACTGTAGTAGTTCGGCATCTAGGGCCTCGAGCCCTCCGAACGCCCGAGCGCGACGGCGGTCAACGCCTCGGGGACCGCTCCCGAAAGGGCGAATAGCCCCATGCCGATGCCGCGCGCAGCGGAGATCTTCCCTTGAACGGCAACAGTCGCGAATGCCACCGCATCGGAGGCATCGCTAATTGCCTGGGCCGCGACCCACCCAGCCGTCGGCGCCCCGGTGCGCCAGGCGTGCAACGTCCCCAGTCCGATGCCGATCTCCCGAGCACCAGCCAACCGGGCCAGCCAACCGGCATCCCGCGCTTGATCGGGAGCCATCCCTAAGGCCTTCCCTAGGCCGGACGGATTGGCGATCATCCCAACACCGATCACGATTCGGGTAATTCCGAGGGCAGGGATGACGGGAGCGGGGATTGGGCGCATGCCCCCACGCTAAAGGGCGAACCTAATCCGAACTTGCCGGACCAGTAGTTGAAGCGTAAACTAATTACAACCAAGGAGGACCAATGCCGGCAGTAACCGCAGACACCATGACTCTCCCACGCGTGACCGTGGACCCCACGTCGACCATGCGAACCGTCAAGACCGTGACCAGCGCCCCTCAGGGATACGAGGGCGAAGGCTTTCCGGTTCGTCGAGCATTCGCAGGCATCGACGCCTTCGACCTTGATCCCTTCATTCATATGGACCAAATGGGCGAAGTCGAGTACGCGCCGGGTGAGCCGAAGGGCACGCCGTGGCATCCGCACCGCGGCTTCGAGACCTTCACCTACTTGATCGACGGACAGTTCTTGCATCAGGACAACCACGGCGGTGGCGGAACCATCCTCGAGGGCGGAACTCAGTACATGACGGCCGGAGACGGCATCCTGCACATCGAGACCCCGCCGGAGCACCTCGTGGAGTCTGGCGGCCTGTTCCACGGCTTGCAGTTGTGGATCAACTTGCCGACAGAGAAGAAGCGCATCGACCCGCAGTATCAAGATCTGCAGGGCGAAGACGTCTCGATGGTCACCAGCGCCGATGGTGGTGCGGTCCTACGCGTGCTTGCCGGCGAGATCGGCTCACACAAGGGCCCGGGTATTTCCCACACACCGCTTGCCATCGCGCATCTAACTCTCGCACCGGGAGCGCAAATCGACATCCCTTGGCGGTCGGACTTCAATGCCCTTGCGTACACCCTCGCCGGCTTCGGGTCGGTGGGCGTCGAGCAGCGGCAGGTGCAGACCGGACAGATGGCTGTCCTGGTCAACGGAGACGCCCTTCGCATCACCGCCGCACAGCAGCAGGAGTCACGTTCACCGAACCTTGAGATGTTCATCATCGGTGGCGTTCCGCTGCGTCAGCCAACGTTCCAGTACGGACCGTTCGTTATGAGCACCAAGTCCGAGGTAATCCAGGCGTTCGAGGATTTTCAGGCCGGACGTTTCGGTCACATCCCCGCCGACGCGATCCAACCGCACCGACCCAAGGGCGCGTAGTCCTTACTAAGTTCCCTAACGAGATCCACCCGGAGGTCCGCCAGGCGGGTCTTCGCGGTGGAGCTCGTTGACATAGGCCTGCCACGCTCGGGTATCAGGATCCGCCTCAAGGGTCTCGACCTCGGCGCGCTCTTTGGCCTCCTCTTCTGCTTCGAAACGGGCCGCGCGCTCGCGATAGTGCTTGGTGAACCAGTTACTAAAGCTGCCGTGCTTGCGGTACCGGTTCCACACGAAGATCGCGAAGACTCCAATCAGCGGCCACTCGACCATGTAGACCCATGATCGATCAACACCCTCCATCGCGCGGTTGTATTGATTGATCGTCGCGTACGTGCAGATACCCAACACGATCACCAAGGGAACGTGGAGGGTCCAAAAATCCTTCCACCGCTGGCGAGTAACAGGTGAAGCCTCGTTCATGCCACCACCTCAGCGCGCGACACGTTCGTAGCTCGTCGCGCGAATCCATAGGCAAGCAGAAGCGCCCATGTTGAGGCCACAGTCACGAACGTCGCCCAGCCGAGTCCACCCACCACATCACTTTCGATCCACCAGGCCAGGGCTGGGACGCCGAGGGAGAGCAACACGAGGGCACCCCAAGGCTGCGACTCCCCTACCGCCCACCACATGACAAGACCCGTTGTAGCCAGCAGTACGACCGTAAGAATGCCCAGTGTCTGCGGGCCGAGAATGTCCGTTCGCGACAAGGATGCAAGCCCAGCCATCACGACCAGCAGGGCAACAGCTGCCGGTTCGGGATACGCGGTGATCCAGCGGGGAAGCGATGGTCGCGAGGGAATGGCCCAAGCAATGGCCATCGGGATCGCGAGTCCAAGGACCACGACTGCAAGCAGGTTGAGCCGATCGCCGGCTGCAGCGAATCCTGGAGGGGCTGTGCGTGACAGCGCAACCGAAAGGCCCAGCACCACACCCATCCAGGCCAGTTCGGTAGCACTGAGTCGAACCAGGATCAATGTCTTGCCGTCTTCATCACGGTAGCGGTCTGCCAGGTTCGTTCGTTGACGCCAACCAAATCCGATGAGGGCGATGATGATCGCCACTTTCGTCAGGATCAGAGCTCCATAGGTACTCGTCACGAGTGAAGCGAAGCCATCCAAGCGCAGGCCGGCATTCAACAGACCACTCTCGGCAAGTGCGATCACACTGATCAAGGCAACGAGACTGAAGCGACGGATGACGCGTTCTGCTCCGGGCGCGCGTCGGTAGGCGTAGGACACAGTCGCGATAAGTCCACCGATCCATATCGACGCAGCGACGATATGCAGTCCCAGGCTGATAGTCGCCGACGCGTGTCCCTCGTCGATCCCAGAGTGCCCGTTGAAACCGGGGAGAAAAGCCGCGATTACTGCGAGTCCGAAGAGAATACTTCCGGTCACTCTGTCCAAGATCACCCACGACAAGACCGCGACGATCGCTACTAGGACGAATTGGATGAGCATGACTCGACCCAGCGTGGTTTGGGTTAGCAGTGACCAGATGATCGTCGGATCGGCGGAGGTCGACAGAGGCAGCGCCAAGACTTCCGAGACGGTCAGGAACGACTGCATTGCGAGTGCGGCCAGCCACACCACAGCAGCGATTGAAGCAATCGAACCGCTACGACGATCCGGGCGCGGAGCCAGGACTCCCCCGATCAAGATGAAACCGATCGTGAGGAGAGTTGCCACATCACGAATCCACAGGTCCAGTGGAAGTGCCCACAGCGTTGCCACCGGAACGACCGGTATCCCGGGCACCCGACTCTCGGTCAGTGCCCCGATAGTGCTCAGGACAAGGAAGAGAACAGGGATACCGACAGCAAGGAGTGCTGGTCGGGGCCTAACTCGTTGGCTCGCCTGAGCGTGAACCAGGGTTTCCATCAGTTGTGTTGCGTGAAGCTTCCGAACACGGCGGGATCGGTATTGGGCGATTCGACCAGGAAAGTGGTGCACAACGCTCCGAGCAGGAAGGCTATGCAGATCCACACCATCCAGTAGCTCATCAACTGCGCCTGGAAGTGGACAGCCTTGTTGATCAGACCCTTGCGCGCTCTGTTGAAGATCCCGAGCAGCAAGAACGTGAGCATGCCGAAGTGGAAGATGTTGCTGGCACACAACAGCAGAACAGCCGAGGCGTACGCACCGTTTCCAGCCCCAAACGGGAAGGTCGAGATCTGAATCCACTGGGCCACAAGTCCGGCGATAGTGATCAACAGCGCCACCCCGGTCCCGACGATCAGACCAGCCTGGTTACCGCGCTTGCCTTCCTTGTACCCGAACCACATCGCGAGGGTGGCAAGAATGACTATTCCGAGAATCGCCCAGAACGGCCACTCGGCCGCGAAGGTCGCATCACTCTTGGCTGGAACCGCATTGGTCTGGGCGTACGTGAGTTTGGCACCTGGAGGTGCCCATCCGTCGTTGACGTTCAGCGACCATAGGTAGGTGTAACTGATGATCAGCGCGAGGGTGCCGGAAACATCGAGAACGATGAGCGTCCACAGCCCTGCCTTGGCCCGGCGCGCAATAGTGGTAATCGGCTCCCCCGTTGTGGGGTAGAGCGGCTGCTGGGTCTCGGCGCTCATCACTTACCCACCTTCTCGAGATCGCCGTCGACTGCGTTGAGTTCGGCTTGGTACGGGTCGGGCACGCCGTAGTTGTATGGGCGCTCGGTGACCACCGGAAGAACCTCGAAGTTCTCCAACGGCACTGGCGTGGGGGTCTGCCATTCGAGAGACTTCGAACCCCAGGGGTTGCTCGGTGCCTTGTCGCCATCGATCCACGAGGAGATGATCGCGCCGAGGAAGATGAGCATGCCGATACCGATGGTGTACGCGCCGATCGTGGAGATCCAGTTCGAGAGGTTGAACAAATTGTCGAACTGCAGCACGCGACGCGGCTGACCTTGGAGCCCAGCAACAAACATGGAGCCAAAGGTGATTTGGAATCCAACGAAGGCCGTCCAGAATCCGATGGATCCGATCCGTTCGTCGAGCATGCGACCTGTCATCTTCGGGAAGTAGAAAGCGACGCCAGCCATCGCGCCGAATAGTCCAGCACCCATGAGCATGTAGTGGAAGTGTGCAACGACGAACATGCTGCCGTGCATGTACTGGTCGACGGGCACGTCGGAGAGGTAGACACCTGTGACGCCGCCGATCATCTTGTTGAAGATCACTGCGTACACGGCCATCACCGGCAATCGGGTCCACACCACTCCGCGCCACATGGTTCCGATGACGACAAGGACAAGGAAGCCCACGGGTATCGAGATCATCTCTGTGGACAGCATGAATGGGTAATTGACCGCAGGCGCCCAACCAGTCATGTACATGTGGTGAGCCCAGACGAGTCCGCTGAGAGCGACTACACCGACGATGCCGGCGACAGCAAAGTTGAACGAGAACAACGGCTTTCGGTAGAAGACCGGGATGATCTCCATGAGAACTGCCGCGCTCGGGATGATGATGACGTACACCTCAGGGTGACCCAAGAGCCAGAACAGGTTCTCGTAGAGCCAGACACTGCCACCCTCGAGAGGATCGAAGAACGACGTATTGAAGATGCGATCAGTCATCGCCAGGATCTGCGAGTACTGGTAGAACGGGAACGCGTATAGGCCCATGAGGGCTGCGGCAAAGACGCCGAAGACCAGTAGCGGGGTGCGCGACCAGGTCATGCCCTTCGCGCGCATCGTGAGGATCGTGACCATCAGGTTGACGCTCGCGACACCTGTGGAGATCGCAAAGACGATGATCGTCATCTGGTATCCGAGCATGCCCGGTGGCGCCTGCGCTGCGAGGGGGTAGTACACGGACCAGCCATCTTGAACGCCACCGACGAACAACGAGCTGATCAAGCAGATCGCTGCAACGAAGAGCAACCAGAAGCTCAGGGCGTTCAAGCGGGGGAATGCCATATCCCTCGCGCCGATCATGATCGGGACGATGAAGTTCGCGATCGGACCCATGACCACGATGATCATTCCGATGATCATCGCAATGCCGTGCGTACCGATGAGTGAGTTGTAGAAGGAGGGCGAGAAGACCTCTGCCCAGGTGACGCCCAGTTCGGTGCGAATCAACATCGCTAGCAATCCACCGAAACCGAGGATGACCATCGTCATTATGAGGTACTGCACACCCACGACTTTGTGATCGGTGGTGAACTTGAAGTAACGCTTCCAGCCGAGGTCCTTGCCGGCCATGTATTCGGCGTCCGCGTGGGTCAGATCGCGACCCAATACCCACCTGATTGGCCCTACGAACGCACCGATGCCCGCCATGAAGCCAACGACCCAGCCGAGAAGTACAGCAAGGTAGACGTACTCGGGTGCCGCGGGAGCGAATGTCGCGGTCGAAGCGCCCGAGGGGGTCAACATGTTGGTGACCACGCCGGCGACGATCGCCAGGCCCAAGCCCCCGATCATGCCCGTAACGAAGTTGAGTCGGCGCATGACGCCGCCGGGCTTGCCGTGCTGAGTGGGTTGCGGCACCTGGGAGCCGAACACCGTGGCCGTAGCCGTGGCTGTCGCAGAACTCATGAGGTCTTGCCTCCGCCCATTTCACGTGCCCACGAGGTGAAGTCCTTTGGTTCCAGCACTTGAATCGCGGTCTCCATGTAGGCGTGGTGCATGCCGCACAACTCTGCGCAGCGGACGTTGAAGGTTCCGGTCTTGTTGGGAGTCACACCTGTTTGGGTGATGGCACCGGGGTTGGCGTCGATCTTGACTCCCAACTCGACCGCCCAGAAATTGTGGATGACGTCCTTAGAAGTGACGTTGAAGTAGACAGGGCGATCCTTTGCCAGATACAGCGTCTCGCTGGCGATGCCGTCGTACTGCGGATACTCGAAGGTCCACACCCACTGCTGACCCGTGACATTCACGATCAGTGCCTGCTCATCGGTCGGCTGCTCATCGGCAGGGATGGTGCCGTAGGAGTTTGCGGTGATCTGCGCGAGTTCGGCAAGGCCCCACACCACGAGGAAAAACGCGAGCAAGCTGGAGACCACCGTCCACAGAACCACACCGATGGTGTTGCTGCGGATCGCCGGACTCTCATCTGCGGGGACGTCGTTGCCAGAAACGTGCTTCCAGCCAAGCAGGCTGTAGACGAGAACCGCGAATACGAAGGCCGTGATGGGGATCGAGATGATCGTGAAGACGAAGACCGTCTGCTCGATGTCTTTCATGACCTCCGATGCCGGGGCACCGGTTTGGTTCATCGCTGCGAGGAGCAACCAGGCCAAAGGCAGGAGGAGGAAACCGATGATGACGGTGAGGGCAAGAATCCCGCGGGCATAGGGGCGACGCAGCCACATCTTGACCCGGTGCATGGACGGAGGCCTGTTGGTAGGTGCCTCCGGCTCATCCGGTTGGCCGGTTGGGCGGACATCGGTCGTGGACATCAGACCACCTCGAAGGTGCCGGCCATCCAGCCGCGCGTTTGCATCGGACCGCCGAACTCCTGGTACATGTCACCGCAGGGGAATTCGCAGTTCCACACGTACGTTCCCGGATCGCCGGTAATGAACGTGACCTCAATCTTTTGCGGCTTGACCGGGTAACCATCCTTATCCGTCTTCGCATTCGCCTTGTTCATCTTCAAGGGAACATTGAGGAAGAAGTCCGGCTGGGTCGACTCTGGGTACTGGTGGACGGTGAAGGTGTGACCGACTTCGGAGGGCTTGATACCGGTAACGGATTTGCCGTTCACCGTCATGGTCCCATCCATCGAGCCGTGAACGTCAGCGAAGTACGGGTTGTAGATCTGGCCACCGCTGTCGTACTGGATGAACGTGATCGTCACAGCCGAGTTCGCGGGCACCTGGATGCTCGTCGAGGGGTGGTAGAACGGCTGACCGGAGAGCCAATTGGCCTCGAAGTTTGAGGACGTCTTGGGCGGTGGAACTTTAGCCGAGCTATTCGGGTAGACGGCCAATTCCAAGGTGGCGTGCGGCAATGTGCCTTGCGGAGTTTCCATAGTTCCCGCAACTTCCGCCGCGAGAGTGGGCGGCTCGGCTTCGCGCACCGAGTTGAAGACCGCGATGCCAGCCACGATCGCGACTCCGACAAAGACTGCAAGCAGCGTTACGAACGCCCGCTTCACATGCAACTCCCGAGATTGCAGATGCCGTGAGGCATCCCGACGCGGTGTCGGTTGGCTTCACAGTGGCAGTAGACAGCGTGCCTGTCAATCAAGACGCGGCAATCAAGACAGACCCGGCACATTCGATAAACGATGCAGGCGGCTTCTTCACCTGCCCGAACACATCTTGTGACCGAAAGGACAAAGTACGCCCGACGCGACCTCATCGCCTTAGGGTGACGCCGTGGGTGACTTGACTCCAGGCGGCTCACCGATTGATCTTGACCTGTTCGTCGTTATCAATCTCGCCTTCCTAACCGGCCTTTACCTCTGGGCGGCGCACCGCGCCAAGCATCGGGCGTTCGGCTGGAATACCGGATCGACGATCGCCTTCATCGCAGCCATGTGCGCGCTCGCGCTCGCCTACCTCGGCCCGTTCGGCGCATGGGCGCACGATGCTTTTTGGGCCCACATGGGTCAGCACCTACTCGTGTTAATGATCGCCGGGCCCTTGATCGTGCTGTCCTCCCCCGTTCGCTTGACGTTCGTCAACCTCGGCCCCCGGGGACGACGACGCCTAGTTCGCGTACTGCGCTCACGACCGGTGGAATTCCTGACCCGCCCAGTAGTTGGCTGGCTGCTCTTTGCCACGGTTTTGCTCGGATCACACACCCAACTGGTGATGAATTGGGCACTTGACGGCCACGACGCAATGGAGTTCGGCATCCGGCCGATCTATTTGTTTGCCGCTCTCGTCTTCTACTACCCGCTGATCGGCAGCGACCTCATCGCTAAGCGTCCCGCGCCGAGTGTCCGCCTCGTCTCGCTGGGACTGATGATGATTCCTGAGACAACATTGGGGATCGTCGTGCACTTTGCGCCGATACCGCTCTACTGGCCGTACGAGCAGGCCGCGGCAATCCATGGCTTTGATGCCATGGCTGACCAGAAGTTCGCCGGGGCGATGATGTGGGCCATCGCCATGGTTTTGGACGGGATGTGGATGATGGTGGCCGCCATCGAGTGGTGGCGCGATCAAGAGAAGGTGACCCGCCGACTCGAGCGGCAAGAAGCTCGGGAGACACTGAACGCATGAAGCGCCCGGTAGCAGCCCTGGCACTGGCCAGCGCGGTCGCTATCGCTTCGCTCGGGCTCTCCGCTTGCGGCGTCCTCGCGGCCGATGAGGAAACGCTGATCCCCGTCGACGCCGGCACACTCACCACCGATCCAGGGATCGGAAAGACCGTCATCCCCGAAGCAGAACGTGGTGAGCCGTTGGATCTCGCCGGCGTTGATCTGAAAGGCGAGTCCCTCGCGCTGAGCGACTCGCTGGGTGACGTGACCGTGGTTAACGGTTGGGCTACCTGGTGCGCTCCGTGCCGAAGCGAGATGCCCGAGTTCGCCGAGGTCGCCAGGAATCTCGACAGTGAAGGCGTCACTTTCGTGGGAATCAATGTCGAGGACAACATCAACGACGCCCTAGCCTTCACAACCGACACTCCCTACCGGAGCATCATGGACAAGGACGGATCCTTGTTCGCATCGATTCCCGACATCCCGCCCCGGTCCCTGCCCGTGACGGTGATCTTGGATTCCCAAGGACGCATCGCGGTCAGGATCGTCGGTCCGATCGTGCTCGGAACGCTCGAGGACACGGTGCGAAGTGTTCTCGCCCAAGAAGCACGCACCCAATAAGCACTCCCTCGATAAGCGGTGGCGTGAAGGGTCCATTCGGACAGTGGTAGAACAACGCTTGTGGATCTCACCGGCGTCTACGTTCCGCTCGTCACCCCATTCGACGAGTCCGGACGGATCGATCAGGCTCAACTAGGCGCGGCCGTCGAGGCCATGGTGGCAGCCGGAGTGCACGGCATCGTGGCCTGCGGAACCACCGGCGAGGGTTATGCGCTCTCCCTAGAAGAACGACGAGCCGTCACCGCCCGCATCAAGGAGGTTGTGGCCGGAAAAGTCCCGATCCTCGGTGGCGTGGGCGGTATGTCCACCGACCAGGCACTCGACCATGCGCTCCTGGCCAAAGCCCTCGAACTCGACGGTCTGATGGTGGCCGCCCCCGCCTACTGCCTTCCCACTCCAACGGAGTTGGCAACGCACGTGTCAGCGATAGTCAACGCAGCCAACCTGCCCACCGTGCTTTACGACTATCCGCAACGCACCGGAGTCTCCTTTGACATCGATACTCTCGATGCCCTCGCACCGATGAAACGCATCATCGGGATCAAAGAGGCGTCCGGAGATCTTGATCGGGTCGCCGAGATCTCCTCGCGCTACGGCGATTCGATCGACATCGTCTGCGGGGCCGACGCAGCCGCCCCCGTGTTCTTCGACGCCGGTGTGCGCTGCTGGATCGGCGGAGTCGCGAACCTTCTGCCGACAGCACACCTCGCGATGCTCGACCCCACGACACGGTCGGAGGCCTACGCCGCGATCGTGCCGATCTTGGAATTCATCGAGTCCGGCCGTTACAACGCAAAGATCAAGGCCGGGATGGCCATGCGCGGACTCGATGTTGGCATTCCGCGGGCACCGCTGGCTGCTGTGGACGCTGCCACATCCGCGGAGCTTGCTGAGTTGCTCGATGCAGCCGGCACGTGGGCGCCTGCCCTCGCGGACGGATAGGCAATGAAGATCGTCGTCGTCGGTGGCGGCATCATCGGAGCAACCAGCGCGGCGTTCCTCGCCGAACATGGTGCCGACGTAACCGTGGTCGATGCGGATAAGCCACGCTTTGGGACCTCACTCGGCAACGCCGGCCACATCGTGGTCAGTCACTCGGTTCCGTTCGCTGCACCCGGCATGGTGAAGCAAGGGCTGCGCTCGTTCCTGAAGGCGGATGGAGCCTTCGCGCTCTCCAGCCGCCCCGGAAACGGAACTCTTGACTGGCTCATCGGGTTCGCCCGACACTGCACTGCCGCCAATGTCGAGTCGTTCCATCCTGGTCTCGACCAACTTCTCCACCGAAGCGCGGAGCTTCTGCTGTCTGATTCGACGCTGGAGATCAACACCCGTGGGCTCTGGCAGGTCTTCACCGGACTCGGCGCGCTGGAACGAGCCGCGTACGAGTCAGCCCACATGCGCGAGCACGGCGTCGCCGTCCGCAACATCGATCAAGACGAGCTTCGCGCTGAACCCGGATTGACCCACAACGTGAATGCCGCGATCGAACTCTCGGAAGACTTGGGGTTGGACCCGGCCCAGTTGTGGTTGCGCATGCGCGAACGCAGCGAGATCGCCGGAACACGCTGGATCGGTGGCGCGGTGACCGACCTTTCGTCGACACCGGTCGCGCGGACCGCTAGCGGGGAGGAACAACTCGAAGCAGACGTCGTCGTCCTCGCCGCCGGAGCGTGGTCACCAGCCGTCGCTCGGTCGCTCAACGTGGATCTGCCCATCCGCGCAGCGAAGGGATATTCGGTCACGCTGCGAGGGGTGGAGTCGCCACCCACCCGCCCGATGTTGCTGATGGATCAGCGGACCGCGCTCAACCCGCTCGCTAGCGGCCTGCGCCTGAGCGCCCGCTACGAGATGACCACGCCCGATGATCGAGAAATCGTGGGTCACCGAATCCAGGGACTCATCAGCCGAGCACGGCAAGCCGTGGAACTCCCAGACGTGAATACCTCGGTGGAACCGTGGACCGGGGTTCGTCCGGCCAGCATCGACGGCGCCCCGTATATCGGTTTCCTCCCGAGGAAGGCTTCGCACCGAGTCCTGGTTGCCTCCGGCCACGGAATGATCGGCACCGCGCTAGCCGCAGGTACGGCCGATCTGGTTACCCGGCTTGCCTTCGACGAGCCGGTGAGCGACGCCGAGGCACGCCTCGG
>JAURQC010000084.1 GCA_030836325.1 Candidatus Nanopelagicales bacterium
GGGCCAGAACCAGTCGGGCTGCCAATTACCCCATACCCCATGGGACCCAACAAGTGTAGTCATGCGCCCTTGAGCGCTTTGATCCGGGAGAGAGAACGCTGCGATCCCAGTAGTTCCATCGACTCGAACAGCGGTGGGGAAACCCGGCGGCCGGTAATAGCCAAGCGCACTGGACCAAAGGCCACCTTCGGCTTGAGGCCAAGACCGTCGATCAGAGCCGTCCGCAAAGCGCCCTCGATGGATTCCGTTGTCCACTCGCTCAGATCGGACAAACCAGCCTCGGCAGCTTGCAGAACAGCGGCCGACTGCTCTCCCAGGATCTTCTCGGCATCAGCAGCATCAACAATCACATCCTCCACGAACAGGAAGCCGATCATCGCGCTGGCTTGCCCCAGGGTCTCCATCCGTTCGGAGATCAACGGAACAACTGCACGGACCAAGTCCACCTCGGCTGGCGACGGCGGATCGCTCACGACGCCATCACGCACCAGGTACGGAATTAGCCGATCGACGAGTTCATCGGCTGCTAGGTGCCGGATCCAGTCCCCGTTTATCGCGGTGCACTTCTTCAAATCAAAGCGCGCCGGATTCGGGTTGACTCGATCGAGGGTGAACGCCTCGGCCATTTGCTGCTTGCTGAAGAACTCCACGTCGCCACCAGGAGACCATCCGAGGAGTGCCAGATAGTTGGTCAGGCCCTCAGGCAGGTAACCCTCGTCGCGATACATCTGCAACGACGATTCCGGGTCTCGCTTGGAAAGCTTCTTGTTGCCCTCCCCCATCACGTACGGCAGGTGACCGAAATGCGGGACCGGACCCTCAAATGCGCCCACCGCGATCATCGCTTCGTACAGCGCGATCTGCCTCGGTGTCGAGGACAGCAAATCCTCACCGCGCAGCACGTGGGTGATCTTCATGGCGGCGTCGTCGGTGGGGTTCACGAGCGTGTAGAGCGGCTCACCGTTGGCCCGCTGCAGCACGTAGTCGGGCACCTGCCCCGCCGCAAAGGTGATCTCGCCGCGGATGAGGTCATTCCAGGTGAAGTCGCGATCGGGCATCCGGAAACGCACGACCGCCGGGCGACCCTCATCGATGTAGGCCTGCTGTGCCTCAGTACTCAGCTCCCGGCAGTGACCGTCGTAACCCGGAGCACGCTTCTCGGCCATCGCCTGCTCGCGGCGAGCTTCGAGTTCCTCGCTGGAGCAGTAGCACTCGTAGGCGTAGCCGCCGGCAACCAACTTCTCGACCATCGCTGAGTACGACTCACGACGTTCGGATTGCCGATACGGACCGTACGGTCCACCGACCTCCGGGCCCTCATCCCAATCGAGCCCCAGCCAGCGCAACGACGCCAGCAACGCCTCGTAGGACTCTTCGCTGTCGCGTGCCGCGTCGGTGTCCTCGATCCGGAAGACGAAGGTCCCGCCGGTATGCCGGGCGTAGGCCCAGTTGAACAGCGCGGTGCGGATCATCCCGACGTGCGGGTTGCCGGTGGGTGATGGACAAAAGCGAACACGGACATCGCTCACGGTGCAGCACTCCTCACGGGGTTGGTCAGGTTGCCGATGCCCGTGATGCTCACGGTCACCGAATCACCAGCGATCAAGGGTCCGACACCTTCGGGAGTGCCCGTCAAGATCACGTCACCGGGAAGCAACGTCATGCACGAACTCACGTAGGACACCAGAGCCGGAACGTCGTGCACCATGGCATCGATCCCCGAATGCTGACGCTGCTGCCCGTTGACGGTCACGGTGATGTCGGCATCGGCCGGCGCCAACTCGGTCTGGATCCACGGCCCGATGGGGCAGAAGGTGTCGAATCCCTTGGCCCGGGTCCATTGACCATCGGACTTTTGGAGGTCGCGAGCGGTGACGTCGTTGGCGATCGTGTATCCGAAGATGACGTCGTCCACGCGATCAAGCGGAACGTCCTTGCACATCCTGCCGATCACGATGGCGAGTTCACCTTCGTGTTCGACCTGCTCGGACTGCCATGGCAGGTCGATCGGGTCTCCGGATCCGATCACCGACGTACTGGGCTTCAAGAACAGCAGCGGCTCCTCGGGGGCCTCACCGCCCATCTCAGCCGCGTGCGCTCGGTAGTTCTTGCCAACGCACACCACCTTCGATGGCAGCACTGGAGCGAGAAGCCGAACGTCAGCGAGTTTCAGCACGCTGCCCTCAGGGCGGATCTCCACGAAAGGATGTCCCTCGATGGGCGCGACGATCGAGTCCTCGGTGATGTCGTCGTTGTCGTCGAGACCGTCAACGGCCCCGTACCAAATGTCCTCGCCCGCAGCGAACCGGCAAATCAGCACCGGCCCACCCTAATGAGCGGCTAGTCACGCACCTCGCTACGCATCAGCCCATACGTGAGGGCATCCTCGAGAGCGCGCCACGATGCAGCGATCACGTTCTCGTGCACACCCAACGTTGTCCACTCGCGCGACCCATCGGACGTGGAGACCAGAACACGCGTGACACTCGCGGTGCCGGACGTTTCTGCATCGCTCTTTTCCAGTAGCCGCACCTTGTAGTCGATCAGTTCCAAGGGCTCGAGTTCTGGATACAACGACGTCACGGCCGAGCGCAGCGCCTTGTCCAGCGCGTTCACCGGGCCGTTGCCCTCGGCAGTACTGATCATGCGCTCACCATTGGCCCGGACCTTGACCGTCGCCTCGGTGCGCACCTCCCCCGAGACGTCCTGCTCGACGATCGTCCGCCAGGACTCCACTTCGAAGCGCGACTGCTGTTGGTCGGCGCCCATCAACAGCAGCTCGAACGAGGCATCCGCCGCCTCGAAGGTCCAGCCCTTGGACTCCAGGTCCTTGACCGTCTCGACAACTCGGGTGACGCGTTCCTTATCGCCGGAGATGTCGTAGCCGAGTTCCTTGCTCTTCATCTCGACCGAGGCTCGTCCGGCCATCTCGGTTACGAGCACCCGCTGATCGCCACCGACCAGCGCCGGATCGATGTGGTTGTAGAGCTCGGGGTTGACCTTCAAAGCCGAGGCGTGCAGCCCGGCCTTGTGCGCGAACGACGAGACGCCGGCGTACGCCTGGTGGGTATCGGGAGCAATGTTGGCGATCTCCGCGATCGCGTGCGAGATGCGACGGGTCTCGGCCATCTTGCCTTCAGGAAGACACTCGATACCCATCTTCAACTGCAAGTTCGCCACGACCGGGAAGAGGTCCGCGTTGCCGGTTCGCTCGCCATATCCGTTGGCGGTGCACTGAACATGCGTCACGCCTGCAGAAACGGCAGTTACCGAATTGGCCACCGCGCAACCGGTGTCGTCCTGGCAGTGAATGCCCAACCGAACACCGGAACGCTCGGCCACATCCGACACGATCTCGGCCATCCCCAACGGCAACATCCCACCGTTGGTGTCACACAGCACGCCCACATCCGCACCGGATTCGGCGGCGGCAACCAGCAGGCGAACGCCGTAGTCGGAGTCGTGCTTGTAGCCGTCGAAGAAGTGCTCCATGTCCACGAACACCCGGCGGCCCTCCCCCACTAGGAAGGCCACGGTGTCGCGGATCATCGCCTCGTTCTCGTCCAACGAGGTCTTCAATGCCTGCTCCACGTGCCAAACATCGGACTTCGCCACCAACGTGATCACCGGAGCACCGGAGTCGAGCAGCGCGCGCACCTGCTGGTCCTCGGACACCACCACGCCGGCCTTGCGGGTCGCACCGAACGCCACCAACTGCGCGTACTTCAACTTCAGTTCGGTTTGGGCCCGCTGGAAGAACTCGGTGTCCTTCGGCAGCGCCCCGGGCCATCCACCCTCGATGAAGCCCACGCCGTAGTCGTCGAGCAAGCGCGCCACGGTGAGCTTGTCGTTCACCGAGTACGAAATGCCCTCGCGCTGGGCGCCGTCGCGCAAGGTGGTGTCGTACACATGGAACGCGTCTCCCTGGGGAAGCGGCGTGGTACTCATCTCTCCTTCTTTCCCACCATCAAAAAAGCCCCTCGCTAGGCGAAGGGCAGCGCGTCGAGGGGTGTCGACGCGCTAAGTAATGATGATGATGCTGGTGGTGCTGGTGTTCCTCACAGGCAACATCCTGCCACACCCCTCGAAACCTCCTCCCGCGAACTGCCAACTTTTCGGGGCTGAGTTGCCAACTTCTGGCGAACGACGACGCCTGCGACTACTCAGCAATCCTCAGGTGAATCGTGCAGGTGTCCCCC
>JAURQC010000005.1 GCA_030836325.1 Candidatus Nanopelagicales bacterium
GCCAAACCTTCTTCGAAGTAACGCACGACAGGGCTCTGCACGACCGGCACCTCGCCAGCGAACACCTCACCGGTGCTGCCGTCGATGGAGATGACGTCACCTTCGGTCAGTTCGCGATTCCCCACCTTGAGTTTCTTCTCCGAGCCTCGGACCTCAATCAACTCGGCTCCACACACAGCCGTCTTACCCATGCCGCGAGCTACCACGGCCGCGTGCGACGTCTTGCCGCCACGACTGGTCAAGATGCCGGCCGCTGCGACCATGCCCGCGAGGTCGTCCGGGTTCGTCTCCCGGCGCACCAAGATCACCTGCTCTCCGCGCGCTGTCCAGGCGACGGCATCAGCCGATTCGAAGACGATCTTGCCCACCGCCGCTCCCGGTGAAGCATTCGTGCCCACAGCCAAAACGTCACCGTCATTATCGCTCGCGAATTGGGGGAACATCAACTGCGCCAACTGTGCGCCAGTGACCCGCTCCACCGCCTCGTCCATCGAGATGACGCCTTCATCCACGAGTTGGGTAGCAATGCGGAAGGCCGCTCCGGCGGTTCTCTTGCCCACTCGCGTTTGCAACATCCAAAGCTTGCCTCGTTCGATGGTGAACTCGATATCGCAGATGTCTCGATAGTGGCCCTCAAGTGTGGTCATGATTGCCATGAGCTCGTCGTAGGACTTCTCGTCGAGTTGCTCGAGTTCGTGTAGGGACAAGGTGTTGCGAATTCCCGCGACTACGTCTTCACCCTGGGCATCGGGCAGGTAGTCGCCGTAGACACCCTTCTCCCCCGAGCCCGGGTCGCGAGTGAAGGCAACACCTGTGCCCGAGCCTTCTCCCACGTTGCCGAACGCCATAGCTTGAACGTTGACAGCAGTCCCCAGATCCTCCGCGATGCGCTCGCGGCGCCGGTAGATGATCGCCCGCTCGGTGTTCCACGAATCGAAGACCGCTCGAACGGCGCGCATCAACTGCTCGTGCGGATCTTGCGGGAACGGCGATCCCGACTCCCGCGCGATCACGTCTTTGAATTGGTCCACCAAGACCTGCAATTGCTCCGGTGACAACTCGGTGTCGCTAGCCGCTCCCGCTGACTCTTTTGCCGCGTCGAGGCGAGATTCGAATTCCTCGCCGCTGATGCCCAGAACCGTCTTGCCGAACATCTGAAGGAGACGTCGGTACGCGTCCCAGGCGAAACGTTCGTCGTCGGCCTTCGCCGCCAGACCCGCGACACTCTCGTCGTTGAGACCGATATTCAAGACCGTTTCCATCATTCCCGGCATCGAAAAGCGCGCACCGGAGCGAACGGAGACAAGCAGCGGATCGCTCGGGTCACCCAGTCTGCGACCCATCTGCTCCTCGAGGGTCGCAACGTGCGAGGCGATCTCGGCGTCGAGACCTTCGGGATTCTCGCCGTGGTTGAGATAGAACTGGCATGCCGGGGTGGTGATGGTGAAGCCCGGGGGCACGGGCAGCCCCAATTTGGTCATCTCGGCGAGATTGGCGCCCTTTCCTCCAAGGAGGTCGGCCATCGAACGGTCACCGTCGCGAAAGTCATAGACGTACATGGACCAAGGCCACACTATGCAAACGCTTCATGGCTAGCCCAAAACTCACTCAAGGGACCAAAGACTCCACGAATTCACCGTGATATGCCCCACAACGCCTCGGATATTGGCCCCTGTCACATTAACCGCCACTGACAGAGAGCTCGGCTTCAGCAACTGTGCAGGCCGCCGCCTCGTCGATGAAGGGGCTATCTAGCCAGCCCTCGGGCAAGGTCGGCGCCCTGCCACCCGATGTGCGCCCACGCGGCCCCGAACCCACCTCGGTGTTGAAGTCTTGGTCGCCATCGATCTGCCCCAGCAGTTGGTCGAGTTCATCGAGCGTCGCCACGGTGCCGAGCGCTTGTCGAATGGGCTGGGGAACGCGGAACCCTTTGAGGTACCACGCCATGTGCTTGCGGATGTCCCGACAGCCTTTGACCTCGCCGTAGTCCTGGCACAGCAACTCGGCGTGCCGCCGAAGAGTGCTTAGGACTTCGTCGAGTCGGGGCTCCGGTGGCAGCGGATCGCCGCAGAAAGCGGCCACCAGGTGTCCGAAGAGCCAGGGCCGGCCCAGGCATCCACGCCCGACGACGACGCCATCGGCGCCGGTTTCCTCGACCATGCGCAACGCATCGGCGGCCGTCCAGATGTCACCATTACCTAGGACTGGAACGTCGAACTCGGACAGCTCATCCTTCAAGCGGGCAATGGCCGGCCAGTCCGCATAGCCCGAATACATGTCCTGAGTCGTCCGGGCGTGCAGTGCCACCCAGGACACTCCCGCTCGAGCCGCGGTACGGCCAGCTTCGAGATACGTCAGGTGGTGCTCATCTAGGCCCTTGCGCATCTTGACTGAGACGGGCACTCGACCATCGGCGGCTTCGACTGCTGACTCCACGATGGATGCGAACAAGTCCTTCTTCCACGGCAGGGCGCTCCCCCCACCCTTGCGTGTCACCTTGGGAACCGGGCAGCCGAAGTTCATGTCGATGTGGTCGGCGCGGTCTTCCGTCACGATGATCCGGACAGCTTCGGCCATCACGCGGGGGTCAACTCCATACA
>JAURQC010000085.1 GCA_030836325.1 Candidatus Nanopelagicales bacterium
CTGCTACGAGTCGTCCGAAGTCCGCCTTCGCGACGCCGTCCCGAGCCACCACGTGGAAGACGCCGGACTCACCTGACTCGACAATCAACTCCAGCGATTCGACCACGTCTTCGACGAACAACGACGTCACCGTGTAGTTGACGTAGCCTGGCACTCGGTTGCCCGCTTGGAGTTCGCGAACGAAGAACTCCAGAATCGATCGATGACCATCAGGGCTCCATCCGAAGAAGTTTGTCCGCGCAATAACGGCCGACGGATGTGCAGTGAGTACCGCTTGCTCTCCCGCTGCCTTCGAGCGTCCATACGCGGACGTTGGCGACACAGGTTCGTCCTCGGCGTACCAACCTCGCTCACCCGAGAACACAGCATCGGTAGAGATATAGACGAAGCGAGCTCCAGCGGACGCTGCCGCATCAGCGAGAACCCCACTCGCCTCCGCGTTAATTCGATTCGCCATCGCCTCATCCAGTTCACACGCCCGATGATCGGCCAGAGCAGCGCAGTGCAGAACCACATCCGGCTCGACCATTCGCACAGCACGAGCCGCGTCGTCTTGTGCGAGCAGATCCGCGGTCACCTTCTGATCGCACCAAGGCGCCGCGTTGGCGTCGCGAACCAGACCGACAACATCGGCACGTGGGCCGAGGACTCGCACAGCATTGGCGCCCAGGAACCCATTCGCTCCGGTGATAAGCCAACGCACGGGACGATTGTGCCCTAGGCGCCGTCCAACCCGAGGTGACACGATGGGGTTATGAGCGAGCAGCCCGTCATCGGCCCCGATGGCCAACCCATTAGGCAGTCCACAACTGCGACCGAGGAAGATGCCACGTCAGCCAATCCGGCCACGTTAGTCCAGCAGCCGGCCAAGGTCATGCGCATCGGCACGATGATTAAGCAACTGCTCGACGAAGTGAAGTCGGCGCCCCTGGACGAAGCCGCCCGGGCTCGCCTCACCGAGATCTACTCGCAGTCGATTACCGAGCTCAAGGACGGGCTCGCACCTGAACTCGTCGAGGAACTCGAACGGCTATCCCTTCCCTTCACCGAGGAGAACACGCCAAGCGAAGGCGAGTTGCGGATCGCGCAGGCGCAACTCGTTGGGTGGCTCGAAGGCCTCTTCCACGGGATTCAAGCCGCCGTCTTCGCCCAGCAAGCCGCGGCTCAGGCTCAACTCCAACAGATGCGCGGCCAGCCTCAATTACTCGCTGGTTCGGGTAGCGCACCGTCTAACGACGCTGCCGAGGCAGCAGATCAACCTGGCGCGGGCGGCGTCGGCCACTACCTGTAGTCGGCAACCGTTCACGCTCGCCGGGTAGGTTAGGCCGGTGATCGATCCGGCCATCTTGCGTTCTGATGCTGACCGCATACGCGAATCCCAGCGTCGTCGTGGCGAAAGCGTCGACGTCGTGGACCGCTTGGTTGACGCTGATCAACGCTCTCGTGATGCCCGCATGCGCTTCGACGAGTTGCGCAACGAGCAGAAGGTGCTCGGTAAGCAGATCGGTCCGCTGCAGGGTCAGCTGAAGAAGGCCGACGACGACGCCAAACCCGCGCTGCAAACCCAAGTAGATGAACTGATGGCCGCCGCCCAGGACTTGGCCGATCGCGTGAAGGCTGCCGAGCAGGAAGCCGACGCTGCCGAGCAAGAGGCCGACGCGCTGTGGCTGGAGATCTCGAACCTGGTCGATCTCACCTCTCCCGTGGGTGGCGAAGAAGACTTCGTCGTTCTCGAGCACGTCGGAACGCCGCGAGACTTTGCTGCGGAAGGCTTCGAGCCGAGGGACCACCTGGACATCGGGCAAGCTCTGAAGGCAATCGATGTCGAGCGCGGAGCAAAGGTCTCTGGCTCACGTTTCTTCTATCTCACCGGACCCGGTGCCGAACTCGAATTCGCACTCCTTAACCTCGCGATGCAACAGGCACGCACGCATGGACTTATCCCGGTTATAACCCCGGCACTCGTTCTCCCCAGCGCGATGGAGGGCACGGGTTTCTTGGGCCAAGCCGCGGAGAACGTCTATCGGATCGAGTCCGACGACATGTACCTCGTCGGCACCAGCGAAGTCCCCCTCGCTGCGCTGCACTCCGACGAGATCATCGACGCCGACGAGCTTCCTTTGCGCTACGCCGGCTGGTCGAGTTGCTTCCGTCGCGAAGCGGGCTCCTACGGCAAGGACACTCGCGGCATCATCCGCGTTCACCAGTTCGACAAGGTTGAGATGTTCGTCTTCTGTGAGCCCGACAAGGCCGAGGAAGAACACGCGAATCTGCTGGCCTGGGAGAAGCAGTTCGTCAACGCGCTCGAGATCCCCTACCGCGTGATCGATGTTGCTACCGGCGATCTCGGCTCGAGCGCTGCAAAAAAGTTTGACCTTGAGGCCTGGATCCCCACCCAGGGCGCCTACCGCGAGATCACGAGCACTTCAAACACCACTCAGTTCCAAGCACGACGTCTGAAGATCCGGATGCGCAAGGACGGCAACACATCGCCGCTCGCCACGCTCAACGGAACGCTCTGCGCAATGCCACGCATCATCGTGGCGCTGCTGGAGAACCATCAGCAGGCAGACGGATCAGTAACGATTCCCGCAGCTTTGCAGCCCTACCTCGGAGGCCGATCCACCCTGTGACTGTTCCCAACATCGACGTTCCGCACATCGACGACGGTCTGCCCATCGATTGGATGCCTCAACTCATCGCACTCGATATCGACGACACCCTCACCGTCCACCTCGGGGACATGAAGCCGCGCGTGATCGAAGCCATTGCAGCTGTCCGCGAGAAGGGCGTTGAGGTTGTCTTGGCTACCGGGCGCGCATTCGGCACTACCGCGCCGGTTGCTCGGGAGGCCGGACTCGACGGGTACGTCGTGTGCAGCAACGGTGCCATTCTCGGCGATGTCGCCCGCGACAAGATCGTGGAAGCGGTCACCTTCGATGCGCAACCGGTCATCGAACGACTCGACGAACTGGTTCCCGGTGCGGTGTTCGCGGTTGAGGATGTGCACGGTGTCTTCTACACAACGCACATGTTCTCCACCGGACCACTCGGACTCCAAATTCACGAAGTTCCTTTCGAAGACCTCACCAAGGAGCCCGTCGTCCGGCTGGTCATGCGCAGCAATCGCCATACCGAGGAAGCTTTCGGTGAAGCTGCTGCGCAACTCGGCTTTCACCAGGTGGTCTACGGCGTTGCCGACGTCGCCTGGATGGATGTCGGCCCGCACGACGTCAGCAAAGCGTCCATGCTGCAAGAGGTCTGCTCGCGCAAAGACATACCGACCGAGCGGGTTATCGCGATTGGCGACAACTGGAACGACGTCTCCATGCTCTCCTGGGCCGGGCTTGGAGTGGCTATGGGCCATGCGGTTCCCGAGATCCAAGCCAAAGCCAACCTGATTACCCTCGCCGAACCTGGTGATGGTGTTGCCGCGGTGCTCGAGGCTGTTGCCCGCGCCTAACTAGGCGAAGCCGCGCTTCATCGCCTCGGCGATCGCCTCGCGCCAATCACGCATCGCAGGCATTCCCACCTCGGTCCATCGATCATGTCCAAGAACCGAGTACGCCGGACGCGGCGCTGGTCGGACGAACTGCTCGCTGGTCACCGCGAGCACGCGCGCCGGGTCCGCACCGATCAATCGGAAGATCTCCTGTGTGAACCCATGCCATGACACCTGGCCGGAGTTGGTGCCGTGGAAAATCCCCGCGGCCGGCCGCGCATCGACGAGAAGTGCGATCTGCGCAGCGAGGTCAGCTGCGTACGTCGGCTGGCCGATCTGATCATCGACAACATCGATCGTCTCCCGCTCGGACTCCAAGCGCAGCATGGTCTTGACGAAGTTGTTTCCCTCGTGCCCGTAGAGCCACGCGGTGCGCACGATGTAGTGGGCGTCGGGCAACTCCGACTGCACGGCCAACTCACCGGCCAACTTGGTGCGCCCATAGGCAGATCGCGGGTCGGGTGTTGCGTCTTCTGCATACGGCGACGACGCATCCCCAGAGAACACATAGTCGGTGGAGACCTGCACCAACCACGCATCCGTCTCCCGGCAGGCAGCCGCCAGCACCCGCGGCCCGTCACCGTTAACGATCAGCGCCGAATCCTCGTTCTCCTCGGCAGCATCGACCGCCGTCCACGCCGCGCAGTTGATCACCACATC
>JAURQC010000086.1 GCA_030836325.1 Candidatus Nanopelagicales bacterium
CCTGGGTCGTAGTACCACTTGCCGTCCTTACGGATGATCCACTCGGGATTGAGTTTGGCCGGGTGGGTGGGACTGAGGTTCTTCAAGGACTTGGTCATGGTCACCCGGTAGGGGTTGAACCAGGCGTGCAATTGCAGGCCGCGGGCGTGGGCTTGCTCCACCGCGAAGGCCAGGGGGTCGTAGCCGGGATCCTGACCTTGAGTTCCGGTGAGCCAGCGCGACCAGGGCTCCTTGTCGCTGGGCCAAAAGGTGTCTGCGGTGGGGCGGACCTGAAGGACGACCGCGTTGAAGTTGTTCTCCTTGGCCAGATCGAACCAGTCGATGAGTTGCTGCTGCTGGGCTTGCGGATCTTGGCCTCGCCTCGCGGGCCAGTCGATGTTCACCACCGAGGCGATCCACATGCCGCGGAAGTCGGTCTTGTCGTAGCGCGGGTCGGGCGTGCACTCGGTGCTGCTCGGAAACTCGTTTGCCGTCGCCCGAACGCTCGTTGTAGGGGCCATGACCAGCAGACCAGCTGTGAGGGCCGCAACTAGTGGCAGCGTGAGGAAGGAACGCACACGGCCACCATAAGTGGAAACCCTGCCGTCACCGATCGGGATACGGGCACGTGTCGTCGCCGAGGTATCTGCAGAGGAATCGTCGCGGAGCGGTCTCAAGAGTCGGTGCACGAGCACTCGTCATCGCCGCCATGGACGAGACGTTTACTACTGAACGGTGCCCGATTCCTCGGCCTTCTTTCGGGCGAGCCATGCCTGGAACTCCTTGTCTTGCTGGTCTCGCCAGGTGGCGATGTTGGCGCTGAGTTGTTCGGCTGTGAGTTCATGGAGGGCGTCGTAGTTCTTCATCTCCACCAGGAATAGGTGACCGGTGATGGTGGCGTCTGCAGTCGCGCCGTGCCAACTGTCCTCGTCGAGATCGAGTCCGTAGCGCTGGATGGTGGGCATAAGCCTGCGCTGGTTGCGGCCCTTGACGTATTTATCGAACTGCTTATCGAGCACGTACGGACAGATGATCGGGTTGCTGGTGATCGGTTCGATGCCATGACGGCCGAGGTTCGCGTTGAGCATGTTGATGTCGAAAGTGGCGTTGAATGCCACGATCGGCAGGCCACTGGTGGTGATGTGCTGATGGATCTCGGTCAACGCCTCGTGTTCATCCTGACCATGCGCCCGACTGTGCTCGTTCGTGATGCCGTGGACGTCGGTGCTTGCCTGCGGGATGGGGATATCGAGTTTGAGGAGCCACTCTCGCTCAGTAACCGGCTCGCTATTGCTGAAGTGGACTACGGCGGCGGTGACAATGCGATCGCTGGCCGGATCGGTGCCGGTGGTCTCTGTGTCGAAGGCAAGGAAGCCGGGGTCGAGCCACCAAGGGGTTCTGGCTTCCGGGGTGCTCATGCCGCCATCCAACACGGTGGGACTGTCAGGGCCCGCCAGCAGCGGGGCTACGGGGGGGGTGTGCCCCATGCCGCTGGCGGGTAGTTCAACGGTACGGGAAATTCATGATCATGAACAGGGTTTGCTGTCAGCGTCGCGATGCGCGCTTTCAGACCGGCGCCTGTCAGACCCCTGAGCTTAAGTTCCTGTGGGTCGAGGCGATCGCGTCTTTGAGCGAGCCCCACCCGTTCGCGTCGGGGAGGAATTCGGGGGGTGACTTCCCCGGCGCGGACCCTTGATGGGCTTGGATGGAGCCCCGCACGGAGATCACAATCAGGAGGTCGCGATGTCGAATGCTTTTGGAGTGCACGCCCTGGTGTGGACCGGAGGTTGGTCGCCGGAGGAAGCCGAGCTCGCCATCTCATCAACCGCGGCAGCCGGCTATGACCTCATCGAGATCCCCGCTTTGGATCCGTCGCGCATCGACATTGACGACACCCGCGAACGACTCGCTGCCCACGGACTACGCACCAGCTTGACCTTGGGCCTGACCTTCGACAACGACATCAACTCCGAAGACCTAGCGCTCGTCGATGCCGGCCGCGCGACTTTGATGTCGGCCTTGGACATCACCCGAGGCGTCGGCGGGGAATACCTCGGTGGCGTCATCTTCAGCGCCATGAACAAGTACGCAGGTCCCACCACGGACGCGGCGCGACGCAACAGCGTGTCGGTTATCAAGGAACTCGCACAGGAAGCCGCACGAGACGACATCGCGATCGGGCTCGAGTTCGTCAACCGCTACGAGAGCAACTTGCTGAACACCGTTCGGCAAACGCTCGACTACATGGATGAGGTTGGCGAGGACAACGTCGTGGTTCATGCTGACGTCTATCACATGAACATCGAGGAAAACGGCTTCCGCGATCCGCTCATGCTGTGCGGGGATCGCCTGGGCTACGTCCACATCGGCGAATCGAATCGCGGATATCTGGGAGCCGGCACCATTGACTTCCCCGAGGTCTTCGGTGCTCTCGTGGACATGGGCTACGACGGCACAATTACTTTCGAATCTTTCTCTTCGGCCGTTGTGGACCCGAACATGTCCAATACTTTGGCTATCTGGCGGAACCTCTGGGGTGACGGCATGGACTTGGCCACGCACGCGTTGGCGTTCATGAATGACGGCATGGACTCAGCACGCGCTCCATCGTCGCGCAACTAGTCAGCAGATCTGACCCCACAGACCACGTAGGTCGTCCTTGGCCTGTCGTTCGGCTCTTTGGAAGTCGGCTTGGTAGGCATAGACGTCGTCGTAGGTGTACTCCTCGGCCAGCCCGGCTTGCAGCATCGCGAGGTTGACCATGACGTCACGATCAGCGAGCCACACATAAGCCAAGACTCGGTCGTATCTGTCGTAGGTGCCCTGAGAGGAATCCAGTTCGAGATAGACGCTCTGGCCTGCCATTAACTGTTCGGCATAGACGCTCGCCTCCGGGCCTGCGCACTCAACAGGGCGATTGGGTGCG
>JAURQC010000087.1 GCA_030836325.1 Candidatus Nanopelagicales bacterium
CCATTTCATCGCTCAGTTCGGGGAGGCGCTCTCATGGCCGTGGACGAAGTTGATGGACACGCCAGAGTTGACCGAGGAGCTGATCGACACGATCGCCGGTCAGTCCGATGCCCAGAGCGGGCACCACTCGATTCGTGAACTCGAACGGATCCGCGACCGAAATCTGGTGGGTTTCCTGAAGGTGCTGGAGAGCAACGAGTGGGGCGCGGGCACCTCGGTGCGAGCGCTGCGCGACCTGGCCGACTGAGCGCGCGACCACCGGGAACCGAATCGGGGTCACCGCCGTCGAACTTTCTGAGAGATGTTCGTCGCATGGTTATCTGGACGAACAGATAGCAATCTGAAAGGACAGATCATGACCCAGGCAGTACGCAGAACTTTCGTAGCGCTGGCAGTCGCGGCGCTCGGCGTCGGGGCGGTAATCATCGGCTACGACTACCTCCAAAACGACGAGCCGAGCGCAGCCGAGGCAGAGATGGCCACCGATGCCACGTCGGCACCAGCACCTCGTGACGCCGCCGCTCAGGCCAGGGCCTACTCCTACCTCGCGGAGATCGGCGTCAGCCTCCCGGCCGTCGAATCGGTTGTGCGAGCCGCGCTGAGCGATGACTCCGCGAACCCTGACGTGTACGTGCGTCTCCGCGACAACAATCCCGACCCGAGTGGTCGAGTGGCACCGGATTGCCCGGCGGTCGGTGAGCCATTCATCGTGGTTGATGTCGTGGACTTCGTCGTTGTGGACGCCATCGATTTCTGCACCCCCGAAGCACCCGATCTCGAAGCGCGGCAAGAACTGCCGTCCGAGCCTGAGGAATGACCCTCGGCGGGAGGCGGCGGTACGGCCGGCGGGACCCCGGACATGGCAGAACCCCCAGTTTCCCAGGGGTTCGGAGTGGAGCTAAAGGGAATTGAACCCTTGACCTCTTCCATGCCATTGGTGAGAAAAACCTCTCATCGCTCTTGACAAGATCCGTCTGTCTCGGCCCAAGTCCCTCTCGGGGCCGTTGATCCCAGTTTTCTCTCTGCATCGAACCGCTAAACGCACCCGGCTCATATCTCGGGACACACAGGGCCCGCGGCAGAGTCCGAGTTTCGCTGTAACAATCCCGAGCCTACGATCACCGGGTGCCGTACAGGCCGGCGCTGTAGGTGCGAGACGATTCCAAATTCCGAAGGCCGGCCTTATCGACCTGATAGTTGTCGACCTGCCTGCCGTTCGGCGGACCCGTTAGCCTCCGCGGCGCTTCCGCCACGTAGCCAAGGGTGTTCCACCCGACAACCTGGACGGTCAATCCAGGTTCAAGCCGGCTGTCTCACACGCACCACTCGATTCGTGAGCTCGAGCGGATTCGCGACCGCAGTTTGGTCGGTTTCCTCAAGGTCCTCGAGGAGCACAACTGGGGCGCCGGTCAGTCAATGCAAGCGCTGCGCGACAAGGCTGACTGACCGACGATGCCGCGCCCAGCGTCACCCCGTCGGCTGCGAGCAGCCGAGTTATTGAGCTGAGTTCCGAAGTGCCCGAATTGCGGTGCCGGCGAGCATCACGTCGAGGACGAGCGGGGCAATCCATTCGCCCGGTGATCCATATCCATTCGCATCGCCGTAGAGCATGATGCCGAGGTGCGCAAACAACAGTGACCCGCTAACAACCAAGGCCAACTGGCTAAACACCCGCCCAGACACCAGAACTGCGATACCGATCAGAATAAAGACGACTGCGAACACGAGGTAGCCAATGAAACGCTCGTAGATCTCGTCGTGAGCCTGCACATTCCCAGCGCCCCACCAACTCTCGGCCAAGTCAGCCGCGAACAGCGAACTCATCAACGCACCGCCGACGGCGTTCCCGACGATCACGATCCAGAACCACACACGGACGCTCAGAACTTTGTTCACTCGACGACCTTCCTTTGTTGTTCGGTTCGCCGACAGCGCACCGTTTGTGGCGGACCTAACCACAGTGGTCTTGCCAAACTCTTGCGACGCCTACGTCAAGCAGGCCGACAGTGAAGTCGGATGCCGAACCAAGTAGTTCTTGCGATGCGTCAGAACGACAGTGTCGTGTCGGCCACGGCGCTCATCGCAACCACACCAGGCGGTCCACTCCACTCCAGGTCCAGAGCCCCTACGAGCACCTCGTCGGCATTATCCGGGGTGACCCCGACCACAGCCTGCGATCCGGTCGAGCATGCAATCGATGCCCCTGACGCCAACTGATCCAACAGTGCCCTAGAGGCACCATCTGGCATCCCGACCCTTGAATCAATCGCGTTGATGTAGCCGGCGTGCAGCAACTTGACCGAGTGCGAGGCAAAGAACGCCTGCACCTGATGGCCATCGCTGACCGCTTGCGCCGCGCACGCCAACCCGACGACACACTTGCGCGGATCAACATCCGGATCGGTCGAGAACATGACGAAGAACTTCGCCACTTCCGCGCCTCAGCCTTCTGGCAGGTTGGCGTTGATGACCGCTCGTGCGCCGGCGTCGTCGAGCACCGGGGTGATGTCGAGGGTGCTGAGTCCTCCGGTCCACATCATCAGGAAACCGTGGAGTGCCTCGGATGACACGGCGTCGACAATGGCCACACCCCGGCCATTGGCGATGTCGTGCCAACGACCGATCTGCGTGAACCCGTGGGCCTGCTCGATGGCCGCGTCGTCCGCTTCGGACATTCCTGCGAACGCGCCGAACGTCTCCATTTTCTGGTCGTGGTTCACTTCCCATTCGATCATGAACAACATGACAACCTCCTTTATGGTCACCACGAAGGCAACCATGCCGATCTTGTGGCCAACTTGTCGAATGGCAGCGGTTGAACGCGTTGCGGCAACCCGCACACCCCGTACCGAGGTGTTGCATCAAGCCGAAACACGAAACTCCGGCAAGCGACTACCGCCCAAGCGCTGCCCGGGGCCACGCTCCTAGCCTGCGATCACGGCTGCTACGCGACCCAAACCTCGGGCGGACCAAGCACGCCTGCTTCCTGCATGCGGGCGCCAAGATCAGGGTCCGACAACATCCCTTCAATCGCCGCTTTCGCCTCGTCCAAAGGAGCATCCATGTCCCACACAATGAGGAACTGGTTCCGGTCGGCGGGACTGTGAAAGTGGCCGGCTTCAGTGATGCCGGCTTCTGCTCTTCGTGGCGCGTCGTCGTCGTAGATCGCGCGCCATGTGTCGTAGTCCGCAACTGAGTGGGACATAAAAATTCGGGACATCACAACTCCTTGGCTTGTTAGGGAGCGCGCACCGTTGCATAGGGCAATTGTGATTACCTTGCCGCCCGGGCAGCGACGTATCGCAGCCGCCACGCTCAGACGGTTGGCTGAGGAAACTCAGGACTCTCTGCTCACCGACTGACCGCTCGGACGTTGAGCTCGTCCATCGGGCACTTTCAGTCGGCGGAAACGAAGTGCCGTTGTCGGTGACATCAACAACCGACTTCAGCGGACCTCAACGAGAAGCCCAACGGGCACAACGCCGGGCATGACAGAACCCCCGGTTTCCCAGGGGTTCGGAGTGGAGCTAAAGGGAATTGAACCCTTGACCTCTTCCATGCCATGGAAGCGCTCTACCAACTGAGCTATAGCCCCGAAGCGGCGTCACGATACCGACGGGCTGCTACCGAGCACAACCGGCTCAGCCCAACAGTCCCGTGCGAGCGCGAGATCATCCAGAAG
>JAURQC010000088.1 GCA_030836325.1 Candidatus Nanopelagicales bacterium
CCTGACCGATCAATGGCTCGCCGATCAAGGATTCGCGGTGGTTATCGCCGATGGTCGCGGCACCCCCGGTCGCGGTCCCTCGTGGGAGTACGCGGTGCACGGAGACCTCGCGGGCCCGGTCCTCGAGGACCAGGTCGAGGCGCTGATTTCCGTGGCCGAACTCGAACCGGCTGTGGACTTGTCGCGCGTAGGCATTCGGGGGTGGTCCTTCGGTGGGTACCTCGCCGCGCTCGCAGTACTGGACAGACCGGATGTCTTCCACGCTGCCGTAGCTGGCGCGCCCGTCACCGATTGGCGCATGTACGACACCGCCTACACCGAGCGCTACCTGGGAAATCCGAACGACGACGATTCCCCGTACCAAAGCACCAGCCTGTTGAACCGGGCTGCAGCCCTTACCCGCCCGCTGCTGCTGATCCACGGACTAGCCGATGACAACGTCCTAGCGGCACACACCCTGCAACTGTCCAGTGCCCTGCTGGCCGCCGGGAAGCAGCATGATGTGCTGCCGCTGAGTGGCGTGACGCACATGACTCCACAGGAAGTAGTCGCCGAGAACTTGTTGCTGACCGAGGTCGAGTTCTTCCGCCGCCACCTGTCGTAGCCGAGCGACGTCACTTCTTCTTGCGACCTGCCCGCACTCGATCGGTTGCCTGCAAGAGCACCTTGCGCATGCGCACCGCCGATGGCGTGACCTCGACGCATTCATCCTCGCGACAGAACTCAAGGGCCTGCTCCAAGGACAACTCGCGGTGCGGGATCAGCGGAACGAGAACCTCACTGGTGCTTGACCGCATGTTGGTGAGTTTCTTTTCCTTCGTGGGGTTCACGTCCATGTCATCTGAACGCGCGTTCTCACCGACGATCATCCCCTCGTAGACCTCGGTTCCCGGTCCAACGAACATCGTTCCCCGCTCCTGCAGGTTCGCCAGCGCGAAGGATGTCGTTTGTCCGTTGCGGTCGGCAACGAGGGATCCCGTGGGGCGTGTACGTAGTTCCCCGTGCCACGGCTCGTAACGATCGAATACGTGATGCAGAAGTCCTGTACCTCGAGTCTCGGTCAAGAATTCGGTACGAAAGCCGATCAGGCCGCGAGCGGGCACCAGATAGTCCATCCGCACCCAGCCCGAGCCGTGATTGACCATCTGCTCCATGCGGCCTTTGCGTAGCGCCATCAACTGGGTGACCACCCCGAGGTAGTCCTCGGGGACATCGACGGTCAGGCGCTCGACGGGTTCATGCACTTTGCCGTCGATCGTCCGGGTGACCACCTGGGGCTTGCCGACGGTGATCTCGAACCCTTCCCGGCGCATCATCTCCACGAGAACCGCGAGTTGCAGTTCACCTCGTCCCTGCACCTCCCAGGTGTCCGGGCGTTCGGTCGGTTCGACCCGGATCGAGACATTGCCGATGGTTTCGGCGTCGAGACGGGACTTGACCAATGGCGCGGTGAGTTTGGTCCCACCACTACGCCCGGCGAGGGGGGAGGTATTGATGCCGATCGTCATGGAGATCGATGGCTCATCGACGGTGATGACCGGCAAGGGACGCGGATCCTCTGGATCTCCCAGCGTCTCTCCGATCGTGATGTCTGCGATCCCAGCCACGGCGATGATGTCGCCCGCCGATGCTTCTTCCACTGACACCCGATCCAAAGCCTCGGTGACGAGTAGCTCGACTACCTTCGCCCGGTCGATCGAACCGTCCTTGCGCATCCACGCCACCTGCTGGCCCTTGCGAATCGTGCCTTGGTGAACCCGGCACAGGGCGAGCCTTCCGAGATACGGCGAGGCATCGAGGTTCGTTACGTGTGCTTGTAAAGGCGCACCCTCGTCGTAGGTGGGTGCTGGGATCGTCGCGAGCAAAGTCGCGAACAAGGGCTCGAGATCCTCAGCGGCGGGCATCGATCCATCGGCGGGCTGTTCAATCGAGGCTCGTCCTACTACCGCGCTGGTGAAGACGATCGGGAAGTCGATCTGCGAATCGTCGGCGTCGAGGTCCAAGAAGAGTTCGTACACCTCATCAACGACCTCCTTGATGCGTGCATCGCTGCGGTCGACCTTGTTGATGACGAGCACCACCGGCAAGCGCTTGGCTAATGCCTTGCGAAGTACGAAGCGGGTCTGCGGCAAGGGACCCTCGGATGCGTCCACCAGCAGGACCACTCCGTCGACCATCTCCAGTCCCCGCTCGACCTCCCCACCGAAGTCAGCGTGCCCGGGGGTGTCGATGATGTTGAACGTGACGCCACCTGCGGGTGCTGAGGGGCCCTCGTAGCGAACCGAGGTGTTCTTAGCCAAGATCGTGATGCCCTTTTCACGTTCGAGGTCCATGGAGTCCATGACACGTTCGGCCACGTCCTGGTTCTCTCGGAACGCACCCGATTGCCACAGCATGGCGTCCACGAGCGTGGTCTTGCCATGGTCGACATGGGCGATGATCGCGATATTGCGGAGGTCTTCGCGGGTTGGCACCTGCGAACAGTAGACGCTCGCCTTCAGGATGCCGAAGTCAGCGGCTCGATCGCTTGCAGCACATCGTCTAGCGCATCCGATTCCACATCGAGGTCGAACTGGGTTTGCAAATTCAGCCAGAACTGCGCTGAGACCCCGAAGTACCGGCCAAGGCGTAGGGCTGTGTCGGCTGTGATACGCCTCTTGCCGTGAACGATTTCGTTAATTCTGCGAGGTGGCACACCTATGGCAACTGCAAGTCGATGCTGTGTGATGCCGAACCCCTCGATGAAGTCCTCCATGAGAACTTCACCAGGATGCACCGGTGCCCAAAGGTCAGTGGTAGTCGACGAGCGTGACATCTTCCGCACCTCCATCTCTCCAAACGAAGCAGAGTCGCCACTGTTGATTCACACGAATGCTGTGCTGTCCGCGCCGATCGCCCCGTAGAGCCTCCAGTCGGTTGCCCGGTGGCACCCGAAGTTCATCGAGTTCAATGGCCGCAGCCAGAAGACGCAACTTCCGGATGGCCGCCTTTTGGATCCGAGGATCTATCGAAGGGACTCGCTCCCGCGCCCACAAGCGCTCGGTCACGCGATCTCCGAAGGAACGGATCACCATCACATTATGTAACGCATAACGTCAATAACGCAAGCCGTTAAGGCGTAACGGCTGGAGCCCGTGCGACGCTCGGGGCGTGCTGCCAACTATCGGTCGTTTGACTCTGGGTGTCGTCCTGCTCGGCGCTGGATTCGGTCACTTCGCCAATGCGGAGGCCTTCCTCGCCCAGGTTCCGACGTGGATGCCGGCCCCCGAGGTAGTAGTGGCGGTTTCCGGAGTAGCCGAGCTTGTGCTCGGTGCCGCATTGATCATCGCTCCAGCGCGTTGGCGTCCAGCAGTGGGCTGGGTAGTCGCGGCCTTCTTCGTTGTCATCTTTCCGGGGAACATCTCGCAGTTCGTGACGGGTACGTCGGCCTTCGGCTTGGATACCGACGCCGCCCGCTTCATCCGCTTGCTCTTTCAACCCGTCCTGGTGGTTTGGGCGTTGTGGTGCACGTCAGCCTGGTCCCAGTGGCGCGAGAGTCGACGTCACATCGATACCTGAAATGCAAGCGCCCTTCACTCGTCAGACGCAAGGACCACATGCCCCGCATCCGTCCACGCATCCATTGCGGCGTCCACTGCTTCCTGCCGCACCAGGAGGTAATCGGTATCGAAGGTCGATTGCACGAAAACGCTGATGCCAGCGTCAGCCAAGGGACCGGTGAGTGCATGCAGCACCCCGGTTAGGGAAAAGTCCAGCACACCTGCCACTCGGAAAGCGCGCCAAGGTCCTTCCACTCGTGCATCGGGCACTGGCTCTGGACCGACCACACTGACTTCGTCCATCGTCCTGGTGATACTGAAGAAGGAAGCCTGATAACGCATGTCGACGTCGACATCCGTGTTCAATCGGCTGATCCAAAGGGACCCGGGAACACTCAGGATTTCCACGAGTTTCTCGGAGCTACGACGGAACTGTGAGGAAGCGGCCAAGTGAATCGAAGTAACTCTCCATGCCCTCTTGGGCGCGCACCGCTTCACTTTCGGGCATATCACCGAACTGGCTGAACTTCACCCAACTGCGCATGCCACGGCTATCGAACTCGATCCGCACGAGGTGATGGTCGGTCGATTCGTCGCGTGCCGCGAATTCCTGTTCGGACTGGGTGTAGTGCATCGTGTGATCGATCCGCGCGTGTGGCACCACAGCGGTGTAGCGACCGTAGAAGTAAGCGACGAATCCGTAGTCAGGAACATCAACACCGACAGCCCACGGTCCACCGTCAATGGGTTCGGAAACGACCGAGCCGGGCACACACGCCAGTTCCGCCGGGTGATACCACGCCTCGAGGGCTACCGGATCGGTCCATGCGTCCCACAAGACTTCGACGGGAATATCGAACTCACGCTCTACCGAATACAAGAAGTTGTCCACGTGAGCACTCTAGGTCCGGTGAGCACACACCGTTCGACCATACGAAGAACCGTGCATCAGACGTTGAAGCGGAACTCCACTACATCGCCGTCAGCCATCACGTAGTCCTTGCCCTCCATACGCACCTGACCTCGTGATTTCGCCTCCCCCATGGAGCCAGCAACCAGCAAATCGTCGTAGGAGACGACCTCGGCCTTGATGAAACCCTTCTGGAAGTCGGTGTGGATCACCCCAGCAGCTTCCGGAGCCGTGGCCCCCTTGGGGATGGTCCATGCGCGCGCCTCTTTTGGCCCCGCGGTGAGGTAGGTCTGCAAGCCCAGGGTGTCGAAGCCCACGCGCGCGAGGGCGTCTAGACCAGACTCCTGTTGACCAACCGATTGCAGCAATTCCAGTGCCTCACTGTCGGGCAACTCGACGAGCTCGGCCTCGACCTTCGCATCGAGGAATACCGCTTCGGCGGGAGAGACGAGATCACGCATCTGCTTCTTGAAGTCGTCGTCCACCAGTTGCTCTTCATCGCAATTGACGACATACAGAAACGGCTTGGCTGTAAGCAAGAACAGCTCCCGAATCGGTTCTGCATCGAATCCGGCAGCGAACAGAGTGGATCCGTTGTTCAGCACCTCGGCTGCCTGCTGCGCGGCTTCGAGAATCGGCGCCTTGGTCTTGTCGTTGCGAGCTTCCTTGGTCAGACGCGGAATCGCGTTCTCGAGTGTCTGCAAGTCCGCGAGGATCAACTCGGTGTTGATGGTCGCCATGTCCTCAGCCGGCGAGACCCGACCTTCCACATGGACGACGTCGTCGTCATGGAAGGCCCGCAGCACTTGACAGATGGCATTGGACTCACGGATGTTCGCCAGGAACTTATTGCCCAAGCCCGCGCCTTCGGAGGCGCCTTTCACAATGCCGGCGATATCGACGAACGTGACGGTTGCCGGAATAACTTCGGCTGAGTCGAATATCTCAGCCAGCTTTGGCAATCGCTCATCGGGCACCCCGACGACCCCGGTGTTCGGCTCGATGGTGGCGAAGGGGTAGTTGGCAGCCAGGACGTCGTTCTTCGTCAGCGCATTGAACAAAGTCGACTTGCCGACGTTTGGGAGACCGACGATTCCAATTGTCAGCGCCAAGATGCCAACTCTTTCCTTGATCGTTGGGTGAGGCCGTCGTGGTGAAGCGGCGCGACGAACAGGCCCGCCGAGGCCCCAGGGTAGCGGCCCGCATTCGCGTTTCCGTCATCATGGGTCGCGGAGAAGACCTCATCTCCCCGAGTTGCACGCTTAGGCCATCCAGACCTTCTGGGACCGAGAGGGCCTGGAGATCGTCTCGACCGTCAGCAATCTGGACATGACGGGTCGCGAGAGCAAGCGACGCCACATCGGGCCGCTGATCGAGAGTGTGCGCGCCCAGGAGATCGACGGGATCGCCATCCACAACCTCGCCCGCTGGGGCCGCAACACCGGGGAGTCCTTGCGCAATATCGACGCACTGCGCCAGGCCGGTGGCTTCATCATGTCAGCCAGCGAGAATCTCGATGACATCGAGACGCCGATGGGTTGCGTCGATCTCACTCAGTACGCCGCGATCGCGCAACTGCAGTCAGACCATATTGGCCAGTACTCGCGGGATACCCACGACTGCCGCAGATCCCGGGGGTGGGCTTCCACCCGTGGCCGAGGATGGGGCTACACGTGGGACAAGTCGGGAGAGCCCCAGCACACTCCGGACCCGCTGCACTCACCCATGACCAATCCGGACTCTGCGAGGCCCACTCCTCGAGCCAATCCGCCTGACAAAAACGCTAGTTATCGACAGGGTCACAACGGGATCTGGGCCCCGTACACTCGGCCGCATGCGCGCCTGGACGACGACGCCCGAACCTCCCTATATCAAGATGGCAGAGGTTGATACACCCACGCCCAGACCGGACGAGGCCCTGGTGGAGGTCTCTGCCGTATCAGTGAATCGTGGCGAACTGGTCTCCTTGCCCCACTTCTGGGATGTCCGGATGGACGGCAGCACGATGTCAATGCCGATGGGAAGCATTCCGGGCTACGAGCTCTCAGGCACCGTCGTTGCCAGCGCCGCTGACGGGACCGGGCCCGGCGTTGGCACACGTGTTGCCGGATTCCCAGCCCGCGGAAGCTGGGCAGAATGCGCTCCCGTGCCTACAGCACTCCTGGGACGGCTCGACCACGCAGTCACCGATGAGCAGGGTGCAACCCTGCCCGTAGCGGGTCAAACGGCCTACCGAGCCCTGCGCAGGGGTGGGCTCCTCCTTGGCCAGCAGGTCGTGATCACCGGCGCGGCGGGCGGGGTGGGTGTCTACGCCATCCAACTAGCCAAACTGGCAGGTGCTCACGTCACAGGTGTGGCTCGTAGCGCGCAGCGTCGACAGGCCCTGCTCGATCTTGGAGCCGATGAGACCCTGCCCGAACTCTCTCCGGAAGGTCCGCGCGAATTCGACCTGATCATGGAGGCTGTGGGAGGCGCAAGCCTGGGTGCTGCGTTCGCACGCGTAGCTGAAAGAGGCACAATCGTGCAGTACGGGGAAGCCTCCTTGGCCGACGTCTCATTTCCCGCGGGCCTCTACGCCACAATGCCGGGCGTTACCTATGGACCGTTCCTGCTGTATCCGGATCTCATGGGTGACTACGCCGGAACCAAGACCCTGGAGCTTCTTTCAGGCCTGGTGGCTGCGGGCGAATTGAAACCTGTGATCGCGGATGTCATGGATTGGACAGAAGCGCCGCTCGCCCTCCAGCGCCTGTCCGACAGAGCAGTGTTCGGGAAGATCGTTCTTCGCGTGCACTAGCGGCCCGATACCTGGACCCTGCGATGCGCAAAGTGAAAGGCTGTCGACTCCTTGTCAATAGCGAGCTCACAGCCAGCCTGCCGGATGGGGGGCCGGAGAGTCCCCAGGAGTGGCCACTCGGGTGGGGCTGACTGGCCGTTCGGTAGTGAAGCAGCCGCCGTTCGCGGGGGTGGGGGTGTGAGGTAAACGAGATTGTGGGTGGAGGCCGATAACGTGGGCGTCTGTGAGCGACGAAAACGGAGCGCGTGGGGACGACGACGTCACCCCCGACGAGTTCGCTCACCTCTTCCGCACTGACGATCTGCCGGGTGAAGAGGCCGCTCCATCCACGCCCGCGAACCCGCCGCCTGACCAGTTCGATGACGACTGGGAACCGTTGGTTGCGATTCCGGTAGCCGGTCGCCCGGCCGCAGACATCGAATCCGACGACTCCGTTTCGCCCGAACCACCGGATCCGCCCCTGCCGCCACCGATCAAGGAGCCGTCCGAGGCGCAGCCCGATGCGCAGTCCGATGCGCAGTCCGAGTCAGGCCAACCAGTGGAGGTAGTCGATCCGAAGGAAGGGCGGCTCTTCCGCAGCCGCGGAGCCCCCGAGATCCCCGAAGCGATCACCGCCGTCAGCGCGATGCAGGCCCGTCGGCTCTCCACGTTGTCGCGATCGCGCGAGGATGGCGAACAGCCGCCACCCGAGTGGGCCGCTGAGCCCGCCCCGTTGCCCGTAGCGGCAAGCGGTGAACCCGCCCCGGCCCTACAGGTCATGGCGACCGGGGTGGCGCCGGCCCCACCGGTCTCGCGGCCCACCGAAGACGAACGAAAGCGCCGGGATCGCAAAGCGCCGGGCCGGCCAACGAGCGGCTCCCTTACCGGCCTCGGCGTCTATGCCGTCACGATCGGCGTGACCGTGATCCTCGCTTTCGGTGAGACCCTTTTCTTCGGAGGAGAACCGGGCATCATCACCGGCATCGGCCTTTTCGCGATTTCGGTGTTCGCCGCGTTCGCCGTTCGGACCACCGACGCGATAAGTGCGGTCTTCGCACCAGCTATCGCCTTCTTCGTCGCTGCCGCGACTGCCGGACAGATGGACATCAACGCCAACGACACCTCGGGTCGACTCGTTGCGTTGTTCTTCTTGCTCGGTGGGAACTGGGTGTGGATTATCGGCTCGACCGCCGCCGCCTTGGTGATCGTTGCGCTACGACGACGCTTCAGCTGAAGCAGCCGCCTTCATGTCGCGGCGCAACTCCGGAGGCAGTGCGAAGACCAGGGTCTCTTCGGCGGTCTGTACCTCCTCGACGGTGCCGAAACCACGCTCCGCGAGATAGGCGAGGACCTCCTCGACCAAGATCTCCGGGACCGAAGCTCCGCTGGTGACCCCCACGGTGGTCGCGTTCTCGAGCCACACCGGATCGATCTCCGAAGCCGCATCCACCCGGTAGGCACTCCCAGCACCGGCCTCGAGGGCCACTTCGACCAGTCGCACCGAGTTCGAGGAGTTGCCCGAGCCGACCACGATCACCACATCGCTGCCCTGGGCTACCTCCTTGATCGCCACCTGGCGATTTTGGGTCGCGTAGCAGATGTCATCACTCGGCGGGCTCATCAGATTGGGGAAGCGGCCCTTCAGCACATCGACCGTCTCCAGCGTCTCATCGACCGACAGCGTGGTCTGGGACAGCCACACGAGTCTGTCCGGATCCTTGACCTCCACCTCGCGCG
>JAURQC010000089.1 GCA_030836325.1 Candidatus Nanopelagicales bacterium
GAAAGTTCGGAGCCGCGGAACACATCGATCTTCGCCAGGATGACAAGGAAATGAAGCTCACCGGCGGTGTCGGATTCCTATCGGCCTACAAGGACGGCAACAAGAAGGTCGTCGCCGCACTCTCCGGCTGACAGACGGGCCTTTCGTCCCAGACAGGCATTGGCGAAAGTCCCGCCAACCGGCAGTTGCCTATCGCGATTCGTGCTCCTTACCTCTTCTTGATATTCGCGGAACATTCCCCGTATATGTCCGTGAGACAAAGGTCTTGTCCACAAACGGACATGGACGAGGAGGGCATCATGAATACGAAAACCACCCGACGCATGCTGGTGGGAGTGACCGCTGCTGCGCTGGCACTTCCTGCGTCGCTGCTCGTCGCAACTTCCGTGCAGGCCGACACGGATCCGGCCACAGCTGATCTCCTGCAGGCAATGGTGGCCGAGGAGAAGGTTGCGCACGATGTCTACGTGACCTTGGGAGACATGTACGACGTCCCCACTTTCGATCGCATCGCGGCAAGCGAGGTGCGCCACCAAGATGCTGTGCGAACGCTGCTTGATACGTACGACGTCGCAGACCCGACGGTCGGAGATGCGGTAGGCGAGTTCGACGATCCGGTGTTCCAGGCAATGTACGACGACATGGTCGCGCAAGGCAGTGAGTCCTTGAATGAGGCTGCGCAAGTCGGAATCGCGATCGAGGAGCTCGACATCGCGGATCTGCAGGCCGCTATCGACGCCGGACAGCCAGCCGATATCGAGCGAGTCTTCACCAACCTACTGAACGGATCGCAGCGTCACCTCGCGGCGTTCACCGCGCTCGCCGATGGTGATGTCTCCGGGCAAGGTCAAGGCGAAGGAAAAGGCTGGGGTAAAGCCCGCGGGCAAGGCAAGGGTCGCTGGGCCTGAATTCACTAATCGGAAGTGCCGGGGTCACGTGATAGCCCCGGCACCTTCCTATTCGAGGAGGGACTCCAGCACATCGCAGACGTCATCATTGATGCGAACCGTTGCAAGCTCCTCGGCTCTCGTCTCACCTGCATTGACGATCACTACCGGGATGCCGAGCTTGTGCGCATGGATGACGAAGCGCCGCCCCGAGTACACGGTCAGGGAGGATCCGACCACCAGTAGGGCTCGTGCGTCATCAACCCACTCGTAGGACGCACGGACACGATCGGCAGGAACGGTCTCGCCGAAGTAGACAACGTCCGGCTTCAAATCTCCCTCGCACGCTTGACACGAGACCATCGTGAATCGCGCCAGGATTTCGTCCTCCAGATCGACGTCACCGTCGGGGTTGATTGTGTCCGTATCGACGACGAGTTCAGGATTTGCTTCGGTGAGACGGCGGTGCACGCTCTCGCGAGATTCGATGGCATCACACGTCAAACACACAACCCGGTCCAGTCGACCATGCAGGTCGATCACCTCTCGCGAACCAGCGGCTTGGTGGAGTCCATCGACGTTCTGGGTGATAACCCCCGTCACCGCTCCGTGATCCTCCAGCCCCGCTATCGCGAGATGGGCTCTATTGGGGCGGGCAGCGGCGAAACGCGTCCAGCCGACATGGCCCCGGGCCCAATAGCGACGGCGCCCTTCTGGATCACGCAGGAATTGCTGATAGGTCATCGGCTGGTGCCCGCGGGTGAACGCGCCGTTGGGACCGCGGTAGTCCGGGATCCCGGACGCCGTCGAGCAACCGGCGCCGGTCAACACGAGAACTTGGCCGCCATCGACGATTCGCCTCAGATCGGCGAAGCCCGGAGCTGCGGAGTGGACGGCGGTGGTCACACTCTCAGTCTGCCTGCAGAAGCCGGGTCACGCTCGCCGCTCGTTCACTCCATTGCCACTCATCGATCATCCACTGCCGCCCTGCTGAGCCCATCGCCGCACGTCGGGCGTCATCATTTGCCAATTCGACGATCTCGGCGGCGATCGATGCCGGATCTAGCCCGATCAACTCACCCGTGATCCCTGGTTGCACAGCATCGACAGAACCCCCGCTGCGGCCAACCAGTACCGGTACGCCGGTCGCAGAGGCCTCCAGGAAAACGATGCCCAATCCCTCCACATCCACACCGAGCTTGCGGGTATGGGTGGGAAGTGCGAAGACGTCCATGGCGTCGTACGTGGCGGGAAGTTCGTCGTCACTGACCGAACCTGTGAAGACAACCGAGTCCTCGACTGCGAGTGTCCGGGCGAGTTCGTTGAGTTCGGGCAGCCGCGGTCCGTCGCCGGCGACGAGGACCACGGCGTCCGGAACCACGCGTTGGACGTACGGCAGCGCGCGGATGAGCACGTCAACACCCTTGCGCGGCACAAGTCGGGTGACCGTGCCGATGACGAATCGGCTGCCGATGCCCCATTTCTCCCGGAAGCTCACGCCTCCGCTCCCGGGGTGGAAAATGTCGATGTCAACACCGGGGGGCAAGCGAAACAAGCGCGATTCCGGACCGACGTACTTGCTGAGGATGCGGTGCGTGAAGGAACCAAGGTAGGTCACGTGTTGAGCGCCATTAAGTGGCTGCACCAGAACCCGCCCACCGGGCAGTTGCGCCCACCCCGCCTCGTTCCCGTGAGTAATGACGACAGCTGTGGGCAGGCCTGCGCGACGAAGGAAGGGGATCAACTGCCCGTTGGGCATGCCCGATCCGAACATCACCTGCTCGGCACCAGTTCCTGCCGCGACTTCCCTGATCCGCCGGGCGACTCCCGGGGTCGGGATGATCGGGCCGTTATGCCGATGGATCTCATAGCCCGCGCTAGCATCAAAGGCAGCACTTCCTGCCTCCTGAGGGCCGAGCACAACCACCGATGACGGATCCTGACGGCGCACGATCTCGTGCACGAAGGTCTGGATTCCACCGGGCCGCGGCGGAAGATCGTTGGTGACGACTAGCGTGCGAACCATCGACCTCTACTTTCCTGACGCCACGAGCACTGACTACCCGCTAACTGAAGACAACCGTACGGTGCCCTTCC
>JAURQC010000090.1 GCA_030836325.1 Candidatus Nanopelagicales bacterium
GTGCCGTTTCCCTGTTCGGCGGTGAAGGCGACGATGCCCACATCGAGTGAGCCGAACAGCGTTCCGAGCCCCAGTGCGGACAAGACGATCGGCCGCAGCCCAGGGGAACGAACAACTCGACTGAAGGACATGCCTCGATCGGTCGTTGGGTGCGGAGCGGGTGTGGTGGATTTCGCTGCTGCAAGCCACATCGAGCCCACTGCAACACACCCGGCAGCAATCCATAACGGAGCCGAAAATCCAACGGCGAAGGCCGCGTAGGTTGTGACGAGTGGGCCCACGGTGAAGATGACCTCATCCAGGATGCTCTCCCACGCGAAACCGATCCGTGCGATGGATGAATCGGTGGATAGTGCCGCCCAGCGAGCTCGCACGTAAGAACCGATTGCGGGTGATGTTCCGCCAGCAGCGACGACCAAGGTAACCTGCGCCGCAGCCGGGAAACTACGAATGATCGACACCGTAAACGCAACGATCAGCAGGCTGTGGGTGATCCCCAGTAGCCGCAGCACCGAGGTCTGGCCGATGGAGTCCGCCCACCGACTCGTAGCAATGCTGACGAGAGCCGCGGTGAGCGCAAATAAGGCGCTTAGAGCACCCGCATAGGCGTACGACCCAGTGACGTTACTGACCAGCAGGACGGTGGCCAGTGCAATCATTGCCAGCGGCAATCGGGCGATTAGACCAGCGGAGGTGAACGTCGCCACACCCGGTTGTCTCAGCGCATGACGAAATCCGGTGGCGCTGCCAGGGTTCATAAATCGCGAGGCTATCGCGGACCGCCGCATATTTGCCGCGAACCAGTGGCCGGTACGGTTCCACGTCGGGCAAACGTCATTGCCGGACGAAATTGACGAGGGGCATTTATGGGTACGTCGACCTCTGCAACGTTTCGAACACTGCCGGAGATTTTGGATTTGCACCCACTAGCCGACCTCGCCTGGCGTGCTGCAACCGAGGCCGGTGCTTTCCTGCTCACGCAACGCCCCGATGCCTTGACAGTCGAAACGAAATCCACTCCGACGGATGTCGTGACCTCCATGGATAAGGCAGCCGAACATCTGCTTCATGAGAGGCTGCTCGGAGAACGCCCAGGTGATGGGATGCTCGGGGAAGAGGGAGCCGATAAGGATTCCAGCACCGGTATCCGATGGGTGGTCGACCCGCTCGACGGGACCGTGAACTATCTGTATCGAATCCCGCTCTGGGGTGTTTCCGTCGCCGCGGAGGATGCAGATCTCGGTGAAACCGTGGTGGGTGTCATCTTCACCCCCGAAAGCGGTGAAGGATTTGTTGGTATTCGCGGAAGAGGAGCCTGGCGAATCGTGGGAGACATCGGGGAGCGCATGACCGTTCGCTCTTGCGAAAGCCTAGGTCAGGCCATGGTGGCGACGGGCTTCGGCTACTCCTCGGAACTTCGGGCCGATCAAGCTCGCGTTGTTCAGTCGCTCATTACTCGGGTGAGGGATATACGTAGAACCGGATGCGCCGTTGTTGACTTCACCTGGTTGGCGGCTGGGCGCACTGACGCCTACTACGAACGGAACTTGAATCCCTGGGACGTCGCAGCCGGTTTGGTTATCGTCCAAGAAGCCGGAGCTGTCATCGAGCACGTAGGCGACCCCAGTGATGTCGGTACGTTCGTTGTAGCTGTGCCGGGCATCTTCGATGCGCTCCGCGAGGCCTTGACGGATTGCGGGATGTAGGCCACGCCCTTTGAACGTCAGTCCAGACGGCGCAATTCTGCGTTGTACCAACGCGCGTTGCGCACGTAGGTTTCGACGCTGCCGGCAAACTCGGCTTTGTCGACCACGCCTTTGGTGACTCGAGCGGGTACGCCTAGGGCGCGGGCACCAGGCGCTACCACGGTGCCCGGCGAGACCACCGCACCCGCACCGACAAGGGAGCCTGGACCGATATGTACACGGTGCAACAACACCGAGCCTGAGCCGACAAGGCTGTCGTCTTCGACAGCGCATCCTTCAAGATGCGCGTTGTGCCCAACGACGCATCGATTACCCACAGTCGTATCCAAGTCTGCGGTGCAGTGGATGACGGTGCCGTCCTGGATGGAGGTCTGTGCCCCGATGATGATTTGACCGTGGTCACCCCGCAGGACGGCGGTGGGCCAGATGGAAGATTCGGGCCCAACACGGACATCTCCGATGATGACCGCGTCCGGATGAACGAACGCCGAAGGGTCGATGTCTGGGGTTTTGTCCCCGAGTGCGTAGAGAGCCATGGCGCCATTGTCACGCTGTGAGCGAACGCACGCGACATGCACCAGGGGGTCGGCAGGTGATACCCGAGGACATAGGGCACAATCTGCGCGCAAGTACCGGCTTTAAGGAGGGCAGCCCACCATGGCTACCGATTACGACGCCCCTCGTAAGACAGACGAGGAACTCGCCGAGGACAGCCTCGAGGAGTTGAAGGCGCGGCGCGCGGAAAAGACCGCATCCGCTGTCGATGTCGACGAAGCCGAGCTCGCCGAAAACTTGGAACTACCAGGAGCAGATCTCTCCGACGAGAACCTCACCGTGCGAGTCGTTCCCAAGAAGTCAGATGAATTCACCTGTATGTCTTGTTTCCTGGTGCACCACCGCAGCCAGCTCGATCACGAGGGCAAAGGCGGGCCGATCTGCAAGGACTGCGCCTAGAGTTCGGCCGCCACGGACTTTGTCCGCATGGCCCCGCCTATTCGCCGAAGAAGCGCGCGGCCGCCCTGAAGGCGACAACCTCGATCACAGCGGCCGTAGCACCGCTGATTGCCGCCCACGCGATTACTTTGCCGAGCGGGACCGATCGGTCGTTGTTGGACGGAGCGTCAGTCCCGGTCGCGGCCCGGTAGGCCGACGAAAGGGCCTTGCGGGCGACGAAGGTTGCTCCGAAGGCAACGACAGGAGCGACGATCGTCGCCACGGGTGCCTTGCTCGGTGCAGCATCGGTTTTGTCCAGTGTCTGTGCGTGCTCGCTCATGGCACAACCATGGCGTACGCGTTCGCAGAACGCCAGGGCGGATGCCCTCTTGAAGGTTTCTGCTGCTGCTAGGCGTCGCGATTCGTGCGGTGGTCGGCAACGGCCTGTCGCAGCTGCTCTGGTCGACGACTGGCTATGAGCCAAGCTGAGTGCGGGTCGCTGCCATCTGCTACTGCCACTGCAACGGCTTTCCGAGGGCTCCATGGCGGCTGAACCATGTAAGCGGTCATGCCGATATCGACATCGTGTCCTCTGCGGGCTGCATCGAGTTCTGCGCTGGTCAGGATGCGCGTGGCCCCGATGGCGTTACTTGGAAGGTGCGTGGCCCCGATCCAGATTCCCTGATCGTCAACACAAATCACCGGCGCAGTACGGGCAACTGACACGAGTACGAGTAGCACTCCGCCAACGAAGACCACCAGTCCGATGAGTGTTCCGAGAGCTGCTGCGTACGCGACTGCAACCATCGCCACGAAGCCGACAAGCAACGCGATCCAGCCCACACCTGGCAGCAGGCGCTCGCGGTAACTATTGGCAGCCATCTGGTTCATTGTCCTCATGGTGTCTACGCGCTGCAGCGCGACCGCGCAGTATGGTCCGGAGCAATGAATAAATCAGCGCAAACTGATCGAGTGCCCGGCAGCGACAACAGCGTTCCTGAAACGGCCTCGATGCCAGATCGGGCGGCCAACGCCCCGGCGCCTGGCACCAAGATCCCCAGTCACTATCGCTGGTGCTACGGATGCGGAAAGGATCACCCCTCGGGGCTCCACATGAATCTGGTAGCCGGGGAGGGACTCACGACCGAGGGGAAATTCCTCGTCTCCGAACTACACCAAGGATCACCGGGACTGGCCCACGGTGGTCTCTTGACAACCGCAATGGACGAAGTACTTGGATCCCTCAATTGGCTGCTGGACGAGCCCGCCGTGACCGCTCACCTGGAATGCGACTTTCGACGCCCAGTGCCGGTGGGAACAGAATTGGTGATGAGGGCCCGCATCGACGGTGCTGCCGGTAGACGCATCTACATGTCGGGTGAGGCTCTGATTGGCGATCGACTGGCTGTTTCGGCACGAGCAATCTTTGTTCAAGTTCCCATCGAGCACTTCACATCCCATGGGAATCCCGAGCACGTCGAACAAGCCATAGCCGATCGAGCCAGTGGGGGACCGGCATTTGGATCACCGGGGATTCAGGTGAATCCGTGATGAGCCGGGGGGCGCGCGAATCGGAGATGAGCCAAGAGGCTCGCGAATCGGAGATGAGCCAAGAGGCGCGCGAATCGGCGAGAGGCGTGCGGGTGCTGTTGCATCGGCTAGACCCGCAACTGCCGGCGCCAAGCCGAGGAAATCCCGGCGATGCGGGCTGGGATCTACGGGCACGTACGTCGGTGGTTCTTGGACCAGGTGAGCGAGGCATGATCCCCACAGGAATCGCTATTGCCTTGCCGCCGAGGTTCGTCGCGTTGATCCATCCTCGAAGCGGCTTGGCTGCGCGGTCGGGTTTTACGTTGGTGAACTCTCCGGGAACTGTTGATGCTGGGTACCGCGGCGAAATCTGTGTCATCGGTCTGAATACCGATTCAAGCACTGACGTCCACATCGAGCGCGGCGATCGGATCGCACAACTTCTCGTCCAGCGGGTTGAAGACATCGAGTGGTGCGAAGTCAGTGAGTTGCCGAGTTCAGGCCGTGGCTCCGGAGGGTTCGGATCAAGCGGCCGGTAGCGTGGTCTCCTGATCGGCGGGTGGTCGGCTCGGAATTTAGAAGGAGAAGGTGTGGGTCTTTTCGGACGCCGCAAGGACGATGGGCTCGCGTCCGCAAAAGCGGAGGCTGATGGCCCGGACGCTTCGGAACACGACACGTCGGAGGTAGATCCGCAGCCGCTTGATCGCGATTCCCGGGTGGAAGGCAGCGATCGTGCGAACGGCCCCTGGGATGCCGATGAGGACTACCCAAACGAGATGCGTATCGATCTCGGCGCCCTTCTCGTGCCGCAACGTCCAGACATCCGCATCCAGGTTCAAGCAGATCCGTCCAGTGGCTCGGTCTCCCAATTGAGTCTTGTGACCAACACATCCGCTGTGCAGATTCAGCCGTATGCAGCACCCCGTACCGCCGGGATGTGGGATGAAATCCGCGGACAGATCAAGTCGTCCATCAACAAGTCCGGTGGCTTGGTGGAGGAAGTGCAGGGAACTTTTGGCACCGAGCTGCGGGCGCAGGTGACTGCCCAAGACGGCAAGGCACAACCGGCACGATTTTGTGGCGTCGACGGTCCGCGGTGGTTCGTTCGGATGGTGTTCCTCGGCCAAGCAGCTCGAGATGCTCAGGTTGCGGCACCTCTGGAGGAGATGATCCGCTCGATGGTGGTCGTCCGCGGTGGTGAGGCAATGCCCATGGGGAACGCGCTCGCCCTGCGCGTGCCACAGGATCAAACACAGGA
>JAURQC010000091.1 GCA_030836325.1 Candidatus Nanopelagicales bacterium
AGCGCGAGGAGCACCAGGAGTCCGATCAGCGATCGGAGTTCTTCTATGGACGCTTCATGCGAACTCTCAGCCTGCCGAGCGGATCTACCAGCGACGACATCAAGGCCTCCTACCAAGACGGAATCCTCGAAGTCTGTGTCCCGATGAAGCAACCGATGGAGGAGACCCACAAAGTCCCGATTAGTAGAAGTGCGTAATCGGGTTCTCCCACAAGACTCGGTCCTTGCCAAAGAAGCAGGGACCGAGTCATTGGAGCTAAGAACGCAGAGACGTGACAAGGAGACGGGCATCGATATCGACGACCAGATCATCGACGGTGCCCACACCGGGGATGGGAATGTGGACGCTCCCAAATCCTGCATTCCCGACAAGCTCGATCTCGCTCATAGAGTGCCAGCCATCTCCGATGGGGGTCACGACCAGTTCGATATCCACATCGATTGAACCGGCTTTCGCTGGTCCCATGATGCTTGCGGCAGAGGGTCTCTTCACACCGGAACCTGCGTAGATCAGGTCGTGTGCCCGATAGCCCGCTATGAATGCTCTCGCTGCATGCTCGGTAAGGAAGTTGCCCGTCTTGATTTTGTCCAAAGCGATGGTTAGGTCCAAGTGGAGATCATCACCCGCAAGGCGGAGTTGGCCTGCTCGCACTGGTGCAGTGACATCAAGATCCATGAACCCCGAGCCCTGCGCACTTCGCAGTCGAACCTCCGCACCATCCATCTGACCAACGGCCCATGTCTGCGTCATGGGGTAACTGTGCCAAACGGGAAGAAGATGCGTGCAAGATACGTCCATGGCCAGGACCCGGCGTTTCTATCCTCCCCAGCGACTAGGGGCTCTCACCGACGGAGTTTTTGCCATCGCGCTGACACTGCTCGTTCTCGAACTCAAACTGCCGGACCCGCCTCCCGACACCCTCACGCTGCAGCAAATCTTCGTCACCGACTGGCATCCATTCCTGGCGTGGATCATCAGTTTTGCAGTGCTGGCTCGTTTGTGGTTCATCCAGCATGACACCGCAGCATCACTGATTCGAGCAAGTTCTCACATACTCTTGATCAATATGCTGTTTCTTGGATCCATCTCGCTGGTTCCCTTCAGTGCCAACCTCATAAGCGTCTACGACCTCAATGAGACCTTGAGCTTGCAGATCTTCGCGATGGTCATCGGTCTGAACTCGCTCATCCTCGGTTGGTTTATACACAGCGCGGAAAAAGACCAGGCCCTTACGGAAAGTCGCGATCCTCACTGGTCGCGACGAGCAGTTCACCACCTTGTGCTCGTGCCTATCCTTGCTGTCATCGCCGCGCTTTTCTCTTTCGTGGATCCAACATTGACCCTGATTATCTGGGGGGTCGAGAGCGTCGTCGTCGTCATCGTATTAATCACATCCGGTCGCGTCTCAGACGATCACATCCCACAAACATGACGAAGGGCGGCTCCGCGTGGGAGCCGCCCTTCGCTCGGAAAGGGTGTGAGTAGGTAAGACTTCCTAGAAGTCCATACCTCCCATGTCGCCGCCACCGGCCGGCATCGCCGGAGCAGGCTCGGGCTTGTCAGCCACGACTGCCTCGGTGGTGAGGAACAGGGCCGCGATGGAGGCCGCGTTCTGCAGCGCAGAGCGGGTCACCTTGGCCGGGTCGATGATGCCCTTGGCGATCATGTCGACGTACTCACCGGTGGCTGCGTCAAGGCCCTGGCCCGCGGGAAGTTCGCGAACCTTCTCGACCACCACTCCACCTTCGAGTCCGGCGTTCTCGGCGATCTGCTTCAACGGAGCCGTGACCGACAGGCGAACGATGTTCGCACCGACAGCCTGCTCGTCGACGAGACCGAGCGCCTCGATCTTCGAATCGGCAGCCTTCATGGCCTGGATCAGCGCAACGCCACCACCGGCGACGATGCCCTCTTCAACGGCAGCCTTCGCGTTGCGAACAGCGTCCTCGATGCGGTGCTTGCGCTCCTTGAGCTCGACCTCGGTAGCTGCACCGACCTTGATGACCGCAACACCGCCGGCCAGCTTGGCCAGGCGCTCTTGCAGCTTCTCGCGGTCGTAGTCGCTATCGGAGTTGTCGATTTCGGTGCGGATTTGGTTCACGCGACCCTGGATCTGCTCTGCGTCACCAGCACCCTCGACGATGGTGGTCTCGTCCTTGGTGACGACAACCTTGCGGGCGCGACCAAGCAGGTCGAGCGTGGCGTTCTCCAGCTTCAGGCCAACCTCTTCGGAGATAACCTGGCCGCCGGTCAGGATCGCTATGTCCTGCAACATGGCCTTACGACGATCGCCGAAGCCCGGAGCCTTGACCGCAACAGAGCGGAAAGTACCGCGGATCTTGTTGACGACCAAGGTCGCGAGGGCTTCACCTTCGAGATCCTCGGCGATGATCATCAGCGGCTTGCCGGACTGCATGACCTTCTCTAGGACCGGAACGAGGTCCTTCACCGAGGAGATCTTGGAGTTCACGATGAGGACGTACGGATCCTCGAGCTCGGTCTCCATGCGCTCGGCGTCAGTTACGAAGTAGGGCGAGATGTAGCCCTTGTCGAAGCGCATACCCTCGGTGAGCTCGAGCTCGAGGCCGAAGGTCTGGCTTTCCTCAACAGTGATAACGCCTTCCTTGCCGACCTTGTCCATCGCCTCAGCGATGAGTTCGCCGACCTCAGCGTCGCCACCTGCGGAGATGGCAGCGGTGGAGGCAATCTGCTCTTTGGTTTCAACGTCCTTCGCCATCGAGAGGAGTTCCTCGGCGACGACGTCCACGGCCTTCTCGATGCCGCGCTTGAGACCCATTGGGTTCGCACCGGCAGCAACGTTGCGCAGGCCCTCGCGCACGAGCGCCTGGGCGAGAACGGTCGCGGTGGTGGTGCCGTCGCCAGCGACGTCGTCCGTCTTCTTGGCGACCTCCTTGACGAGCTCGGCGCCGATCTTCTCGTAGGGATCCTCGAGATCGATCTCCTTGGCGATGGAAACACCGTCGTTCGTGATGGTGGGTGCGCCCCACTTCTTCTCGAGAACGACGTTACGGCCCTTGGGGCCCAGGGTGACCTTCACGGCGTCGGCGAGCACGTTCATGCCGCGCTCGAGGGACCGCCGGGCCTCCTCATCGAATGCAATCATCTTTGACATGGGGGTCTGTTCCTCCGGAACGTCCGAGTGGAAAGTTGTCACTCTCGGGTGTCGAGTGCTAAAGCAAAAGTTAGCACTCACCCCCGGAGAGTGCAAATCACCCTGGGATCCCCGAAGCCCTCAAATCTGTTAGGCCGAACCCTGCCGAACCGCCGCCCGGGCAGCTCCGAAGGACTGCTCGGCCGGTACCGAAGGAGGCGAGGCCTCGGACCCTCGGGTGCTCTGACGCCAGGCTCCAAGTAGCGCCACTTGCGCCCGGGACCACTGACCGATATTGGGGTGAGCGACGCCCTGCTGTCCCGCAGCGCCGAAGGCGATCAGCTGGCGATTGGGGATTTTTGACGCAGTGTTCTTGTTCGCCGGAAGCCCGATAGCAGGGGATGACTCATAGAAGCCGCGCTGCGCTGCGGCTCCAGGAGCCACGGCCTCGACGAGCGAGCGGGCTTCTGCCAGAACGTCGTGCTGGCGAGCGAAGGTCGTGATCGCGAACCCCGTGGCACGGACCAAAGGCGAGGTCTGCTCGCCTTTCACAATCCTCGGCACGGCTGAGATCCGGTAGCGAAAGTCGACTTCGGAGAGAGCTGGAATGTCCTGCGGCCCGGTGATCCAAAACGGTGCTTCCCCAGCCAGAAAAGCCTCTCGTGCCTCTTGAGTCGTAATCGACGAGTCCATGAGCCCGGTCGAATTCCAGGTATCGATGCGATCGGAGTTGTTCTGGAACGCGGCATTGTTAATGCCGACCTTGGTCGGGTCCACGCTGCCGCCGGCATTGGTCCCGAACACGAATCCACCGAGTCCAGCAAACAACGGATAGAGAGCCTGGGAAGCCGCGTCACTCGGTTCTTGCCCCAGCGCAAGAGGCATCGACACAACACCTTCACGTTCCAATGTCAACGCCGTTCTTCGCAATTTGCGGAAGGTCTTCGGAGCTTCCGGAACCAGATCGGCGTTAGTCACGAGCGCGACATTCGTAACCTGCATGGGGACGCCGTAGGTGTTGAAGCCGTAGCGGAATCCATCCAGGCCCGCCTGGGACAACGCCCGTGTTGTACCGCGCTTTAATTCGATCGGTGCTAGCAGGGCGGCGCTCGCGAGGTCACCGGTGCGCGCAGCATCGATCAGCACGATGTCCGGCGAATCGACGGGGTCTCCGGCCAGCAATCTCTCGTCAAGGTCGGCCATTGCTCTCACGAGCACCTTTACGCGATGACCATCGACCTCTGCAGGCAGTGCCGCGCGCACAGCCTTCTTATAGCCCTTAGGGACCCACACGACGATGTCCCGATCGGCGGCAGCCGCAGGTAACGGTGCCAAGGTTGTCGTCAGCCCGAAAGAGACTACGAGTGAGAGGGCGACCGCGGCAGCGGTCACCAAAGATCGGGGGAGGACGCTCACGCGCCTCTAGCGCCCGGTCACCTCGACGCCGAGGCGGCGAGCCGAACGGGCCCGCTGACGCGCAGCGCGCATCCGTCGAAGCCGCTTAACCAGCATCGGATCGAAGGCCAGCGCATCGGGATTGTCGATGAGGGAATTGATGATCTGGTAGTACCGCGTAGCGCTCATGTCGAACAGATCGCGGATCGCCTGCTCTTTGGCGCCCGCGTACTTCCACCACTGACGCTCGAATTCGAGAATCTGGCGATCGCGTTCGCTCAAGTTGTTTCCTGCCGCTTCACTATCGAGGCGGACAGCATCCATGGGGCGCTCCTTCGCGGTCAACCCACTGTCGGGTTGATCGGCACGTTGTATGTCGGACCGGTCTTCGAAAATGGCACCGCCACTCTCGAGGGGAAGGTGATCGCCATCGTATGACCTAAATGCCATCGGTGTCATTCACCCCTACGAACCCGGCTCCGCAGGATCACCCAACTGAAGCCGTAGCCCAGCCCATTGGTAGCCCAGTGCAGGCCCATCGGCGCGATCACGCTGCCCGAGACGATCCGCATGAGCGCAAAAATCACACCCGCCACAGTCGTCACAAGCACACTTCCTGCAACAGTCAGGATGTTCGCGCGCAGGCCACTGCCCACGACCGATCCCAGCGCCGGGTTCTTCTCATGAGTTCCGATACTCGGAAGCACGTGCCAAATGCCGAACAGCACGGAGGAGATGACCAGCGCCCACACCACGCCAAACCTCCGCGCGAGCATTGAAAACAAGACCGCTCGAAAGGCGATCTCCTCCAACAGCACGGTGCCGAACGGCACTTCGACTAACGCTTGGAACGCAAGCCGGCCACCGGAAAGAGCCCCGATGCTTTCGTCTTCAAACGCCTGCCTTGTCTTTCGGAAAATGCTTCCGACCACGTAAAACGCCGTGACTATCCCGATTGACGCGGCCGCCCAGATGAAGCCCGACAGGTAAAACCACCAGCCGAGCCCCATGTCGGTAAATGAGTTGCCATCGAGTAGGCCGATCGCGATAAGCACCACGGAGCCGGCAAAGGCCCAGAGCAGATAGTGGGACTGTGGAGCCACTCGATTGTTGACGATATTAATAACGACGAGGGCTACGAGCACGACGACTAGAGGCCACCAGGGCAAACCCGGCTGGTACTCCGGGACGTGCCAACCGATCACGAACTCACGACCCTTCATTCGGGACCCGCAACGACTGCCTCGCTACGAGGCTACTTGCTCGAATAGGACGGATGAGGCGGTCGCAAGGCTCCCGTACACTCGACGCGCACCACGCCCCTGTAGCTCAGTGGTAGAGCAACCGCCTTGTAAGCGGTAGGTCGTCAGTTCAATCCTGACCGGGGGCTCGTCACGTTAGCTCAGATTTGACTGAGCGCCGCTGATGGCTGCGACAGTCCGCTCGGCGGCCACCAATGCTCCTTCGATGTGACCTGCGAAGGTCGATGCCGTCTCGGTGGACGACCAGTGCAGACGACCACTCAGGGTCGGTTCTCGATAGACGCGATGCCCGAACAGTCCGTACTCCGGCGATTCAGCGGCGCCAGATACCGCAGTCCATCGCTCGCGGCTCCAGTCCTGAATGAGGATCTCGCTAGGGGATGCGGCTCGTTCACCGAACATGCGGCGAATTTGCTCGCGGATTTCGTTCTCCACTTCCGAGTGCATCGACGCGGCGCGCGCGAAACCAAACAACGCCGCTGGCTCGCCGCCCGGTCCCGACATGTCATGGATCTCGGCCAGCGGACCGCGCCGGCTCATCGCCGCACCGGCAAAGCCTTCTCGACGCCAGAACGGTTCGCTGAACAGCGCCACAACCTTGACTGAGTCCCCCATCCACACGGGCGTGCGGGCTGCGACATCGATGAGTTCGTGCGGTAGGGACTTCGGGAGGTCGATCGCGCGCACCGCGAGAGCCGGTGGGAGTGCGATCACCACATGATTCGCACGCCACTCGTCATCTTGGGTAACGACCGTCGAGTCTTCGGTAATTCGGTGCACAGGCTGCTCCAAGCGCACGACACCTTGAGGCAGTTGATCAGCGAGGGTTGCAGCCAAGGTTGCTGATCCACCGACAAAGCGAAACGCGGGAACGTCGATCGGATTGCCCGGGTAACGCTGCACGCCGGTGAGATCGTCGATGACCGCGTCGCCGTCTCGGTACTGATGGAACGTCTCGATTCCTAACCGCCGCGCGAGTGCAGGTACTCGATGTTCACCGGGCCAAAACCATGAAGCCCCAAGGTCGAGCGGCGACCCTAGGAGCCGGCCGCCAACACGATCCCTCGCTTCGAAAACTGTGACTGTGTGTCCCTCACGGATCAGGGAGTCCGCGACCGACAGACCGCTGATTCCGGCACCGATGACTACTGCCGACTCAGCCATTCAGCGACCTGCCCTGCGAAATCCCAAAGGTCTTCATGGTGCTCAAAGCGATGGCGCCCACCGAGGGCAATCTTGCAAATGGTCGATTCCCCTGTTGAGCATCGCCCTGACCGTGGTTCCTTGCAGGTCCATGTAGCGAGTGTCCCACGGATAGCTGAATAAGCCTTCGGCCCGCTAATCAACATTCGGCACGCTCGAGATTGTGTCGGCCGTGATGTCTGGGAACCTTGCGTCGTGAAGATGATCGGAGTGGCGGCAGAGCCCCAGCTCGCGTTCCTGCCATGGAACACACCGCTGGAATCGTGGCCCGAGGACGTCGTCGTTGCACTACCCCGCGGTATCTCTCGACATATCGTCAGGTTCGTACGCCTCGACGGCATCGTCTACGCGATCAAGGAAGTTGAACTCGAACTCGCCGAGAGGGAGTATCGGCTCCTGACGGATTTGAACCGACGGGACGTCCCATCAGTCGAACCCGTTGCCGTCGTGAGCGATCGAATCAGTACCGATGGAGAAGTGCTACCGGCGGCCTTGATCACTCGGCATCTTCAGTATTCGCTGCCGTATCGAGCACTGTTCTCGTCCACCTTGAGATCGGAGACCGCGGAGCGGCTGCTCGATGCTTTGGCTGTACTGCTCGTGCAGCTCCATCTCACCGGCTTTTCCTGGAATGACTGTTCGCTGTCCAACACGCTGTTCCGACGCGATGCGGGGGCATTCGCCGCTTACCTCGTCGATGCCGAAACCGGTGAACTCCACACGACGTTGACCAGCGGCCAACGCGACTACGACCTCGAAACTGCGGCAACGAATGTGGCCGGTGAACTAATGGACCTGCAAGCCGGAGACAAGCTCCAGCCGGACATCGATCCGATCGTCATCGGTGTCAGCCTTCGAACTCGCTACAACTCATTGTGGAATGAGATTACGAGCCCCATCGACTTCACTCGCGATGATCGCTACCCACTCGAGGCGCGCATGCGTCGACTCAACGATCTCGGTTTTGACTTCGCGGAGTTGCAGGTCATCACTTCCGACGACGGCGAACACATGACGGTGCAGCCCAAGGTCGTCGACGCCGGTCATCACTCGCGTCGACTTATTCGACTCACCGGACTCGATGTCGAAGAGAACCAGGCCCGGCGCCTACTAAACGATCTCGACTCTTACCGGGTAAAGATCGGACTAGGGCCTGAAGACGAAGAGATCGCAGCACATCAATGGGTTTCCGAGCGCTTCGAGCAAGCGATGGCTGCCGTCCCGCCGGATCTGCGACTGCGAATGGAACCTGCAGAGATCTTCCACGAGATCCTCGAGCACCGTTGGTTCATGTCCGAGCAGGCTGGGCACAGCGTCTCGTTCATGGACGCCGTGAACAGCTACGTCACGACTGTCCTTGTGGCCAAGCCCGATGAACGAAGTGTGATCGGTGCGCGTGCGGGCGATGTCGACGACGCAACGTCGGAATTGCGAATCGTGGTGCCGCCGGAGAACAGATAGCAAAAATGCGACTAGCGGCGTTCGAAGATCGCGTTCAATGCGATCCCTGCGGCGACCGAGGCGTTGAGCGACTCCTGCTCTCGCACCATCGGAATGCGAAATAGGAAGTCGCACGTCTCGGCAACCAACCGTGACAAACCCTGACCTTCAGATCCAACGACGAGGACGACCTTGTCCTGGGCTACCGAATCCTCGATGTCTGCGAACGTCGTGTCGGTCTCTGCTTCGAGGCCGATGGACATCCACCCGGACTCGTGCAGAGACTCAAGCGATGTGCGCAGGTTCGTCACACGCGCGACGGGAAGGCGCGAAAGCGCTCCGGCAGACGCCTTCCACGCAGAAGCCGTGACACTGGCCGAGCGCCGCGAGGGCAAAACCAGCCCGCACGCTCCGAAGGCTGCAGCCGACCGGGCGATGGCTCCAACGTTGTGGGTGTCAGTTATGCCATCGAGCATCACAAGCAGGTTGCCCGTGGTGATGTCATCAAGTTCGGCGTATTCGTAGTCCTCGATCGTCAGAACGAGACCCTGATGGTTACCAAGATGAGCGAGTTCATCGAGATCCGCGCGAGAACCTTCGAAGATCGGGACTTCGGACTGCTGTGCGAGGGCGATCGATTCCCGCCAACGCTCGTCGGGTTCGGCACGCACCTGCAGGTAGAGGCCCGTGGCGGGCACACCAGCGCGCAGCGCCTCAAGGACCGGATTGCGCCCGATCACGACGTCGCCCGTAGCCGACCGCGTCCCGCGCGGTTTGGCGGCCGCCTGCCGCCGAGCCTTACGTGCGGCCGGATGGTGCCCGCGATCCTTGGCCTTGGGTGTCGGCCCCTTGCCTTCGAGCCCCTGCTTGCGTTGACCACCCGAACCGACGCTCGAACCCTTCTTGGAGCCTTTACGCATCGCGCCACGACGTTGGGAATTACCTGCCATCGGGGTCACCCACACTCCATCGGGGACCCTCCGGGGTGTCCTCGATCTCAATACCGGCGGATTTCAGTTGGTCTCGGATCGCATCCGCACTCGCGTAGTCCTTGCGTTCGCGTGCTGCCTGCCGTTGTTCGAGGACCACCTTCACGAGAGCGTCCACAGCACCTTCTAGCCGACCACCCTGCTCATCGGAACGCCAGTCAGCGGGATTGAGCCCTAGGACGTCGAGCATCGCGACCACCGCACGGGCCTTGGCTCCAGCGGTATCAACATCCCCACTTGCCAACGCGGCATTTCCTTCACGGACGACGCCGTGGATCACCGCAATCGCCTGCGGGGTGTTGATGTCGTCGTCCATCGCAGCATCGAAGTCGGTGGGACGGTTTGCCGGATCCACGTCGAAAGCCGTCTCATGGAGAGCGTCGGCCGCCCGCGATAGGAAACCTTCGATTCGCTGGAAGCCCTGCCCGGCGTCCTTGACCATTTCGTCGGAGAACTCGAGCATCGAGCGGTAGTGGGCGCCGGCAAGGTAGTAGCGAAGCTCGATGGGCCGAACCCGCTGCGCCACCTCTGAGACCAGAAGCGAATTGCCAAGCGACTTACTCATCTTCTCGCCGGCCGTGGTCACCCAGGCGTTGTGCAGCCAATAGTTCGCGAAGCCATCGCCAGCACACTTGGACTGCGCGATCTCGTTCTCGTGATGCGGGAAAACGAGATCAAGTCCACCACCGTGGATATCGAAATTCGCACCAAGGTACTTGTGTGCCATAGCCGAGCACTCGATGTGCCAGCCGGGGCGTCCCGGTCCCCACGGGGTGTCCCAGAACGGCTCACCGTCTTTGGCCGCCTTCCACATCGCGAAGTCGCGCGGGTCCCGCTTGGCGCGAGCCTCGGCGTCGTCCGCAGCCAACATGTCGTCGACCTTCTGGCCACTCAGTGATCCGTACTCCGAGAATGCACGGACATCGAAATAAACGTCGCCATTGGCGGCGTAGCCGAACCCCGCATCAATTAGCCGTTGCATCAAGGTCACCATCTCGGGAATGTGACCGGTAGCGCGCGGCTCGTACGTTGGCGCAAGGCATCCGAGGACGTCGTAGGCCTCGGTGAACGCACGCTCGTTGCGCATCGCCACGACCCAGTAGGGAACATCTTCGTGACCGGCGTTGTGCAGGATCTTGTCGTCGATATCGGTGACATTGCGGACGTAAGTGACGTCGTACCCGCGGGCGATCATCCAGCGTCGGACGATGTCGAAGGCGACACCGCTTCGGATGTGTCCGACATGCGGCGGGCCTTGGACAGTGGCACCACAGACGTACATCCCCACCTTGTTCGGTTCGATTGAAACAAAATCGCGAACGGTGCGGGTGGAGGTGTCGTGCAGGCGAAGGACCACGGTTAGACAGTAGTGGGACGGTCTAACGGATCAGCGTGACGACCTTCTCGGGATGGATCCGCAGGATGATCCGGACGTTATCGGTGCCGTCGTCGGCGGTGTAGCGATCGCCCCCGGTGTACTCCTTGCACAGGCGGTCGATCAACTCACGAGCACCATCTTCTTCGACCTCCGCAGTGCCCCGGACCTCCACGTAGGAGTACGGGTTGTCTTTCGGATAGACGACAACGCTGCACCGGGGATCGGCTTCCAGATTCAAGTGCTTGCGGCGTCCCTGAACGGTGGAGACCAGCAGATCGTCGCCATCGCGGGTCACCCAGACGACCGCTTGGTGCGGGCGACCACTCGGCAACGTCGTCGCGATGACCGCGAATTCCGGGGCATCGAACCAGGGCTTGACTGCATCGGGGATGGCGACCATGACCCAATCCTGACACTTTCAGTTGCCGGCTACCAGCAGCGCGACCGCGATAGCGGCCACACCCTCACCACGACCGGTGAGCCCGAGACCATCGGTAGTAGTTCCCGAAACACTCACCGGAGCTCCGAGCGCGGCCGAGAGAACATCTTGGGCCTCGAGGCGCCTGCTTCCGATCCTCGGACGATTACCAATGACCTGAACCGACGCGTTCACGATGGCAAACCCCGCCTCTCGGACGGTCGCCGCGGCATGTGCGACGAGACTGATGCCGGAGGCATCTGCCCACTCCGGATCGTCCGTACCTACAAGTGAACCCAGGTCTCCGAGACCAGAAGCCGACAAGACGGCGTCGCAGATCGCATGAGCGGCAACATCGGCGTCCGAGTGACCAGCAAGACCTTCCTGCCCTTCCCACCACAGTCCGGCCAGCCACATCGGTCGACCGACCCCGAACGCATGAACGTCAGTACCTAGCCCGACCCGCATACTCGGTGTCATCGAGCTCTCCGGCGCGAGATGACCGCCTCAGCCAACGTGACATCGAGCGGTCGGGTGACTTTGAAAGCTTCTTCGTGACCTTCCACTGCGTGCACGTCGATACCCAGGGTTTCAACCATGCCGGCATCATCCGTAACCGCGGCATCGACCTCGGCGTGCGCGCGTTGCAGGACGTCCCGGGTGAAGCCTTGCGGGGTCTGAACGGCGCAAAGGGTGTCGCGGGAGACGGTCGGCCCTATCGAGGAATCGTCATTCACCGCTCGGATGGTGTCGACCAGGGGAACCACGGGGACCACAGCCGCGTGACCATCACGGATCGAGCCCACCACTCGACTCACGATCTCGACAGGAACGAGTGGACGGGCAGCATCGTGGACAAGGACGACGTCCACATCATGGGGTAGGGCAATCAGAGCCCGGGCCACAGACTCGGATCGGGAATCACCACCGGCAACGACCGACACCTCCGCAGAGAACTCCTGCCGCTCCAGCAGGGAGCGAACGTCCTCAATGTATTCGGCGGGCGCTGCGACGACGACAACGTCCACCGCTGGGCTGGCGGACAGCGCTTTAACTGCGTGAACGAGCATGGGAGTACCAGCGATTTCACGCAGAGCTTTGGGAGTGCCAGGGCCGAGTCGCTCACCCTTGCCGGCAGCCGGAACGAGAGCAGCGACGCGCCCGTGAATGACGTCGTCGCTCACGACGAGACGGTCAGGAAGCCAAGACCTCGTCGAGGATGGCTTCGGCCTTGTCCTCGTCGGTCTTCTCCGCCAGGGCCAACTCGCTCACCAGGATCTGGCGGGCCTTGGCCAGCATGCGCTTCTCACCCGCTGATAGACCGCGCTCCTGCTCACGACGGAACAGATCACGGACCACCTCGGCGACCTTTATGACGTCTCCGGAAGCCAACTTCTCGAGGTTCGCCTTGTAGCGGCGGGACCAGTTAGTGGGCTCCTCGGTGTACGGCTGACGCAAAACAGTGAAGACCTTGTCCAGCCCCTCAGCATTCACAACGTCACGAACTCCGACCAAATCGACGTTGTCCGCGGGAACACGCACCGTTAGATCGCCTTGGGCAACCCGGAGTACCAAATACTCCCGATCCTCTCCCTTGATCTTGCGCATCTCCACCGATTCGATGACTGCTGCGCCGTGGTGCGGATAGACAACTGTGTCTCCGACGTTGAATGCCATAGAGAGAAACCCCTTTCCAGAACTTGGATTCTACCACCGGGGTCACGACCGATAGTCTGCGGTTGTGAAGATGCGTCGATCCACCGGAGTGGCCCTGGCGGGCGCACTCGTTGCCTCGTCCCTATTCCTCACCGGCTGTTTCAACGGTCAAGGTGCCACCACCAACATGCAATCCGGTCAGCTCACCGGAAATGGCGTCCAGGTGCAGGCCGGCGATGTCCGTGCCGAGAACATGACCTTGGTGAACGGCCCGGAAGGCTCCCGTAGCGCCACCTTGATCATGCGCATCGTGAATGCTGACCCCGAGACCGACAATCTGCTCGGCGTCTTGATCGACGACGTTCCCGCGTACGTCACCGGCGACGTCGTTGAACTCCGGACCAACGAGTCAGTCGGTTTCGGCTACGAGTCAGACCTGTGGGTGAGCAGTTACGACTTCACAGCAGATGTCAGCACCTACGTCCCTGTCGCTCTCCAGTTCGAGCGGGCCGGCATCGTCGAGACCGAAGTTTTGGTCGTTCCCCCGGCTGGCTACTACGAGGGCGTCGAGCCGGTACCGCCGGCGCAATAGAACGAGCCGGTAGATCGAGTCGCTCCTAAGCGACGTACCTATAACCGAGCCCCCGGACGGTTACCAGGTGCACAGGATTAGCGGGATCGTCCTCGACCTTGGCGCGTAGGCGCTTGATGTGGACATCCAACGTCTTGGTGTCTCCCACGTAGTCGGACCCCCACACCCGATCGATCAACTGTGCTCGCGTGAGAACACGACCGGAGTTGCGGACCAGGATCTCGAGTAGATCGAACTCTTTGAGAGGCATAGTCACCTGCTGCCCACGCACCGTCACAACGTGCCGTTCAACGTCGATGCGGACCGGACCGGATTCAACAGCGGGTGGGAGGAGATCTTCGACCTCACCGTTGCGTCGCAAGACCGCCCGAAGCCGTGCAAGCAGTTCACGCGAGGAGAAGGGCTTCGTGACGTAGTCGTCCGCTCCGAGCTCGAGCCCGACCACCTTGTCGACCTCGCCGTCCTTCGCCGTGAGCATGATGATGGGCACCTGCGAGCGCATTCTGATCTGACGGCACACCTCGGTTCCAGGAAGCCCGGGAAGCATGAGGTCGAGCAAGATGATGTCTGGGCCAGCCTTGTCGAACTCCTCGATCGCCGAGTTGCCATCTTCTGCAACCACAACCTCGTAACCCTCGCGCTCCAACATGAAAGTGAGAGCCTCGGAGAACGACTCTTCGTCCTCGACTACCAAGACGCGGGTCATGAACGCCCTCCCTGGTCCGGAATCGTCACGATATCCATTTCGAATTCGTGAGGCTCGCGCTGTATCCCGGTCTCCGGGTTATACGCAGGTAGCCGCAGCGTGAACGTCGATCCGGTTCCAACCTCAGACCAGACCGTGCACTCGCCACCGTGGTTTTGACAGACGTGCTTGACAATCGCCAAGCCAAGGCCGGTTCCTCCGGTACTACGAGAGCGGGCCTGATCTACTCGATAGAAGCGCTCGAAGATCCGATCAAGATCATGACTGGGAATACCGATGCCCTGATCCTTCACCGTGATCTCAGCGATCCCTTCATTCATGCGTGCCGACACCGCTACCCGCGTTCCCTGCGGCGAGTAGACAATCGCATTCGTCACGAGGTTTCTCACCGCAGTGAGCAACTGTCCCCTGTCGCCGTAGATCTCTACCCCGGAACTATCGCTTCGGACGACCTCGATGTCGCGACTGACGGCCAGCGTCTTGACTTCGTCAACAGCCCGACCGACCATGTCGTCGACATCGACCACTTCCGCTCGAGTCATGGGATCGTCGCTTTGCAGACGTGAAAGATCGATGACGTCCTGGATCAGCGACGCCAGACGAGAGGCCTCTATCTGCATCCGGTCGGCGAAGTGTCGGACCTGTTCTGGATCGTCGGCAGCAGACAGCACTGTCTCCGCCAAAAGAGACAACGCACCGACAGGGGTCTTGAGCTCGTGACTGACATTGGCGACGAAGTCACGGCGCACCGCATCGACGCGTCGCTCCTCAGCGAGGTCATCGATCAAGATCAAAAGAACACCAGTACCGAGCGCCGCGACGCGGACCCGAAGTTCCAGAAGTTCTCGCCCGAGCGGTGGGCGACGTACTCGCATCTCCTGCTCACGGGCATGACCGTCTTCTCCCACCCTCTCCACTAGACGGGAGATATCAGGCACCGTCAGCAAACTCCGGTTCACGAGGCCAAGAGCAAGTGCGCGCGAACTGGCACGCAGCACGGCCCCATCCGGAGCGGTGACGATGGACGCCGAGGGCAGGACCGACAGCACTCGAATGACTTCGTCGGGTACCGCAGGGCGAACCTGAGTAGATACGTTCGCCTCGTCGTCGCTGCTGCGTCGTCGCAAGGCCACCAGTGAAGGATATGGCCGTCGGGGCGAGCGCAAACTCCAAAGGTGTCCTAACTGCACATGTTTGGCCAAGCGTTCATCTAGAACACCAAAAGTTCACTCTTGGTCCACGACTCGTTCACGTTGTGGACGAGAACTCGCCCCACCGGGGCGTACCCTGAGTCTCAGCCAACAACCGCTAAGCCCCACAACTATGAAGCAGGACCCATGCGCGCTGCCTATTACGAACAACTCGACCAGATCAACGACGACCTCGTCGAAATGACCCGACTCGTCGGTTCGGCAATGAATCGCGCAACTCAAGCGCTGCTCGATGCCGACCTACCCCTAGCAGAAGCAGTCATCGATTTCGACGCGAAGGTCGACGCACTGGCCGGCGACGTCGAGGAGCGCTGCTTTGAGCTTGTGGCGCTTCAACAGCCCGTAGCAACCGACCTCCGTGTGGTGATTGGTGCGCTGCGTATCGCTAGTTCGCTCGAACGAATGGGCGATCTCGCCGAGCACGTAGCCAAACAGGCTCGTATGCGTTTCCCAAAGGTGGCAGTTCCGCAGGAACTTCGGGCGACCTTCGCGGAGATGGGCGCTCTGGCGGCCGCAATCGTCTCCAAGACCGGCTCCGTCATTGCGACGAAGGATGTCGCACTGTGCGCTGACATCGCTCAGCACGACGAGCGGATGGACCGGCTCCACCGTGAACTGTTCACGATTGTTCTATCACCGAGCTGGAAGTACGGTGTCGAAGAAGCTATCGACGTCACGCTTCTCTCGCGCTATTACGAGCGCTATGCCGACCACGCCGTCTCCGTTTCCAAGCGGGTGGTCACCATTGTTACCGGTGAGCCTTACGTAGCTGTATCCCTTGAGGACCATTCGGGGGCCTAGAGCACCGCGGGTAGCCATTCCAGGCCGGGTACGGGACACTTGCACGATGGCCAACGTGCACCCGCTGCTGTCACACCCTCGTGGTGCGCGGCCCACGCGAGGCGGTCATGACAACCCCAAGCGGGTTGCGATGCTGTCGATTCATACGTCCCCGCTTGACCAACCCGGCACAGGTGACGCCGGCGGGATGAATGTTTACGTGGTCGAAACTGCCCGTCGTTTGGCTGAGGCCGGCACCGAAGTCGAAATCTTCACGCGCGGTACATCGTCGGCGCTGCCACCAAGCGTCGAACTAGCACCCGGCGTCCTCGTTCGGCACATAACGGCCGGGCCATACGAGGGACTCGTCAAGCAGGACCTCCCAGGTCAACTGTGCGCCGTGACCTCAGCCGTGCTGCGCGTCGAGGCAAGTCGCCCCGAGGGTTGGTACGACCTCATCCACTCGCACTATTGGCTGAGTGGACAGGTGGGATGGCTCGCATCGGAGCGCTGGTGCGTTCCACTCGTGCACTCGATGCACACAATGGCCAAGGTGAAGAATCTGGAACTTGCCGAGGGCGACACCCCCGAACCGAGCATTCGCATCATCGGTGAGGAACAGGTCGTCGAGGCCTCGAGTCGACTCACTGCCAATACCGATGACGAAGCCCAACAACTAATCGACCTCTACGGCGCAGACCCTCGCTACGTGGACGTCATCAACCCGGGCGTGGACCTGGAGATCTTCACTCCTCACTTCCGGGGCACCGATCGCAGTGCTGTGCGCGCTCGAGCTGGGCTTACCGATAACGAATTCGTCGTGCTGTTCGTCGGCCGCATACAACCCCTCAAGGCTCCCGACATTCTGATTCGTTCCCTCGGTCGTCTCGCTGTGAATCGACCCGATCTCCCCGTTCGGGTGGTCGTCTGCGGCGGACCCTCAGGGTCCGGCTTGGACCGACCAACATCACTGATAGACCTAGCGCGTGACCTGGGCGTACTCGACCGGGTGACGTTCTTGTCTCCCGCCTCGCGCGAGCATCTCGCTGACCTGTACCGCTCGGCAGACGTAACGGTTGTGCCCTCGTACTCGGAGTCTTTCGGACTTGTGGCCGTGGAGTCGCAGGCCTGTGGAACCCCGGTCGTGGCAGCAAAGGTCGGTGGCTTAAGAACAGCCGTCGCAGACAACGTCAGCGGATTATTGATTGATAGCCACAACCCCGATGACTACGCCCGGGCCGTCGCAACTTTGGCTGACGATGACTCCCGGCGCGATGAACTTTCCCGTGGTGCTGTCGCCCACGCTGCCACTTTTGGCTGGGAACGCACGACCGCCGGACTCTTGGATACCTACCGGGCTGCTATCGACGATCAGCGGCTTGCTGAGCTTGTCGCAACGACGTAGCCCCATGTCGAACCTACGAGAGGCTTTGCAGCGCCTCGAAGCGTTCCTACGCGACCACGAGCTCTCCTACGAACCCATCAACGACACATCACTGGCTGTGGTGGTTCCCGGAGAGAAGAAAGTGACCACCACCGCCTCCTTTGCATTCGGGGACAGCACAGTCACAGTGAATGCATTCGTTATCCGACATCCAGACGAGAACGATCTCGCGGTCTATCGATGGTTGCTCGAACGGAATCGGCGCATGTACGGGTTGGCCTACAGCATCGATCACCACGGTGATATCTACCTGACCGGGCGATTTCCCCTGAACTCTCTCGACGACGACGAACTCGATCGGATCTTCGGTGCTATCAGCGAGTACTCGGACGGTGCCTTCAACTCACTTCTAGAACTGGGATTCGCATCTGCGATTCGCCGCGAGTGGCAATGGCGGACGCAGTCCGGACTACCGACGGACAACCTCGCGGCATTTCGTCATCTGACTGAATCCGACTAGACCCTCGTCCCCGACACATCGAATCCGGCAGGATTGCGCCATGAGCAACCCGCCGTACACCCTGATCCTGTTGCGCCACGGAGAAAGTCAGTGGAACGCCAAGAATCTCTTCACCGGTTGGGTGGATGTGGATCTCACCGAGAAGGGGCGCGGCGAGGCCACGCGCGGAGGTGAACTTCTCGCCGACGCTGATCTCCTTCCCGACGTAGTTCACACGTCTTTGTTAACGAGAGCCATCCGCACGAGTCAGTTGGCTCTCGATGCCGCCAACCGGATGTGGATTCCTGTGCGTCGAAACTGGCGACTGAACGAACGTCACTACGGGGCGCTCCAGGGCAAGGACAAGAAGCAGACGCTCGAAGAGTTCGGTGAGGAGCAATTCATGCTGTGGCGTCGTAGTTACGACGTTCCCCCACCGCCCATTGCACCCGATGATCCCTTCGCGCAGACCCACGATCCTCGGTATGCAGCCCTGCCCCCGGAGGCTCGACCCGCAACCGAGTGCCTCGCCGATGTGGTGCGCCGACTCATTCCCTATTGGGAAGACGTGATCGTCGCCGACGATCTACGCGCCGGACGAACGGTGCTCATCGCCGCACACGGGAACTCACTGCGTGCCCTGGTCAAGCACCTCGACCAGATCTCCGACGAAGACATCGCAAACCTAAACATCCCCACAGGCATTCCGCTGGTCTATCGCCTCGATGCGCATCTGCGACCCATCGTTCCCGGTGGTGAGTACCTCGACCCCGAAGCAGCGGCTACCGCAGCCGCGGCTGTCGCAGCGCAAGGCAAGGGATAAGGCGATCACGATGGCGGCACATACGCACACCGAGCGACTGGACCTCATCGATTCCACTCTCCGCGAATGGGATGCAACGGTCCTCGACGTCAACGACGACGGGATTGTCTTGGACCGTTCGGCCTTCTACCCCGGTGGTGGTGGTCAACCACCTGACCACGGAGTACTGCTGTGGGGTGGGGTACAAACGCGTATCGAAGGCGCGCGTCGCGGCGATGACATCCGCCTGATTCCCACCGACGGCGATCCCGTTCCGCCGGTTGGTACGGCTGTTCGCGGAGCTATTGAAGACGAGCGCCGCACGGCACTGATGCGCACCCACTCGGGCCTGCATCTGCTGTCGGGTGTGGTGTTTCGCGACTTTGGTGCCCTCGTAACCGGCTCGAACATGGATCCGTTGACCGGCCGCCTCGACTTCAATCTCGCGGAGGTACCTCCAGGCTTCAAGGAGGCGGTCGAAGAAGCGTGCAATGCCGAAGTTGTCGCCGACCGAGCCATCGAAGCTTACGAACTCCCTAGAGGCGAGGCTTTCGAGATTCCAGACATCATCCGAACAGCCACAAATCTTCTACCACCGGGTATCGAGATCGTCCGTATTGTCGATATCAAGGGACTCGATGTTCAGGCTGACGGAGGTACCCACGTTGCTTCGACGAATCACATCGGAGCGATGCGTGTGCTCAAGGTGGAAAACAAAGGCAAGGGATTCCGGCGGATTCGCGTCGCGCTCGACCCAAGGTGATGTTTACGAGTCAGCCACGGCGTGACTAAATGCCTCATATGCGTCGTCGTTGAACAGCACGAAACGAACCATGCGGATACTCGGTATCTCAGCAAGCGTCCCGCGAACCACGGCAATAGCGATCGGCGCCGCGTTCCTTGGCGTCCATCCGTAGACCCCGCAGGAGATCGCCGGGAAAGCAACACTCGTCGCACCGACATGTTCGGCTTCAATGAGCGAATTCCGATACGCGGCAGCGAGCACATCCTCCCCACCATCGGGATACTCCCAGTACTTGGGACCGACAGTGTGGATCACAAATCGCGCCGAAAGAGCGGCGGCGGTGGTCGCGACAGCTTGCCCTGGAGGCAATCCGTCGGGAAAGGAATGTCGGCGCACTTCCCGACATTCGTCCATCAAATCTGGACCAGCTGCGGCATGGATCGCGCCGTCGACACCACCACCACCCATGAGAGATGAGTTCGCGGCGTTAACGATGGCGTCGACCGCTTGCCGAGTGATGTCCCCCCGAATGACGTCGATCATGACGTCAGACGTCAGCGGCCCGTGATCGACTTGATCCGTGGCCTGATGTCGAACACGAAGATCAGCGCGATAACCGCACCCGCGATGCCGAACAGGCTCAAGGTCAGGTTCGGGACGAGTCCAGTCAAGAGCCCAAGACCCGTCAGCACGAGCCATAGGACCTTGGATTGTCGGCCGATGGCAGGGAACACCTGGCTCGGTGCCCGCAGACACTCGACGAAGGCGAAACCCTTCAAACCAAGCAACACGATCCAGAGAGACAAAATTACGACGTTTTGCACCGCACCGAACATGAAAGCACGGTACCTCGTCGGCCGGAAGTGACAACACGAGCGCCGCTCCTCTTGGCGGCGCTCGTGTTGACAAAGGGATTTGAGAAGTTGGCTACTCCTAGACGCCTACGGCTTCGCGAACCAAAACGACGGTTTCGCTGACGTTCTTTCGCAAGGACGCGGCGCGGTCGTGGGCATCCTTGACCGACTCCTCGACAAATTCACGGCCGCGTTCGACAACCGTCGTGACGCTTGAGGGGATCTCGACCTTGGGCAGGTCCACCTTCGGTACCTCAAAGCGCGGCAGTTCGACCTTGGGCAGGTCCACCTTCGGCAACTCGAACTTCGGGACATCAAACTTCGGAACGTCGAAGGGCAGAGCCGAGACGCTCGAGGAAGCTGCTGAGGCGACCTTGGTGGCGGTCTTGGAGGCGGCGCTCTTCGCGTTCGAGGCGAATGCTGCAGGGCTGCTGACCGGGTTCGCCTTGTCCGGGCTGGTCTTGCTTGGGCTCGCCTTAGCCGTGGACTTCTTGGCGCCGGCCTTCGTGGCCACCTTCTTCTTAGCCGCTGGCTTCTGCGAAGAATCGGTCGTCTTCTTGGGTGTGGTGCTCTCGGTCATGATGCGTCCTTGCTCTCGGGAACGACCGGTTCTTCGGCCTGTTCGCTTTCGGTTGACTTCCCAGCCGAGGCGTTCTCGGCTTGGAATGCGGCGTAGATCTGCAGCAGCGTTGTGCGTTGCCGCTCAGTGAGGGTTGGGTCTGCCGCGATGGCGGTGGTGACCGCCTCATCCCCTTCCCGTTCGTCGAGGATTCCGGCCTGGACATACAGGCTCTCCGCGGAGATCCGAAGGCCCTGGGCGATCCGACTCAGGATCTCGGCGCTGGGCTTGCGCAGCCCACGCTCCACCTGACTCAGGTAGGGATTGGAGACCTCAGCCGCCTTGGCCAATTGGCGCAAGGACATCTGAGCCTGATCCCGCTGTTCCCGGATGAAATTTCCGAGCCCGGGTACCTCAATTCGTGCCATGCCACGAGTATGCGCCCGATCGCTTGCAAATGCAAGCGCAGGTGCTTGCTAGAGCGAGCGTGAGTTACGTCACCCCTGAACAGCGGTCTCGACAATCAGCGCTCCTACGAGGAGTGCGCACCCAGCAAGGCCGACAAGGGGTGTGAGTCGAAGGAGCCGAGACGCAGGTGCTGGGCTTAGTCGCATCGCGGAAATGTGGGCGATTGCGTAGTAGGTCAAGATCATCGCGGCCGAAACGGCCAGCGCCAAGGTCAGCCCACCCACGAGGACAAGAACGGCGGAGCCGGTGGCCGCGGCGATTTCAGCTCGAACCGGAATGCGCGAACGATGACCAACAGCTGCAAAGAAGCGCGGCGCATCTCCCCGCGATGCCATCGCGAAGAGAGTGCGCCCCACACCTGCGACCAAGCTCAACAGCACCGCACCCGCGGCAAGCACCGCGCAGACGACGAGTGTCGGAAGCAACCAGCTGGGCGCGAGGGCCTGGGCGATGTCGAGCAAGGCGGCCGACCCAATTGCCACGTCACTGCGTGCAGCGAACAGCACTACCAGTGCAATCACAACGTAGCCGGTCACGACGAACGCAAACGACCAAGCGATCGCCCGTGGAATGGTGCGATGCGGTTCCTTTACTTCTTCGCCCAAGACGGTAATGCGGGCGTATCCGGCGAAGGCCACGAAGGCCAGTGCCGCCGCGGCTAACACCCCGATCGGGTCCGACGAACTCAATGCGGTGCTAGAGGCAGCAGCACGGTCTACAAGAGCCGAAGCGGAAGTGATGACAAAGACCACCAGGACGCCAGCTACGACACTCACCATCACTGCCGCGACGCGAGTCGATCGGACGATGCCTCGCAGATTTAACGCCAGGACGAGCGCAATCGCTCCCGCCGCCACCACCCGGCTGTTGTCAGGCCAGACATACAAGCCAATGGTCAGCGCAGCAGCGGACGCAGACGCGGTCTTACCGACGATGAACACCACGCCCGCCGCGACACCGGCGAACCGATTGAGCTGAATCCGGCCGTACGCGTAGACACCACCCGCTTCCGGAAACCGTGACGCCAACCGTGCGGTTGATGTCGCGTTGAGCGCGGCAACGATTGCCGCGATGACAACTGCTGCAATGAGCCATCCACCAGCGCGATCCAACGCCGGCTCCCAAACCGCGAATACGCCGGTACCGACCATTGCGCTGACTCCAACGGCAATGGCCGATCTCAGACCTAGCGATCGGGTCAGTCGGCTTGGCGGATCCTGTGAGTGCATCACAGACCGAACGTAGGGCTGGTGGATGAACAGCGGGTGAAGTGGCACGCTGTGTGGATGCGAGCGATTCTTCAGCGGGCCGCAGGTGCCCGGGTCACCGTCGATGGCGAGATCGTGGGCTCATTCGACGGACCAGGCATCGTTCTCCTGGTGGGTGTGACGCCCGACGACAACGAAGCCAAGGCGGCGAGCATCGCCGACAAGGCCTACGGCCTGCGGATCTTCGAACACCGCCATGCCCAAGACCTCTCTTGCCTTCCACCATCGGCTCCGCGCGAAGTGTCCGCCCGTGATCTTGGCCTGCCGGTGCTCGTCATTAGTCAGTTCACGCTCTACGCGGAGACCAAGAAGGGCCGGCGCCCCACCTGGGATGGCGCAGCGCCCGGGCCCGTTGCTGAGCCTCTTGTCGATGCCGTAGTCGATGCGCTCCGCAAACTCGGCGCACCTGTGGAAACAGGTCGCTTTGGCGCGGATATGCAGATCACCTTCACCAACGACGGCCCGGTAACGATCAGCCTCGAAGTGTGAGTTGTAGTCAGTGACGTTCAGGAAGTGACGTTCAGCCGGCAACGACAGCCGTTTGACTACCTCGAACAAAGTCGACCGTTGCCTCACCGGACTCAACGGAAAGCGCAATGTCGAGATCGCTGTCCATGGGCGTTGATCGCTTGATGACAACCGTGGCGATCGGCCCTTCCTCGAAATGCTGCGCGCTTGATGCCACCCAGCCGATCTCCTTGCCGTCCCGACGCACGACGGCGCCGTGTGGGGGAAGGTGATCCACCGTTCCATCCAGGTGCACTAGTGCAAGACGCCGGGGCGGGTGCCCGAGGTTGTGGACGCGAGCTACTGCTTCTTGCCCTCGGTAGCAGCCCTTTGCTAGGTGAACGGCTGGACCAATCCAGCCAACCTCGTGCGGCAGCGTCCGGTGGTCGGTCTCGAAGCCAACACGAGGGACAGCGGCGGCGGTGCGAAGCGCATTCCATGCCCATGTCCCAGCGAGTGAGGGCCAAGAATCAAGCCTGTCCTCCAACTCGACCCGGGGGACGACAACCTCCCGGCCGTCAAGCGTGGTTGGGCGCACCGGGACGTATTTCTCAGCACCACCGCCTTTGTCGGTGCCTGCATTCACCGAGCCGGTTCCCGCATAGTCAGCTGGAACAAGCCACGTGGGGTACGCGGGATCGATCGCGTGAATCGGCTCCCAGACCACTGCATAGTCCTCGCTCACGTCCTGGATCTCGACCCGCGTCATGAACTTCATCGATTCCAGATACGCGACGAGATCCGACGAGGTTCGAGGGGCGCAGATGATCCATGCGGAGTAGTCGTCGTCGGTGATGTGCAATTCGTGTTCCACGTGCCCGTGCGGACTCAAAATGAGAGCGAGACTCGAACTGCCCGGTAGAAGACCTTCAAGGTGTTGCGACGTAAGACTGTGCAACCAGGAAAGTCGGTCCGGTCCAGTTACCCGCACTACACCGAAATGTGAAAGATCGACCGCGGCGTTACCCGCTGACAATTCGCGCTGCTCACGCAACGGGTCGCCGTAGTGCCACGGAACACCCTCGTCGAGATCGCCCTTCGGTGCTGGGACGGCCGACATGACCTAGTCCTCCACATCCACGATCGTCACCGGCTTGCCCGCGCACCGTGAGCATCGGCCGTGGATCGAGACATGGGAGATATCCGTTTCGAATCCATAGGTGTCTCGCAAATCCGAGGTGAAGGCATCGGCCACCGCAGACGGAATCGATTGGACACTTGCGCATTGATCGCACACCAGGTGAATGTGGACATGCTCATCGACGGCGTGGTAGGTCGGAGCACCGTGGCCAATATGCGCATGGGTTACCAGACCAACCGACTCGAGAACTTCGAGTGTTCGGTAAATCGTCGAAAGGTTCACTCCCGAAGCGGTGTGTTGAACCTCGACCAGGATTTCCTCGGGGGTTCCGTGACGGAGGTCCTCGACGGCCTGCAACACGAGTTGCCGCTGCGGCGTTATACGAAAACCGTTCTCCCGGAGTCGTTGCTCCCAATCCTCGGCCATCGCTAGTCCTCCGCTAAAGCCTCAGGGGTCAGGGAAGCCGCCAAATGATTCTGCATCGGCTTCCCGACCGCTGCCATGTCGAACGTCCACAGGAGTTTGCCCTGGACCAGTCCGTACATCCGCTCGCCACCCAAATACTCCTTTGCACTCTCGGTACGCATGACGGCATCGGTCTTGAGCGTGGTGCGTGCACCCGTAATCACTGCGTTCTCGATTCCGGTTACCTCGACGGTGCCGTACCAGATCTCTGCAAACCCCGTGGGGTGATCAAGTGTGACCTCGACTCCGTTATTCGGTCGCGGGCGCCAGAACCCAGCTTCGGTGGCTAGGGGACGCACCTTGTTTCCGTCGTCGTCCAATAACCAACTACGCGACCAATAGGTCAAGAACGGTCTTCCGTCAGTGGAGAAGGACACTTCTTGACCGAAGCGGAAATCCTCGATCGTTGGGTACTGCCCGGTACCGACACCGACCCAACGACCAATCAGCCACGACAGATGGGCGAGTTCGTCAGGCAGCCCGGCGATGATCGACGGCGCCTCGGACTCAGTCGGTTCCTCCGGCATGGGTGACGTCAGCCTTGGCCCTTGAAGAGCTTGAAGACGACGTAGAACGAGAACCACCCGGCTGCAGCGATGGCAAGTACGAGCAGGCTTGTGTAGACGACCTCCAGCATGGGACGAATCTACTGCCGACCCAGGCCAGCACGCTCATCGCATAGGACCCGTGCACCCTCGGCCTCAGCCAACCGCCCGTCCAAGACCTGCGATGACATCGGCCGCTCGGGGCTGACCCGAGCCACGGTGCACCTCGTGCCCACTGGAATCCAAGAAGATCACAGTGGGTGTCAAGGTGACACCCCACGCGCGCGTCACGTCGAGGTGCTCGTCGGCGTCGATCTCCACCACTTCCACACCCGGGGTACTCATGTCCTCGACTACCTGTGCGACCACCCGTCGGGTAGCCCGACAGGGCTGACAAAACGCGCTCGAGAACTGCACGATGGTCGCGCTTGCACCCAGGGCAACGCCTGCGGGTAAACGATGGGGTTGGGTAGACGGAGACGCGGAAGCGTCGTCACCTCCGCGCATGACCTAGAGCCCACTTGCCGATGCTGTCCATGGTCATCGGATCGACTGTGGACTCCGCATGGGCAAAACCGGGGACGACGATCACAGTCGCCTGCGAATTCCCCACCTGTTCGGCTGCAGTTTCCAGGACGCGTGCGTGCTCGAGCGGGAAGTAATGATCGACGTCGCCGTGCACCACAAGTAGAGGGAAGTCCCCCATCCGACGCACGCTCTCCTCCGGTGACCACGGAGGGGGCTCGGGCCATGGAGTGGCTGTGAGCCGAACCCCGCGAGTACGAAGGATCGACCTACCCAGCGGATTTTCAATCAAGCGATGAACCAGACGCATCACCTTGGTTCCCCGGTAGAACCAAAAGCCAGGGGCGCTGACGCTGACGACGGCATCGGGGCGATGCTCAGGGGTGTAGACCCTGCCGGGAGCCAACGCGGCTTGACGCAGTGTTACCGAGCCGCCCATCGAGAATCCGACGGTCACCACGGCCTCGCCTTGGCCCGTCCGCCGAAGGTACTCCACGGCTGAATCCACATCGAGTACTTCGTCCATCCCTACTGTGCAAAGTCCGGTGGATTGACCGTGTCCCCGTTGATCAATCGCCAGCACGTCCCCGAAGCGCGAAAGATGAGCATGGACCGCCTGGACCCGAGGCTCGCGCCAACTGCCGGTGAATCCGTGGGCCAACACAAACGACACACCACCGGGGGCCTCCGGTCGCGCGGGTACCCATCCAGCGCTGATCGTGACCCCATCGACTGTGCGTAAGGAGACCTCTTGCGGAGAGAAATCCGCGGGCGGAGGATCCAGCGCATAGTCGCTGCTGCTGTGGGTCAACGCCATACGCCCATTCTGGGCCACGACCAGTCTGCGTATTCTTGGTCCCCATCGGATCAACGGGCGGTGCCCGGCGGGGCCGCGGCTTCGTCTCCTGACCGCCCCTCAAGTGAGGGAGACTAGAGCGGTGCGCTTGATTCTCCTGACGCGAGCTATGGAGTCCTCGGCGGAGGTTCTCCCGTCCCTGGGGCTTCTTGCCCACCACGTGCGAGTCCTGTCCGCCGAACCCACGGCACTGCTATCGGCTCCGGATGCTGACGCCCTATTGATTGACGGTCGACGCGATCTCCCCGCAGTACGAGGACTGACCCGACTCCTGCGTCAGACCGGTGTGGACATCCCGGTCATCCTCGTGACGACTGAAGGCGGCCTCCCGGCGATTCAGTGGGACTGGGGGATGGACGAAATCCTCGTCGACACCACCTCACCGGCAGAAGTCGAAGCCCGGCTGCGGCTCGCGGTTTCGCGCATAGCTCCCGACACCACAGGCCTAAAGAGCGATCCCGAGGAGATCCACGCCGGCGATCTCCACATCGACGAAGCCAGCTATGCAGCCAAACTCCGAGGTCGCAGCCTGGATTTGACGTTCAAGGAGTTCGAGCTGCTGAAGTTCCTCGCCCAGCATCCAGGTCGTGTCTTCACGCGAGCGGTGCTGTTGCAAGAGGTCTGGGGATACGACTACTTCGGAGGCACGCGCACCGTGGACGTCCACGTTCGGCGACTTCGTGCCAAGTTGGGCCCAGAACACGAAGCGCTGATCGGGACCGTGCGCAACGTCGGCTACCGGTTCGTGCCAGAACGTTCCGACGCGCAGACCATTGCAACACTCGATGAGGTCGCGGTCGACCCCGCAATCACCGCTCTCGACGACCGGATCTGACGCCGTGAGCGAAGATTCGCTCGGTCCGTTCACGGTTGACCACACTCGACACCTGAACGCCTCAGACGTTTCGAGTCTTCAAAGCCTGTTGTCGACAGTGACGGAAGCCGACGGCGTTCGACCGCTGAGCGAGCACGTGTGGCTTCACGTAGTCCAGGGTGGAGACGAAGGGGCCGAGCACCTCCTCGTGCGGGATGAAAACTCACGCATAGTCGGCTACGCCCACCTCGACACCACCGACCAAGTCAATGGCCCCAGCGCCGAACTCGCCGTTCACCCTGACTTCCGCCAACGTGGCATCGGTCATGACATGGTTCAACGACTACTAGAGGTGTCCCACGGACACCTTCGTTTGTGGGCTCACGGCGAAAATTCAGCAGCCACCAGACTTGCGGAATCGTTGGGATTCGAACGCCATCGGGTGCTGTGGCAGATGCGAAGGTCACTGCACTCATCGATCCCCGAACCGCAGTTCCCGACCGGCATCAGTGTCGAGCCATTCGTTGTCGGGCGCGACGATGACGCGTTCTTGGACCTCAACGCTCGAGCGTTTGCAGACCTTCCAGACCAGGGCTCGTGGACCAACGATGACCTAAGGCGACGACAACGCGAGGCTTGGTTTGATCCCAATGGATTCTTGATGGCCTGGTTCCACGATCCAACTGAGATCGGTGCCACACCCACGCTGGCTGGCTTCCACTGGACCAAGATCCACGGCGCACATCACCACCGTGGCATTCACGGCGATCACAGCCACGGGGCCATCGGCGAGGTGTACGTCCTGGCCGTTTCCCCGGCTTGGCACGGCTCGGGTCTCGGTCGAGCACTAACCCTCGCCGGTCTTCACCATCTGCGCCGAACCGGTCTCGACCAGGTGATGCTCTACGTCGATGCTGCCAATGTGGCTGCGATCCGGCTCTACGAGGGCCTCGGCTTCGTCCGGTGGGACACCGATGTCATGTTTCGAACCCGCACTGACTAGTCGGTAGACGGCAAGTCACCGTTCACCTCGCTGTGGCACCATCTGTTCGTGACGACCCGCGATTTTTCCGATACCAGCGCGCTGCCGACTGTTTCAGAGGATCGCGCGCCGATCGACGTCACTGAAACGGACCTTCCCGACGATCGATTCTTGGACCGGGAAGTCTCCTGGCTCGCTTTCAACCAGCGGGTCCTGGAATTGAGTCAAGACCCTGAGCTCCCTTTGCTGGAACGAACCAAGTTCCTCGCCATTTTCGCCAGCAATCTCGACGAGTTCTTTATGGTGCGAGTGGCTGGCCTGAAACGACGAATCGCCACAGGAATTGCCGTGCGCGCTGCCAGCGGCTACACCCCGCGCGAAGTCCTCGAGGCGATCTGGGCTCGGGCCTACCAACTCCAACTGCGCCAGGCGGACATCTTCCGAGCCGAGGTTCGGCCCGATCTTGAGTCCGCGGGGATTAGCGTCCTGCGCTGGGAGGAACTGACTCCAGCAGAGAAGACCGAGATGGACTTGTTCTTCGACGACAAGGTCTTCCCGATCTTGACTCCGCTGGCTGTTGACCCTTCGCACCCGTTCCCCTACATCAGTGGGCTATCGCTCAACCTCGCCGTCGTCGTGCGCAACCCCACTACGGGAAATCAACTGTTTGCCCGAGTCAAGGTGCCGCCCCTTCTTCCCCGATTCGTGAAGGTAGGAGACCAGCGATACGTGCCGCTAGAGGACATCATCGCTGCACACCTGGACGAGCTGTTCCCAGGAATGGAGATCTGCGAACACCACGCCTTTCGGGTTACGCGCAACGAGGACTTCGAGGTAGAAGAGGACGACGCTGAGAACCTCCTGAAAGCTCTCGAACGCGAGTTGGTTCGTCGTCGTTTCGGTCCACCGGTGCGCCTTGAGGTTGAAGAGACGATCGATCCGCACGTTCTCGAACTCCTGGTCAGCGAGCTAGACGTGAGCGATCAGGAAGTGTTCCGGCTTCCCGGGCCACTCGACATGACAGGACTGTGGACCATCGTCAGCCTAGATCGCGACGACTTAAAGCAACGCAAGTTCGTGCCCAAGACATCGCGCCAACTCAGTGAAGTGGAAAGCGCAAAGGCGCCGGACGTTCTTTCGGTGGTGCGCGAGCGAGATGTTCTTCTGCACCACCCGTACGACTCCTTCTCCACCAGCGTGCAGCTATTCCTCGAACAGGCAGCGATCGATCCGCACGTCCTGGCGATCAAGCAGACCCTGTATCGGACGTCCGGCGATTCTCCGATCGTCGACGCTCTCATCCGGGCCGCCGAAGAAGGCAAGCAAGTCCTCGCTCTAGTGGAGATCAAAGCGCGGTTCGATGAGCAAAACAACATCGAGTGGGCTCGCAAACTCGAGCAGGCGGGAGTGCATGTCGTCTACGGTCTGGTCGGCTTGAAAACCCACAGCAAGTTGTCCATGGTCGTGCGTGATGACGGGGATCAGCTCCGTCGCTACTGCCATATCGGAACCGGGAATTACCACCCGAAGACCGCGCGACTCTACGAAGACTTCGGGCTTCTCACATCCAAGCCGGACGTCGGTGAGGACATCTCCAACCTATTCAACGTGTTGTCAGGCTACTCACGCAACACCGATTATCAACGGTTAATGATTGCGCCCCATTCGGTCCGCTCGGGCCTCATCGAACGCATAGATCGAGAAATCGAACACCACCAAGCTGGTCGACCTGCGGGAATCCGATTTAAGTGCAACGCGGTGGTCGATGAGGAAATTATCGACGCGCTCTACCGGGCTTCAGCAGCTGGAGTTCCCGTGGATATCTGGGTTCGAGGAATCTGTTCGCTTCGTCCAGGCATGCCCGGTGTGAGCGACACGATTCGGGTCCGAAGCATCCTCGGCCGGTTCCTTGAGCACTCTCGCGCGTACTGCTTCACCAACGGTGGCAACCATTCGGTCTGGATTGGTTCTGCGGATCTCATGCACCGCAACTTGGATCGACGCGTGGAGGCGCTGGTCAGCCTTGTCGACCCCGAGCAAATTTCCGAGGTGTACGAACTCTTCGACTTGGCATTCTCACCAGACACCGCCGCCTGGGACCTCGATGTGCACGGACAGTGGAATCGGCGCCTGACCGATGAGTCAGGTGCACCACTGCGCGACCTTCAAGAACATCTAATCCGCGTGAAGAGCAAGCGCACCACAGCACTGGGGAGCGCGTGAGCCGCCCAGCCGAGCATCGAGAGATCGAGTTCAAGTTTCGGATTCCCACGGACACCTCGTTTGATCTGCCTACCGTTCTGCACGCCACATCATCGACGATCCAGCGCGATGACCACCGCTCTATGGATGCCACGTACTACGACACCTCTGCACTCACACTGATCCGATGGGGCATCACCCTGCGCCAACGGCAGGGGGGCGGCGACGACGGTTGGCACATGAAGGTGCCGGTTATGGCCGGGGCCGACGGCAGACCCGCGGGACGCGATGAATTACACATCGACACAAATGCGCGACTCATCCCCACCGAACTGGTCTCGATCGCAGCACCACTACTGCGTCGCCAGGAACTCGTCCCAGTCGCGCGCGTACAAACCGAGCGCTCGCCATACCGAGTCACGGACGCACATGGCAAGGACCTCCTTGAGGTAGTAGATGATCACGTCCAAGTGAGCCGACTCGATGATCGTGAATCCGAAGTGATTACCTTCCACGAAGTCGAAGTGGAACTGCTCACGCAGTCCAAAGCGGCATGGCGCGAAGCAGAGGCCATCACGAAGGCGCTACGACAGGCGGGCGCACAGCCGAACACTCTCAGCAAGGCGGCTCAGGCGCTCGGGCGACGAGCCGGCGACCCACCCGATGTGCCCAACGTCCCCTACCCCGAGCCTGACAGACCGGCTATCGATGCTTTGCAGGCGATCTTCGCTTCCTACGTCAGGGATCTACTCGCCTTTGATGTGGCAGTGCGCCGCGGGGTCGAGGACTCCGTGCATCAGATGCGCGTCACGTGCCGTCGTTTGCGATCTGCGTTGGCAACATTTTCCCCGATTCTGGATCCGGATGTCGTGTGCTTCTTGCGTGACGAGCTTTCGTGGCTGGCAACGGAACTAGGAGGCGTTAGAGACGTTGAGGTTCAAGCTGCGCGCCTCACGAGCCTGGCTCCCAACCCAGAAACCGCGACCTTCATCGAGTCGGCACTTGAGTCTCGCCGACGAGCGAGCACCTCAAGCGCCATGGCGGCACTCCGAAGCGACAGACACGATTTCCTGCTCGAGGATCTGATCATCCTGGTGGCCGAACCTCCTGTCAGCGCCGATGCTTTCAACTCTGCTCACAGCGTCCTTCCGGCCTGCGTCCGACGCCCGTGGAAGCGTCTACGCACATCAGTCACCAAGACGAAAGCGACAAGCCCCGAGGAAACGTGGCATCGGGTGCGCATCCGTAGCAAGCAGGTGCGCTACGCAGCCGAAGCCGTTGCACCGATCCTGGGGGCGGGCTACACGCGACTCGCACACACACTGGCCGTGGCAACAGACACTCTGGGTGAACGGCAGGATGCTGCGATCTCCGTCCAATGGCTTCGCGAGTTGGCCGAGTCCGCTCCTTCGTCGATCGCCTTCTCCCTGGGCGCGATGGCCGCCGGTTGCGCCGACGAAGGTCTCGACTATCAACGCGATTTCACTCGACTTTGGCCCTCTGTTCGCAAGCACGCCCGGTCTCTGGGACTGGACTGACGATGGCTCGCGACGACAATCTTGCCGAGATTCGTGCCGCTGGTGTAGTGGTGTTCGATTCCGAAGAGCCGGCAACCGACCGACGTTTCCTCGCTGTTCATCGCCCGTATCGGGAAGACTGGTCCTTACCAAAAGGGAAGGTTGACCCAGGCGAGACAACTCCATGCACGGCGGTTCGCGAATGCGACGAGGAAACTGGCTATCGAGTCGCTCTCGGTGCGCGACTTCCCTCATCCACATACCTTGCTGGCGCGGCCCACAAGACAGTCGACTATTGGGTTGCACGAGTCCGTGACGACGAAGGATTTGCTCCCGACGAGGAAGTCGACGAAATTCGATGGGTTCCTGTAGCCGCCGCGTCTGAATTCCTGACGTATTCCGACGACGCGGAACTGGTTCGGCTGGCCGCCGGCGCTCCAAGGACGACACCGTTGATCATCCTCCGACACGCCAAGGCAATGAAGCGCGGGGACTTCGACGGTGATGACGATGCTCACCGTCCGCTGTCGGGTCGGGGTCGGGGTGAAGCAAAGCGACTAGTGGATGTCTTGGATGCCTACGGAATCCAGCACGTCCACTCATCACCCTTCAAACGATGCTTGTCCACCATCTCCAGATTTGCGAAGTCAATCGATGTCGATATCCACGAGGAACCGTGGCTAAGCGAGTCCGGTCATGCCAAAAACCCGGATGCGACCACTGATCGAGTTCAGGAATTGCTCGAATCTGCAGAGCCTTTGGTCTTGTGCACGCACCGTCCCGTGCTTCCGACCGTTGTGTCGTCGTTATCCATCGCACTCGGCCTACCACCCACCACCGTCCGAGACGATCCCAACTGGGACCCTCGCCTACCACCGGGGGCGATGATCGTCATTCACCGCGAGTGGACAACATCTGGTCCCCGCGCATTCGCGGTGGAACAGCACCACTTGCCCCGGTAACTAGCGAACGGCCACGTAGGAGATCGCCTTCTTTTTGGCCCCAGTCGGTTTCACGACGACAACCCTCACTGCGCAAACACCGGGACCGGTGGTCTCCACCGACTTCGGCTTGGTGCGCTTGCCGATACGGCGGCAGACATCAGATGACCCCGGTCGCACCGTCAACCAGATCTTATCTTTTCCGGCCACCTTTAGTCCGGCCCACGATGCCAGGCGCTTAGGTCGGACCTTGACACCCTTGGACGTAACGCCATCGACACTGACGGCCTGAACAGGAGCGGCAAAAGCTTCCGCGCCGCCCCCATCGATCGCCGAGACCGTCACCTCGTAGAGACGGCCTGCCGTCACGCCCTCGATGACGCATGCGTTGACCGAACCGTCCACCTGACATTCGAAATTCCCCGGGGATGTCACAGCGCGATACGCGCCGGGACTCACGACCGCCAGTGGCGCTTGCCAATCAACTCGGAGCCTCTCGCCAGCGATAGCGGAAACCGTGACCTGCTGTGGGGCATTCATGGGTTCAGCCAATGCGGGGATGTATTGCTTCAACCACGACTCGAACGTCGTCAGCCGAGAGAAGATCCCGGGATATTCGGCACGAGCACATTCGAATCCAACACTCGTCACTCCTGCTAGCACGGGAGTTCCTGCGACGTCGACGACCAAGGGGCCGCCACTATCTCCCTGGCATGCATCTGCACCTCCCGTAGGAAGCCCTGCACAAATCTCAGTTGCTGCGTCGAAGTTCGCTCCGTACTGACCACACTCCGACCGATTCGGTCCACCAAGGATTTGCACCTGGACCGCCCGCAACTGATTCGACGGATCTCCACCGAACTCGGTCGACCCCCAGCCAGCGATCGTCGCCGGAGTGCCGGCAGGCGGCCACGTATTGGCGTCCAGACCGATGGGGGGCCTGATCGGAGTAACGGTCGCACTGAAGCCCAATGGTTCAGCCAACCTCAGTAGAGCAACGTCATTGCGGAAGGTCGATTCATCCCACGCAGGGTGCACGATGACTTCGGAAACATTCGCTTCGTTCGAAGCCCCGCGGGACGAAAGTGTGCTGACACCGGCGTGAACACTTACATCCTCAGCACGCATTCCGACGACGCAGTGTGCTGCCGTGACGATCCATCCAGAGTCAACTATCGCTCCGCCGCACAGTCGATTGGCTGAGTCGGCGATCACCAAGACTTGCCATGGGTGAGTTGAGATATCCGTCGGTGCACCACCAACGACCGCCGACGACGACGGCACCGGGCCAACAGCAAACCCCGCTAGAACACCGAGTATTGCCATCGCAGCCGTTGCGAAGCGCCTTACACCCGTGAGTGAGTTCACCGACAGTTCATCCGCCTTTCGCCCCCTGGTTCGAATGCCGACCTAATCTGCGAATCCTCAGATACCGTGCCTCGAGGAGTCGACAACCCCGTGAACGAACCTTGGCAACAAGCCTTGCCGCAGGACACCATCATGCATCACGAGGTTCAGTTGAGGCGCGTACAGCAGCACTTTGTCCAGTCCATCTGCTCGTGCGGCTGGCTCGGTGCCGCCAGACGGTCCGACAGACTCGCAGCCGATGAGGGACGAGATCACGCGATCCTTTACGACGGAGCCTTCAGCAACAAGCCCGCCTAGCAGGACTATTCGGCCGTCACACCTTTGCCAAGGACAACCACACCACCGTCACTCACGGTGTAGAGGCCACGATCTCGTTCAAGATCGACACCAATCTGAACGTTATCCGGAACGACCACGCTTTTGTCCAAGATGGCGTGCCGGACGACGGCGTTCTTGCCGATTCGAACACCAGGCATCAGCACGCTGCCCTCTACGTACGCACCGGCATCGATTGCGACATTGGACGCAATGACACTGGTCCGGACGTGGGCACCGGAGACGATGCTGCCCGCACCAACCATGGATTCGTGTGCGTTACCCCCCTCTACGAATTTCGCTGGCGGGTATGGGGGCAGGTTGGTCAGGATCGGCCAGCGCCTGTTGTAGAGATTGAAGATCGGATGCACGGAAACAAGGTCCATATGGGCGTCGTGGTAGCTGTCCAGCGTTCCCACGTCTCGCCAATAGCCCGCATCGCGAGCCGTGGCTCCTGGAACGATGTTTTCTGCGAAGTCGTACACGTGGGCCAAGCCCTGTGCTGTCAAGGCCGGGATGATGTTGCCACCCATGTCGTGTACTGAAGCTGGATCGGCGGCATCGACTCGAAGCGCCTCGAGTAGCACATCGGTGGAGAAGATGTAATTGCCCATTGAGGCGAATGATTCGTTTTCACTCCCGGGGATAGCAGGCGGATCCGCGGGCTTTTCCAAGAATTTAGCGATCGTGCGTCCATCCGCCGCGACCTCGATTACGCCGAAGCTGCTCGCCTGGGACCGTGGCGTTCGAATACCGGCAACGGTCACACCGGCTCCACTGTCAATGTGCGCCTCGACCATCTGCATGGCGTCCATCCGGTACACGTGGTCGGCTCCAAAAACAGCTACGTACTCAGGGGACTCATCGAACACCAGATTCAGGCTCTGGAAGATCGCATCCGCGCTCCCGGTGAACCAACGGGGTCCGAGTCGCTGCTGAGCGGGCACCGGTGTCACGTAATCACCGAGCAGCGTTGGCATGCGCCAGGTCTGAGACACATGACGGTCCAGTGAATGTGACTTGTACTGGGTCAACACACACACACGTCGCAAGCCCGAGTTAATGAGGTTGGACAGCACGAAGTCCACGAGTCGGTAGGAACCGCCGAAGGGCACCGCCGGCTTGGCGCGATCGGCAGTGAGCGGCATCAATCGTTTCCCCTCGCCACCAGCGAGGACCATTGCCAGAACGTGCGGATCAGCACCCACGGCTACAGGGTATCCGTAGCGACGAGTAGCCCACATAGGCTTTGGAACCATGCGCGTTGCCATGGTCACCCGGGAGTGGCCACCGGATATTTACGGTGGAGCTGGCGTTCACATCGAGAACCTCGTCGCCCACCTGCGGGAATTAGCCGAGGTAGATGTTCACTGCTTTGGTAATGCGCGACCGGATGCAAGCGCCCAGAGGGTTCCCGACTATCTGAGCACAGCCAACCCAGCTCTGCAGACACTCGGCGTGGACCTCGGGATTGCTGCATCGATCGATCCATCGATCGACATCGTGCATTCACACACCTGGTACGCGAACTTCGCAGGACAAGCAGCGTCGTTGCTCTACGAAGTTCCGCACGTCCTCACTGGACACTCCCTCGAACCGCACAGACCCTGGAAGAGAGAGCAGCTTCAGGGCGGATACGAAATCTCGTCATGGATCGAGAAGACCAGCTACCGGGACTGCGACGCAATCATCGCCGTTAGCCATGGCATGCGACGCGACATCCTCGAGGCCTACCCGCAAATAGCACCGGAGAAGGTGCACGTCGTTCATAACGGCATCAACACCGAGGTGTATTCGCCTGACCCTGAGGTGGACGCCCTCGAGCGCTACGCGATAGACATTGACCGACCCTACGCACTCTTTGTGGGGCGCATTACCCGGCAAAAGGGTCTGGTACATCTGCTGCGTGCCGCTCGCGCTTTCGATCCAGAGGTCAATCTCGTCCTGTGCGCCTCATCTCCTGACACTCCCGAGATCGCCAACGAGACCGCCCGCGCTGTCGAGATTCTGCGTCGAGAGCGGCGTGAGGGTTCGGTCATCTGGATCGACGAGCAGGTCGATCGACACACGCTCATCCAGTTGCTTACCCATGCGCGCATATTCACATGCCCGTCGATCTACGAACCACTTGGAATCGTCAATCTCGAGGCCATGGCATGTGAGACAGCCGTTGTCGCCACCGCGATCGGCGGTATTCCCGAAGTGGTCGAGGACGGTGTGACCGGAACGCTGGTGAACTTCGATGCCCAGGATCCCGAGGCATTCGAATCCGCCTTCGCCGCCGCCGTGAACGCGCTAGTCCTCGACGCCGATCGGGCTCGAGATTTCGGCCGGCGGGGCCGCGAGCGGGCTGTCCTCAACTTCGGCTGGGACGCTATCGCCGAGCACACGATGGACGTCTACCGGTGGGCATCGACCCACCAGGGTCGATACCGCGGATGAGCGACCTTGCCGAACCGCTACCCGGAGTAAAGCCAGCAGCCCATCGCTCCCTGTGGATCGGCTACACCCTCTACCTTCTCGGGGCCTTGACCTTCGCGCTCAACGGGACCGTCTCCAAAGCAATCCTGATGAGCGGGGTCGACTCGGCTCGGCTATCCCAACTGCGGGTGACGGGTGCCTTCATATTCCTGCTCGCCTTTGTTGCGGTAAACAGGCCCTGGCAGTTGAAGATCCACCGGAAGGAATGGCCGTTCCTCGTTGCCTACGGCATCTTCGGGGTAGCGATGACGCAGTACCTGTTCTTCGTCGCACTGCGCTACTTACCCGTAGGGATCGCACTGCTGATCGAGTTCACCGCGCCAGTCTTCGTCGCGTTGTGGTTCCGCTTCGTGCTAAAAGAGCCAACGCGCCGGACGGTGTGGCTGGCTCTAACGGTCGCACTGATCGGCCTGGCACTCGTTGCAGAGGTATGGCGCGGTTTCTCTTTCGAGGTAATTGGGCTCATTGCCGCTCTTGGAGCAGCATTCGCATTGAGCGCCCATTACCTGATCACCGATCGCCAAATGCGCCAACCCGAACCACGCGACCCTGTATCGCTCACCATGTGGGGCTTTGGATTTGCCGCGTTGTTCTGGGTGATCGTTCAACCCTGGTGGACCTTTCCATGGACCGAACTGAGCGGAACCAGCGATGCTTCTCTTGGTTCGATCCTCGGTCAACGTCCTCTGTGGGTCCTGTCCGGGTGGATGATCGTCATGGGAACCGTCGTGCCTTTTTGGTTAGTTGTTGCTTCCATGCGACACCTACGCGCTTCACAAGCATCCGTGATCGGGTTGACCGAACCTCTTTTGGCCATAGTCATTGCCTGGTTGGTGCTAGCGGAGTCCCTGGCGTTCGTTCAACTCGTGGGTGGGGCCCTGATTCTGCTTGGAGTTGTGCTGGCCGAGCGTTCTCGTCGACAACGCTGAGTATTCTGACGCAGTGCCGAATCCGCGTTCCCTTGATGCCGAGGGTGTGTGTTTCCCCGTCGGTGGTGACGAACGGCGCAGCACATCGGCCACCGGTCGTGCCGTCTTCGCCGATTCCATCAGGGCAGTTGATCCTGCTATTGCGGCTCGGATAGAACACACGCGCGACTGGCGCAAGGGCTACATCGCCCCTCTACGGGACATCGTCCTCGCGGCTGCCCAATCGACGGAGAGCGCCCTGTCTATCTCCCGACACGGCCTGGCATCTGCCGAGCAACGCTTCACCTTCCGCCGAGGAGACGACGAAGTTCCTCTCCACCGTGCGATGACCGACTACACCTCACGCGGTTTTGCGTCGGTCACGGTGCGCGGTAGAGCAAACCCTGAGGGTGAACTATCTGTCCCGTACAAGGGCGGACGTCTCTTCGGGGACGATCTCCGCCGCCAGGTCGACACCTGGGTCGAACGAGGAATCGCTGAACCCTCCTTTGGCGAAGCGATGCACCTGGTTCTCGACAACCCGGACTGGATGGATCTGCGCGACGTTGACATTGCACTGCTTGGTGCGGGTGCCGAGATGGCACCTACCCGATCGCTTCTGCGCTGGGGGGCACGGGTGCACGCGATCGATCTTCCGCGCGTGGCTATTTGGGAGCGGCTCACGGCCATCACGCGGAGTACCGCTGGCAGTTTGCGGATTCCCATCCGCCTTGATGACGACGGCAACCCCCCGTTCGTGGTCGATGGCGATGTGCATCCTGAAGATGATCCGACGATCTGCGGTGCTGCTGGTGCCGATCTCATTCGGGAGACGCCGGAAGTTCGCACCTGGCTGGAAGAGACCCAACAGCCGTTTGTTCTCGGTACGTACGCCTACGCCGATGGCGCGAATCACGTCCTACTCTCGATGGCCAGCGATGCCATCGCTACCGCCCTCCTGCGCAATCGCGACGACATCACTCTGGCGTATCTCGCAACACCCACCGATGTTTTTGTAGTTCCTCTCGAGTGCGTGGAGGAAAGTAGGCGCAAATGGGAGAGCCGCGGACTCGGTGGACTCCTGCAAGCCCCCTTGCGCGTCGCTCGACAGTTCGAACCGAATTACCCGAACCTGTACTCGATAAGTAGCGGCACGAGCGTTGGACTGAACGACTCGATCATTCCTCAGCAAGGACCCAACTACATATTGGCGAAACGAGTACAACGGTGGCGGGCGCTCGTTGCACGATCCCAAGGCGTGCCTGTCTCGTTGAACCTGGCACCTGCCACCCGCACCCGTTCCGTAGTTCGTAATAGGGCCCTCGCCGCTGCGTATGCCGGTGCTGATCGATTCGGTGTGGAAGTCTTCGATCCCTCGACATCCACCACGTTGATGGCCGCGATGCTCGTCCACGATCTACGCAACCCGGAGTCCAGCGCTCATCCAGAAACATCCTTGGCAAATCCGATGGATCTCTTCGTGAGCGGTGCGAACCACGGCGGTCTATGGCGAGCGGCCTATGCACCGCGCTCCGTACTAGGGATCGCAGCGCTGCTCGGCATGTTCGAATCCCGCGCCTAACGCACCGTTAAAGCCGGAACCCGCGCGGCTGGGGGGTTGACGCGCGGGTTCCTCGATAGTGCTGAGCACCGTCGTAGCCGCCGGGGGTGGCGGCAAGTGCAGTGTGCCGACAATCGTTTGTCCACGCCGCCCTTTTGGCAAAAATGCCTGGGTAATCCACCTGCGATTACTCGATTCTCAGCGCCTCCGCCGACAACAACGCTTGCTGCGGCGTCGACAAGACCCGCTCGAAGGCCGATTCCGCCGCGCCGATGACGATGCTGTCTGCTCCAAGAGTCGGGGTAAGGAGTCGAACCGGCGTCGTCTCCCGCGCCAGCGTGAAACGCAATTCCTCGGCGATCGTGTGCTGGTACCGATCGACAAGAGTCGCGAGGTGGCCGGCGAGCACCACCGTGTCCGGATTGACGAAATTGACGATGGAAGCCAGACCGATCCCCACCGCAGAGGCCGCCGCGATGAGCGCCTCTTGAGCTTGCGCATCACCGTCCTCCGCCCGACGGATGACTTGGGTGATGTCATCGGTCACCGGATCAAGACCCGCTGAGCGGATGATGGTGTTACTCCCGATAACCGTCTCCCAACAGCCCACGGCTCCGCACCGACAGGCTGGACCATCAGGGTCAAAGCGCATGTGTCCGATTTCCCCGGCGTACCCCGAAGCCCCGGTTAGCATCTCGCCTTCGACGATCACCCCACCGCCGATACCGACGTCTCCGGAGACGAAGACCATGGCGCGACTGTCACGACCCGCCCCCCGAGTCCACTCGGCCATCGCACCCAACTTGGCGTCGTTACCCAAGACGACGGGGACATGGGCACCGAAGCGTTCGCGCATTGCCTCGCTGAGGATTACTCCGAACGGCTCATCAACCCAACCGAGTGCCGGCGCCCGATGGATGGTCGAGCGCGGCGGATCCCCACCTGGATCAATTACTCCCGGTAGAGCGCAACCGATTCCTGCGATGGCCACATGGTCAGGAAGTGCCTCGGCGATTTCTGAACTTCCAGTGACTACTCGCGCCGCAACTTCATAGGAGTCAGTGGAGCCACGACGATGGTCCTTACGCCAGCGGTGCAGGATCTGTCCACCGAAACCTTCGACTACCGCACTGCTGGAGTCAACGCGTTGGTCCCAACCGATGACGGCCAGCGAATCGGGCACTGCCGTGACCGTGAGCGAAGGTCGACCTACACCGCCGGCTGAACCCGCGCCCTCCTCCACAACTCCCACTTCGACCAGTTCAGCGACGATGGCCGCAACCGTGCTGCGATTCAACTTGGTGACGGTTCCCAGATCGGAACGGGACATCGACCCGTGTGCGTGCAGGACACGCAGGACTCGGGTCAGGCCGGGGCCGTCAAATGAGCTCACGAGTAGAGCGCCTCACGAGCCTCTCGGTAGCGCTCACGAATTCCAGGTACCGGCCGCGGGTCACGTGTTACGACTTCGCCCGGGCGGACGTCCGTCCACGTGGGCTGCTCGCCACCTCGCAGGATCCACGCAGCTTGACGTGCGGCTCCATCGGCAACGTACTCACCGGCTGGGGGTACTTCGACGGGCACGTCGACCAGTGTGGACGCAACATCGACTACGGCCGGGTTTGAGGCTGCGCCACCGACGAGTAGCACGCGTCGCGGCTGAACCCCGACCCCAACTAGTGCATCGACAGCATCGGCGAGACCGCCAAGCATTCCCTCGACCGCAGCCCTGGCGATGTTCGGCGCTGTGAGGTTGTCGCGGCTGATTCCGTGCAGTGAGCCGCGAGCGTTTGGCAGATTGGGGGTCCGTTCCCCATCGAAGTACGGCAACATCACCAAACCGTCAGAACCTGGCTTCGCCGACATCGCCAACTGCGCGAAGACATCCATGTCAACGCTCAGGAGTTCAGCTGTGCTAGTCAGAATCCGTGCAGCATTGAGCGTGCACACCAAGGGCAAGAAGACGCCAGATGCGTCGGCGAATCCTGCAACCAGCCCCGACGCATCGCTTGTCGGGATGGTGGATCCCGCGAAAGCGGTCCC
>JAURQC010000006.1 GCA_030836325.1 Candidatus Nanopelagicales bacterium
AGTGTCAATTGTTGCCCAGATCATCGCCGTAAGACGGGGTTTTGTGAACGACTGAACAATGTCGGGGCTACCCCTTGCGCAATCTGTCTAACGGGTGTTTCCTAACTACCCGACGGCGAATTGCGCCGTTTGCTGTTCGGAAAGAGGTTCGCATGCCGATCGAATCCACCGGCCACGAAGGCGGAAGCCCACGGATGTACGCCCTCGTCGAGGATTCTCCGAAAGAAGGTCCTTCTCCCACAGTGTGGGCCTGGCCGCAGTTCATCGACTTCTTGAAGGTCGCCGGTCAGCCGGTCCAGGGCCCGTGGCCACCGCACCAAGAACCCCGACCCGACCCCGATGCCGATTCCCTGCCCGTCGCCGTTCGCGACGACCAATCCTGACGCGAAGAGGACTGTCCATGTACCCATCACGTTTTGCCTACGAGGCGCCGACCTCGATCGACGAGGCGATTGCCTTTCTTGAAGCTGGCGGGGGAGAGGCCAAAGTCCTCTCCGGTGGCCAGAGCCTGATTCCCATGCTCAAGCTGCGATTCGCGTCCCCGGCCACCATAGTGGACATAAATAACATCCCTGATCTTGACTATCACCGTGTGGACGCCGAGGGCAATCTGCACATCGGTGCGCTCTGCCGACACGTCGACCTGGAGCAGTCCACCACTCTCGGTGATACCCACCCGACTCTGGCTGCCGCCGCTGAACTCGTCGCAGACCCGATCGTGCGCTCACGTGGCACCTTCGTTGGCTCGGTCTGTCACGCGGATCCGCAGGGCGATTGGGCGGCAACGATGGTGGCGCAGGGGGGATACATCGTTGCCCAGGGTCCGAACGGACGGCGCAACATCGATATTCGTGAATTCGTTCTGGGTCCTTTCGTGACTGCGCTGGCCTACAACGAGGTGGCGGTCGAAGCGGTCATCCCCGGCGCTAAGGGAAAGGCGGTCGGCAGTTATCTCAAACTTGAGCGCCGCGTCGGGGACTTCGCAACGGCTTCTGTCGCAGTCTCCCTCGACATGGACGGCGACGTCGTACGTGGAGCCGGCTGCGCGCTGGCCGGAGTCGGTGGCCGGACTATCGATGCCAACGACGCCATCTCCTGCCTTGAGGGCAAGACGCTCACCGAAGACAGCATTGAACAAGCCTCCGACGCCGTGGCGGCGGTCGCCGAACCCCGCACCGACCATCGTGGATCGGATGCATACAAGCGGCACATCGTGCAGACGTTCGTGAAGCGCATCTTGACCAACCTCGCCCGCACCGAGCAGAAAGCAGCCTGACATGACGAGTTTGTACGACGAGGTCCAAACACCTACCGAGGGCGTACCGACGCGCCGCGTCACGATGACGGTGAACGGGGAGAAGCGCACCGTCGACGTGGAGCCTCGGCTCCTCTTGGCGCATCTGTTGCGTCAAGGTCTGCAGTTGACCGGCACCCACGTTGGCTGCGACACCACCAGTTGTGGAGCCTGCACGGTGCTTTACGACGGTCGTCCGGTGAAGAGCTGCACGATGCTGGCGGTCCAAGCCGATGGTCACGAGATCGAGACTGTCGAGGGAATGGCCTCGGCCAGCGAGTTGCACCCGGTCCAGGAGGGCTTCAAGCAAGAGCACGGCCTCCAGTGCGGCTACTGCACACCGGGCATGATGTTGACGTCCAAGGCGCTTCTCGAGCGTAACCCCGACCCCACCGAGGACGACATCCGCTGGGCGCTTTCAGGAAACCTGTGCCGGTGCACGGGCTACCAGAACATCGTGAAGTCGGTCCTGTGGGCCGCAGAGAAGCTGCGCGCTGAGCAGGGAGAGGATGCGTAATGGCACTCGATGAACTCAAGATCGGTGGCATGGGCGCGAGTCGCCGTCGCGTCGAAGACAACCGATTCATTCGGGGTAAGGGCAAGTACGTCGACGATGTGGTCCTGCCCGGGATGCTTCATATGGAGATCCTGCGCAGCACCGTCGCGCATGGTCGTATCAAGTCGATCGACACCTCAGCCGCCTGGGAAATTCCTGGCGTCCGGCTCGTTCTGACCGGCGAGACCATGGCCGCCCGCAACCTCGCGTGGATGCCGACCCTCTCGTACGACACCCAGGCCGTGATGGCCACCGACAAGGTGCGTTTCCAGGGTCAAGAGGTCGCCGCTGTCATCGCCGATGATCCCTACATCGCGAAGGACGCCTGCAGCAGGATCGTCGTCGAGTACGAGCAGTTGCCGGCGATCGTGAATCCAGAGCAGGCACAAGATCCCGACATGCCGCTTATTCGCGACGACAAGGTCAACCAGACCTCCAACAAGGTCTTCGACTGGGAGATCGGCGACAAGGAAGCGACTGACAAGGCTTTCGCCGAGGCGGACGTTGTCTCGACCTTGGATCTGCACTACCCGCGGTCGCACCCTTCGCCGCTCGAGCCCTGCGGCTCAATCGCGGACTTTGATCGCTCGACGGGCAAGCTCACGGTGTACATGACCACGCAGGCACCGCACATCATCCGTGCTGCGGTTGCGATGGTTGCTGAGTTGCCGGAGCACCAGATCCGCATCATCAGTCCAGACCTCGGTGGCGGCTTTGGAAACAAGGTGCCCGTCTATCCCGGTTACGTCATCTCGATTCTGGCGTCGATTCTGACAGAGCGTCCGGTGAAGTGGATTGAAGACAAGACGGGCAATCTGATCTCGACCGGCTTTGGCCGCGACGTCTACCTGAAGGGCGAACTCGCGCTCCGCAAGGACGGCAAGATCCTCGGAATGCGGATGCACACCACGTCCGACCATGGAGCATTCTTCGCCGATGCCCAGCCGACTAAGTTCAAGATCGGTCTGATGCACTCGACCTTTGCGTGCTACGACCTCCCAGCGGCCCACCTCACAAGCGAGGGCTACTACACCAATAAGGCCCCGGGTGGCGTTGCCTATCGATGTTCATTCCGCGTCACCGAGGCGATGTTCTTCCAGGAGCGGATGATTCACGCGGCGGCGAACGACCTCGGTATGGATCAGGCCGAATTCCGTCGCGTGAACCTCGTCAAAGACGACATGTTTCCGTACCGGACGGCGTTCGGATTCCTCACCGACTCCGGCCAGTACGCCAAGTGCCTGGACCTTGGTCTAGAGGCGATTGGGTATTCCACGTTTAAGGAAGAGCAAGAGGAAGCGCGCAAGCGGGGCAAGCACCTTGGGATCGGTATCTCCACCATGACAGAGCCGCTCGGTGCCGGTAACAGCCGCGAGTACGACATCCTCGGAATCAAGATGTTCGACTCCGCGGAGTTGCGCGTCCACATGACCGGCAAGGCGATTCTGCGAACCGGCGCCAAGACCCAGGGACAAGGCCACGAGACTACGTGGGCTCAGATTGTTGCCCATGAGCTCGGAATCCCGGCCGACGACATCGTTGTCGAGGAAGGTGACACCGATACCGCACCCTTCGGCATGGGAACCTACGCGTCGCGATCGACGCCGGTTGCCGGTGCTGCGGTGGCAATGGTCTCCCGCAAGATTCGTGCCAAGGCCCGAAAGATCGCAGCTCACTTGCTCGAGGTTTCCGAAGAGGACATCGAGTGGGAGTTGGGTCGGTTCTACGTGCGCGGCAATGAGGAGCGCGGCGTGACCATTCAGGATTGCGCGCTCGCGGCCTACAGCAACGTTCCCGATGGCCTCGAACCCGGCCTTGAGAACAACGCCTACTACGACCCGCCCAACCTGACGTGGCCTTTTGCGGCCTACATTTGCAAGGTCGAGGTCGATCCAGTCACGGGCGTCTGGGATGTGTTGAAGTTCGTCGCGGTCGACGACTGCGGTGTTCGTATCAATCCCATGGTGGTCGAAGGTCAGATCATGGGCGGCCTCACGGAGGCGTACGCCATGGCCAACATGCAGTACATCACTTTCGATGAAGAGGGCAACTGCATTGGTGCCAACTACATCGACTACCTACTGCCGACAGCCTGGGAGACCCCCGGCTTCGAATTGCACGAGGTCGTCACCCCATGTCCGCACCACCCGATTGGGGCCAAGGGCATCGGTGAGTGTGCGACCGTCGGTGGACCCGCGGCCTTTGTCAACGCGGTTATGAACGCGATCGAGCACACGGGTGTTCGCAACGTTGATATGCCGCTGATGCCGAACCGCATCTACGAGGCAGTGACAACCGGTCAGGACATCAGTGGAATGCCCCCGGTGAAGGCCGGCTGACATGACCTCAAGTTCTCGGGCAGCCGATGGCGCCGCCGTTATGGCGCGTGCCGTGGAGTTAGTGGAGGCAGGCGAGTCCTTCACGATGGCTACGGTCGTCTGGCGACAGGCTCCGTCGTCGGGTCAGCATGGGTCGCGCGCGATCGTCACCGCGGATGGTGAGTTGTACGGCTGGATCGGTGGCGCTTGCGCGGAGCCAGTCTTGCTGCGCGAAGCACGGCGGGTTCTTGATGAAGGTAAGGCCTCGCTCGTATGGCTGGGCCAGCAACATGATCTTGACGAAATCCACGTCCCCGAGGGCGTGATGACAATTCCGATCTCATGTCAAAGCGATGGTGCTCTGCAGATCTTTATCGAGCCGGTGATGGCTGCACCTCATGTTCTGATTGTGGGTCGATCACCGATGGCAGTGACGCTGTTGGACTTGGTTCGTGATCTCGGTTGGCGCGGCGACCTAGTGGATGGCGGCGAGTTCACGTGTTGCAAGGTGACGCCCGCATCGGCCGTCATCATCGCGACGCAAGGTCACGGTGACGAGGACGCCCTCGAAACAGCCTTGAAGGGTGACCCGGCCTTCGTCGGTCTGGTGGCCTCGGCCAAGCGTGGACGGGTGGTTCGCGAGTTCCTGGCCGAGCAGGGCGTCGAAGCCGAGAAGTTGGCGCGCGTGGAAGTTCCCATCGGTCTCGACCTCGGTCACACTGGTCACCGGGAGATTGCAGTTTCGATCCTTGCTGACCTGGTTCAGCGCCGGGCCAAAGGCGAACTGAAGCCCCGCCCTGCATTGTCGGGCGCTGCGGAGGTCGTAGTACCCGAGACCGTGATTGACCTCGTGTGCGGTATGACGGTCGACGCCGTGCCGGCCAATCGTCCGTTCGACTACGAAGGCACCACGTACTACTTCTGTGCCCCCGGGTGCCGGAAGGCGTTCGAGAAGGACCCGACTTCCTTCATCACTCCGATAATCCAGCAGGAGGCTCCATGCTGATCAACCATTCGTTCCAGATCGATCAGCCGATCGATCAAGTGTGGAACTTCTTTGACAATGTGCCGCTTGTGGCGGCGTGCGTACCGGGTGCGGATCTCACCAATGAGGTTGGCGACGACCAATACGAGGGCGACGTCACGATCTCGGCGGGCCCGGTCAAGCTGGAGTTCGGTGGCGAACTGAAGATCAAGTCACGCGACAACGCCAAGAAGGTGATCGTTCTTGAAGGCGCTGGTGCGGATAAGAAGGGCAGGGGAGCCGCAAGCGTTGTCCTGGACGCCTCGCTGAACTCACTAGGTGGAGCCACCCGGGTCGATTTGGCCATCGACCTCACGATCTCCGGTGCCGCGGCGCAGTACGGACGCGGCCTCGTTGCGGACTTCACCGAGGTCCTGATCGATCAGACGGCTGATTCCATGAAGGCTCGGATGACCGCCATCGCCGAGGGGCGCGACCCAATGTCCGTCGGAGCCCCGCAGGCCGCAAGTGGCATCTCGATCGCGTTCTCGGCATTCACCCTCGCGGTGAAGAGAGTGTTCGCTCGCTTCTTCCTGCCCTACCAACCGGCCCCGAGCCGCTCGTAAGGAGAGTGCCATGAGTTTGTGGGGAATCGGAAACCTCATTTTGATCATCGTCGTCGTTCCGGTGCTGGTGGCTTTGCTGAACCGACTGCTGGGAGCACTTGAGAGCATCCGCGGCGCGTCAAAGGACGCTCTCGACGGGGGAGTTGCACTGATCGGCGAGCTCAACACGACACCGGCCTTGCTTGAAAAGACCGATGACGTTATCAAGGAAGTTGCCAATGGTTCGGTGCGCTACGCCGGCCCCGTCTCGAAGTTGCTTGGTTAGGAGAGCACATGTCAACTGACGCGATCATCACGCTTGTCGTCGCGGCCCTAATCGTGGCGGCGGCGGCTCTGGGTCTCCTGCGAGCCATCTTCCACCTCAAGGCGACAGCCGAGACCCTCGATGCACTTGACGGCGGTGTACAGGTGATCGTCGAGAAGACCTCGACGGTGCAGCCGGTCGTGACCTCTGTCAATGCGAGCCTCGCACCGGTTCGCTCGTTCGCGGAATCGATCTAGGAGGGCTCGTGGACTTCGCTGGACAGCCCGGCTGGTTAGCCGGATACATCATTGGACTCGTCGTAGTCCTCGTCGTCGTTGTTCTCGTGGTGTCGATCCTCGCCCTGGCCTGGCGGATCGGTAACCAGGCTGGCTCGATACTCGACGGACTGAAGCAGGCCGAGAAGAACACCGCCGGACTCGCCGGCTTGAACGAGACCATCGCATCCGCCTTGGCCATCATCGATGGTTTGAAGCGCGGACGAGCGAAGTTGGGAGGCTGACGTGGATTCGCAGGTAGAACAGTTGTGGACCGTAGCCAATGTGCTCGGTTCCGTGGTAGTCGTGGCCGTCGCCGCGTTGCTGACCTTGCTGGTGATCTTCGTTCACCGCATCCACACTCGGGTTGCGGCGATTAAGGAGACCTTGACCGCGACCAAGGCCAACACTGCTGACACTGCTTTGATCACCACGACCGCGGGCGGCGTTGAGGCCGTTCTCGCGGAGGGCTTGGAACATCACCTGTTCCTCGGACGAGTATTGGACAAGGTGCGGTCATGAGTTCACTTGCAACCTGGTCAGTCATCAACATTGTCGCGTTGATCGCCGGGCTGGCGATCTACCTCTTCATCGTGAGCTCACAGCTCAAGAAGATCGCGACCAACCTAGAAGATTCCGCCGATCTCGTGTGGGACATCAAGAAAGACGCCGAGGCGATCGAGCCCGGGCTGACAGCGATCAACTCCACTGGTCGGGTGGTCGCAGGTGCCTTACCGCTGCTGTACGGCATGGGTGAAGGGATCGTGGTTGGCGCGACCTTCCAACACGAAGAGCACGTTGCTGACACCATGGCCCGTCCCGCGATGGGAACGCGTCGCTCACGCCTGATGGAGGGTGTGGGAGTCAACCTCGACGACTAATCACCGGATCCCGGCTCAGCCGGTCAAACGTGCGTACAAGCGCCCTGCGGAGTTACGTGGGGCGCTTGTCCGTTGTCAGGTGTGTGGTGACGGGGGTTTCGTACGCACCAATCCATTCGGCTTTCCACGCCATGTCGAATTTATCGAGATTGCAACTGGGTTCGTAGATCGCGATGAGTTCTTGGGAGATCTGCTCGCGATGTGCGCGGGTGCCTCCAGGAACCTCGAGCCAGCACGCGTGCAGGTTGAACTTCCCTTCGGCGCGCTTGATCCACGCGCTGGAACGTGGGTGGCGGAAGGGAAATCCCTCGGCGGACAAGTCATCTGAATGACCCACGAAGATGACCGCAAACTCCTGAGGCCGATTCGGGTTGCTTTTGGCCAAGATCGCGTACACAGCTGGCTTCGCGGGAGGCGTCCAGCCCGCCAGAGCCCGAGGACCTTCGAAGGAGTAGCCCGCCAGACTGCCGAGACGGATCACGGGATCTCATCCTCGAGATCGGCGAAATCATCGTCCTCGCTGATGGACTCTGCGCGGACTACCGGCCAGTCGGGCAGCGATGTCTTGGATACGGCCGCGCTGAACTTCTCGAGCGCAATGTCGACAGCGGCATCGGAGTTGTCTGCTTCGACCACGATCTGGGCGCCGTAGCCCATAGTTCCGTATCCGGATGCTATGCCTTCGAGGGTCGCTACCGCGTCAGCCAACTCGACTACTTCCTCGAGTGAGACCTCGCGATCCCCTTCTGCGTATAGGGAGATGCTGTACCGCATGGTTATCCCACCTTTGCGAGTCGGTTAGCTAGCTTCTCGAGGCTAGCGAGGTTGTGCCCTGAGTGCACTTCGTCAATGTAGGGGTCAGCGATGATCATGCCCATTGCAGTGGGCACCCAATCCTCAGCGTCGGCCTTGTGCGGATTTACCCAGAGCACTCGGTGCGCGATTCGAGACAGGCTCTCCATGGCCTCTGCCAGATCCTGCGGGTCGCCTCTGTCTAGGCCGTCGGAACAGACGACAACGATTGCTCCTCGCCCGAGACGCGCCTTGCGGGCTTGGCGAGCAAAGTTTTTGATGGAGTCGCCGATGCGGGTGCCTCCGTCCCAGTCCAGGACGGCCTCGCCAGCTAGCCGCATCGCCTCATCGGGATTGCGACGGTCCAGAGCGCGAGTTATCCGGGTAAGTCGGGTGCCGAAGCAGAAGACATCGACCTTCGCGTTAGCCCTCCGGGCTGAATAGGCGAACTGAAGAAGGTTGCGCGAGTAGTCCGCCATCGAACCGGAGACGTCGAGAATCAGCACGAGGGGGCGCAATTTCTCCTTGCGAGCCTTGTAGTGAAGATCTTTGGGTTCCCCCAAGGCGCGCATCGACTCGCGGGCCATGCGTCGCATATCGAGAGTGGAGCGACGGCGTGTGCGAGCGGTTCGATGCGTCTTGCGCTTGGGCGGTGTGACGCGCATCCGCGACATCAGCCGCCGCAGCTGACGCATTTCGCCCTCGGTGCAGTCGGCGAATGCTTTGTGGCGCTGAATGTCCGACGTGCTCGCGACGTAGCCGAGCTTCACCTGATCGGGGCTTATCTCCCCGGGGAGACCCTCCTCGGTGTTGGGAATCTCCAGCGTTGCGCCAGCGGTCGAGGACGCCTTCATCGTCTTCTTAAGGACGTCCTCGGCCTCAGGGTGGAAAGCCAGGAAGTACCTCTGGAAGACCTCGTTGTAGATCGGAACCTGGTCGCGTCGGCGAACCAAAGTGGCGCGGCCGCTCCAGTAAACGTCCAGGATGTCCGTGACGTCGAGGGTGGAAACTGCGGCGCTGAACGTCAGGACGTCGTCGGTGCCGACGGTGATGGTTGCATCGCGCAGGGCTTGGGCGAACCCCACGAGGAGTTCATCGATGCTGCCGGTCTCAGGAGAGGACATCCTGAATGCTTCTCGTGGTGTACTCGAGGTCATCGCGGTCCTTGACGACGGTGCCGAGAGTGTCGAGGGCTGATTGTTCGTCGAGGTGGGTGGCGCCAACGGCATCGAGCCCCTGGGTCCAGTCGATGGTCTCAGCGACTCCCGGCAACTTCTCCAGGTCCATGTCGCGTAGGTGATTGACAGCGGAGACGACTTGCGCCGTTAGCGCCTCCGAGACGTGCGGGAGCCGTGAGCGAACGATGTCGATCTCCAACTCGGGATCGGGGAAGCCGATCCAGGTGTAGAGACAACGGCGCTTGAGGGCGTCGTGCAATTCGCGGGTCCGGTTGGATGTGAGGATCACGATGGGACGCGACTGGGACTCGATAGTGCCGATCTCGGGGATCGTCACCTGGAAATCGCCCAGGAGTTCGAGCAGGAATGCCTCGAACTCGTCGTCCGCACGGTCGACCTCATCGATCAACAGAACGCAGGAATTACCGGCCCGGACCGCCTGAAGAAGGGGGCGTTCGATCAGGAAACGCGGCCCGAAGAGATCATCGTCGTTCTCCGCACTCTCCGAATTGCTAAGTGAGCGCACGAAGAGCATCTGGCGGGCGTAATCCCATTCGTACACGGCGTGGTGGATGTCGATTCCCTCGTAGCACTGCAGGCGGATGAGTTGGCGTCCGGTCATCCGAGCGAGGGTGCGTGCCAATTCGGTCTTGCCGACGCCGACCTCTCCTTCAAGCAGGAGTGGCTTGCCGAGCGTTAAGGCCAGGTAGAGGGAGGTAGCCAGTCCGCGGTCGGCTATGTAGTCCTGTTCGCGGAGGTCATCGATCAGTTGGGGAACGCTGCCCGGTAGAGCGCTCATCGCGCCCTGGGAGTCGGTCATCTAGGTGCGTCAGTTCTGTGAGCCGTTGATGAGGTCAGCGAGGCTGCTCGACCCGAGCTTGCCCTCTTGGGCGAGGGTATTCCGCCAGGCGGCTTTGACGTCCCCGCCTTCCTCGGCGTAACCATCGAAAGTGACGTCCTTCATGTTCCGGCAAACCTTGGTGGGGCTGCATTCGGCGTCGAGGTCTTGGAGGTTGGCGGTGTCTTGCTGCCAGATACCTCGAAGCACCTCTGCTGATTGATCCTGCTTGTCGGACATGGTCACTTCCTTCCAGACCCCGATAGTGAATTGACGATACCAACGGAAACCCTGGGCTGCAGCCCAGAATTCCGCCGTTTGCCCCTAGCATGAAGGCAGCCGCGATCGACTCACTCGGGAGACCCCATGGACTTCGTCTACAACCTCATCTTGATCCTGCACTTCATCGGTCTAGCCAGCGTGGTGGGCGGGTTCTTGGTACAGATGAAGTCTGCGGAGAGGGGCGTGAACCCTGCGATGCTCCATGGGGCGCTGACCCAACTGATCACCGGACTTTTGCTGGTCGGGTTGCCGGAGATGGGCGTTGCAACTCCCTACGACGGTTGGGAGAGCTGGGATCACGCAAAGATTGCCGTGAAGTTGCTCATCACGATCGTCATTACGGTCTTGGCCTTCGTCGGTCGACGCAAGCCGCTACCGCAGACCGGACTGTGGGGTGCGATCGGTGGCCTAGCGATTGCCAACATCTTCATCGCCGTCCTCTGGTAACCACCCCTCCCCACTTCTCCCGAATCCCCCGGATTCCGGGGGATTGGCCTCGCTTCCCCCGGAATCGCTAGCGATCAGCCCACTTCCCCCGGAATCCGGGGGAAACGAGGCAGGGGTTTGGGGTTAGGGGTTAGGGGTTAGGGGATGGTGACGACCTGGAAGGCCTCAGCGAGGCGTCCTTCGGGCAGGCCGGCTTCGTAGGCCGCGGCGCTTAGCCATGTGCGCACCCGATCTTCGATGAGTTCGGGCTTGGGAAGTTGGGAAACGTGACAGCCGATCGCTCGCATTTTGTCGGCGAAAGTCTCGGTTACATCGACGTAGTGATTGGGCGTTGGCGAAGCCATCACCCACACCTCCGGCACGATCCAGTCCTCAAGGCCTTCCTGCTGCATCAAGGTGGGGTGGGCGAAGGGGTTACGAGCATCGGGGTAGACGGCCCTGATCGCCGCTTCCCCGGTAGCCATGTGGTCGGGGTGCGAGGCGGGGATGCGTTCCCAGTTGCGATCCGGGGACTGGATGAGCATCCGCTGCGGGCGGACCTGTCGGATCAGGCGGCTGATGTCGCGGCGTAAGTCCTGCGAGGGCGTGACATCGCCGTCGGTGTAGCCCAGGAAGTGAACGTCCGAAACTCCTATGGCGGCCGCAGCTGCTCGCTGCTCGGCCTGGCGGATCGATGGGATCTCCGATCGCGGAATCGCTGGGTCGAACCCGCCGGCGTCGCCGTCGGTGACGATGCCGTAGGTGATCGCCATCCCTGCTCTGCTCCATTGGGCGACCGTTCCGGCGGCTCCGAAATCGACATCATCGGGGTGCGCCATAACGGCTAGCACCCGCTCGACCGCTGAATCCTCAAGCACGCTGAGGCCTCCCTGCCAGAAAGTTGCGACGCACCACAGCCCCCAATGGCAACTCGCGACACTTTCGTGACACAGTAGGCGGGTGCTTCCCCGGCTTCCCCGGAGCGTGCGCCATTCTGCCGCGCCCTCCAGCGAGCGCCCCGTTCGGGTGACGACTGCCCGACGCTGGCGCGGGAGCGCGATCCTCGCGGCCACGGCCTTGCTCGGATCAACTCTGGTGACCCCGGCGGCTGCAACCCAAGGACAACTCAACTGGCAGCCGACGACGTGGACAGGGCCAACGGCCGGGCCCCCGGTACCCGGTGAGGGTCTTCCACCGGCACCGGTTCCTGCTCAACTGCCGCCGCTACCGCCTGACTTACCGATCACAATCGAATACGAACCCCAGACCACCTGCGAGGACTCGCCCAAGCCCGGGGCTTTGCGTCTGGAACAGATCATCAAGGGCACCTACGGGGCAAACCAGTACACCTGGATTCCCCGGGATTGCGACAAAGGCGGGCGCAGCGAACACAAGGAAGGTCGTGCGGTCGACTGGATGGTGGACGTTCGCGATCCCCAGCAACGGGCCAATGCCGAGGCATTCCTAGGTTGGCTCCTCGGGCCGGATGCGGCTGGCCGGCCGTACGGAAACGCCCTTCAGTTGGGGATCATGTACATCGGCTGGCATGACCGCTTTTGGCGCGGCTACGCGATGGATCGCGGGTGGACCGAACTCAAAGGGTGCTTTTCGAAAACAGAAAAGAAATACGACAACTACTGCCACCGCAATCACATCCACATCTCACTGACGTGGGCTGGAGCGCGCGGTGAGATCCCCGGCGTCGCCCCTGCTCCAGTTCAGCCCACACCGGATCAGCCAGTACAACCGGCACCAGAAGAGCCGATGCCTGAGCCACCCGCCCCACCGGAGGCGGCTGAGGAAGGTTTCTACGGCATCGGCTCCGAACTCGGATACGAGTCAGCGACCCTTGGGGCTCTTCAACCCGGTGAGGTTCGCACCGTCTCCCTGAACGGTGTGATCCCGCAGGCGACGAGCGCTCTTGTAGCCGTGACGACCCGTGAGGCCGACCGCAAGGGCCGGCTCCGGATCGGAGTTGGAACGGATAAGACCAATAGTGCGGCGGTGAAGGTGCCCAAGAAGGGTGCTCGCACAACCATGCGGGTAGTGCCGGTCTCCGGGGGAGCGGTGCAAATCAAGGCGCCCAAGAAGTCTCCGGTTCAAGTTCGGGTGGACGTGCTGGGCTATACGGTGGGCGCGCTGCCGACCAAGGCACGAGGGCTGCCACCTACCGGCCTGCACAAGGGTCGCTTCCAGGCTGGCGAGGTCAAGGTCGTCAAAGCTCGTGGCGTTGGTCGAGTCCCCAAAAAGAAAAAGAAGGTGACGGCCGTCATCCTCCAGGTGACCACCAAGGGCAAGGGTGAGCCGGGCAGATTCGCCGCATACGCGGTCGGGGGAGTAGACCGCGGAACCACGTCGGCTCTCATTCCGGCGGAAGGCAAGCATTCGTCGTTGTTGGTTGCCGACATCGGCGACAAGGGTTTGATCGCACTGGCCTCGTCTACCAAGACGAAAGCGAATATCAAGATCGTCGGTTACATCCGCCGCTGATCGTCTCGTTAACATCGCGGGTATGGCACGCAGAGGTTCTTGGCAATCCAGCAAACTGGTCACGCGTCGGTCCTGGGCGGTTCTGAAGGAGAATCCCTATCTGTTCGCCTTCCCGATCGTGGGCGTGGTCTTGGCCGCTATTCCGCTTACGGTCCTGGGACTGCCAGCTTTGTACCTACTCGATGAGAACAATCCCTGGATTGCGATCGCTCTCGGTATCGCGCTGATCTTCGGTGTTCAAGCGGTGGTCACCTTTCCGGCTGCGGGTCTCGTAGCAGCGGTGGACGACGAACTCCACGGCAAAGACTCGTCCTTTGCGCGCGGCATGTCCGCGGCTGTGGGTCGATCTGGGCCCCTCATCGCGTGGTCTGGCATCCAGACAGTCGTGTCCGTCCTGCTGGGCCTGGTCCGAGGAAACGGGCAAGGGAACGTCGTCGGGGTACTGCTCCGCAATGTCATCGCCGCTGCCGCGGATGTGATGTGGCAGTTGATCACGTTCTTCGTGCTGCCGGTCATGATGATCGAGAAGGTCTCGCCCATCCAGGCGATCAAGACCTCGAGTGGTCTGTTCAAGAAGCAGTGGGGAACCCAACTGGCCGGCGGTGTGCGCATTGGTGGGATGGTGGCGCTGCTAGTGATCTTGCCCGGTGCCCTGGTCTTGGGTTCGGGCGTAGCGCTGGTGTTGTCGGACTCAACCGCTGTTGTTGTGACAGGAATCGTCACGGCCGGTATCGGTTTCTTGGTCATCATGCTCGGCTCTTTGATCATCAACGCGATGCGCGGCATCTACTCGGTCGCGCTCTATCACTACGCGAAGGATGGAGAAATGTTGGCCGGCTTCACCGAGGGTGAACTGCAGTCCTCGGTGCGACTCAAGAGCTAGCAAGCAACGTTCTCCTCTGTGTCGCAGGGCTTGCCTAGGATGCCGTGGTGATGCAGACAGGACTCTTTGCCGGGCGCGATCTCGTTCACGATCTCAACCCGTCGCAGCAGGCTGCTGTCGAACATCGCGGCGGACCTTTGCTGATCGTCGCCGGGGCTGGCTCGGGGAAGACCCGCGTACTTACTCGGCGCATTGCCCATCTCCTCGCTACCGGCGACGCAAACCCTGGTCAGATCCTTGCCATCACCTTCACGAACAAGGCGGCCGCGGAGATGCGCGAGCGCGTGGCGGAGCTGGTCGGGCCTGCAGCACGTGCGATGACCGTCTCCACTTTCCACAGCGCATGCGTGCGCATTCTGCGCAAAGAAGCCGGCCGACTCGGTATGTCTACCTCCTTCAGCATCTACGACCAAACCGATTCGCTGCGGCTGATGCAGATGGTGATTCGGGATCTGGACCTCGATCCCAAGCGATACCCACCGCGCTCGTTCCTCAGTCAAGTTTCATCGGCCAAGAACGAGTTGATTGACCACGAGTCCTACGCATCTCAGGCGAGCAACCATATGGAGCAAACGGTCGCCGAGGCCTACGCCGAATATCAACGTCGACTGGCTAGAGGCGGGGCCTTCGACTTTGACGACCTCATTGGTTCGACTGTTGCTCTCCTTCAGCTTTTCCCTGATGTGGCCGAGCATTACCGACGACGCTTCCGTCACGTGCTCGTCGACGAGTATCAAGACACCAACCACGCGCAATACGTGCTCATTCGTGAACTCGTCGGACCAGATGACGATCCTTCGCTGCCACCGGCGAGCCTGTGCGTCGTCGGCGATGCCGATCAGTCGATCTATGCGTTCCGTGGAGCGACCATTCGCAATATCGAGGAGTTCGAGCGGGACTTTCCGAACGCGACGACCATCCTTCTCGAGCAGAACTATCGCTCGACCCAGAACATCCTCAGCGCTGCGAATGCGGTTATCTCTAATAACTCTGCACGCCGGGAGAAGCGATTGTGGACCGACGAAGGTTCCGGTGAACCGATCGTCGGATACGTCGGCGACGACGAACACGATGAAGCCTCGTTCGTTAGCGAGGAGATTGACCGGCTTGTTGACCAGAGCGGATATCGGCCGGGTGACGTCGCAGTGTTCTACCGAACCAACGCACAGTCGCGGTCGGTCGAAGAGATCTTTATCCGGATGGGAATGCCGTACAAGGTTGTTGGCGGTGTTCGCTTCTATGAGCGGCGCGAGGTCCGCGATGCTCTCGCGTACCTGCGCTCCATCGCCAACCCCGGGGACGAGGTGTCGCTGCGCCGGATTTTGAATGTCCCCAAGAGGGGGATCGGTGATCGAGCGGAAGCTGCGGTCGAACAACTCGCCGAGCGCGAGCGCATCACCTTCGATGAGGCGCTTCATCGGGCTGAAGAGGCGCCCGGTCTCGCAACGCGTTCGCTCAATTCGATCAGGGCGTTCGTGGAGATGATGGATGCATTGCGCACGCTCAGCGAATCCGGTGCCGATGCACCGACGGTTCTGCAAGCCGTCCTAGAACAAACCGGGTATGTACTTGAACTCCAGCAATCGCATGACCCGCAAGACGAGACACGCATCGAAAACCTGGCCGAACTCGAATCGGTAGCGCAGGAATTCGCAACAGCGAATGAGGACTCGACGCTCGTGGAGTTCCTCGAACAGATAGCCCTGGTGGCTGATTCCGATGAGATTCCCGACGATGACAATCACGGGGGAGTCGTCACCTTGATGACACTCCACACGGCCAAAGGCTTGGAGTTCCCGGTCGTGTTCCTCACTGGGATGGAGGACGGGATCTTCCCGCACATTCGCTCGTTGGGTGATTCCGGTGAGCTCGCGGAAGAACGCCGCCTCGCCTACGTGGGTCTCACCCGCGCTCGCCAGCGCTTGTATTTGACGCGCGCGGTTAGCAGATCGGCCTGGGGTACACCCGCGTACAACCCGCCGTCACGTTTCCTATCGGAGATTCCCGAGAATCTGCTCGAGTGGCGGCGCGAAGAACCCATCTCGCGCCCCATCGGTTCTGGTGGATTCGGGTCGGCGCCGTCTTCTAGCAGCGCTGCAGTGAAGCTTGGTGACCGCGTCGTCGGGAAGGGGCCAGTCGTGTCACTCGAGGCGGGCGATCGCGTCACGCACAGCAAGTTCGGCCTCGGCACCGTCGTGTCAACCTCGGGTGTAGGAGACAAGGCCGATGCCACGATTGACTTCGGGTCGGCGGGAACCAAACGCCTTCTGCTGCGGTATGCGCCGGTTGAGAAACTTTGAAATATGGCGAGCAATTGACGATCATCACAATTCCGCAAGGAATTTTTGCCTTTTCTTTTTTTTCGGGGCAAATAACGGCAGACTGCTGATGCTCAGTCAGGAACGCCCTGACGGAAAACAGGAGGCGAAATGAATCGACGACTCGCCGTTGGGGCAAGTGCCCTGGCCGTGGCAGGACTCGTACTCGCTGGGTGCGCCGGAGGATCCGACGACGCTGCATCCGAGGAGACAACTGCCGAAGAAACCGCGGTGGAGGAGACGGCTGCTGAAGAGACCGCATCTGAGGAAGCCGCAGCCGACGAGGCAGCTGAGCCGGAGAACCCGATCGTATGCACTGCATCCTTCGGCGTCATGGCTCCCTTGACAGGCGGAGCGGCCTCTATCGGACAGGAGCAGTTGAACTTCGCCAAGTTGGCGGTCGCAGACTTTAATGCTGCGAATCCTGCCGCGGATTACTCGCTCATCGAGAGCGATACCCAACTCGACGCTGGCCAAGCCAGTACTCAGGCGACCGCACTGATCGCGGATGAGGGAATTGTGGGCGTTGTAGGTCCTGCCGGTTCCCAGGAAGTCGCGGCGGTCGGTCCTGCCTTCTCCGAGGCCAGCATGGCCTTTGTTTCTCCCTCCGCGACGAATCCTGATCTGACCAATGGCGACAACCCGACCTTCTACCGCGTCGTTCCCACCGATGCTGTGCAGGGACCCACGGATGCGGCGTTCATGGCGGAGGATCTCGGTGCTGACTCGGTAGTTGTCATCCAAGAAAAGACCGACTACGGCGTCGGAATCGGCGATTCCGTAGCGTCGGGTCTCGAAGAGGCTGGAGTTGCGGTTGAAGTCATCGCGGTTCCTGAGGACAAGAAGAGTTACGACGACGTGATTTCCAAAGTTGGAGATGATGTTGACGTGGTCTTCGTGACCTTCCAGATTGCGGCAAAGTCTGAGCAGGTAGCACAGTCGCTGGTGAAGGCTGGCAAGGATGCCATCGTGTTTGGCTCTGACGGTTCGTTCTCGCCGGACTTCAAGACTCCGGGCTCTTACATCTCGGCATTTGCTCCGGATATCAACCAGGTCCCGGCAGCGGCTGATGTCGCTGCTCGGTTCACCGAGGAGTACGGGGAGTTCGGCACCTTCGGACCTCCGGTCTATGTTGCGACCCAGACTCTGCTTCAGGCAGCTCAGCGCGCCTGTGAAGGGGGCGATCTGAGTCGTGCCGGTGTTCTCAGCGAGATGCCCAACACGATGATCGCTGACTCAATCCTTGGCGGCGATATCGCATTCGACGGTGCTGGAGATGTGAGCGGCGCCCGCTTCTACATCTTCCAGATTGACGATTCGGGTGCGCCAGCGCTCGTCAAGTAGTGAACGACGGTGGGGTGGCGCGCCATTGGTGCGCCACCCCACCTTCCCTTCGCGGTGCACTCCGCGCCTTTGCAAGAGTCTCTACCGAGGAAGTGAGGTGAAGTGGAGTACTTCGGCGAGCAACTCGTCAATGGGATAATCGTTGGCGGGGTCTATGCACTTATCGCTCTCGGTTACACGCTGATCTACGGCGTTCTCCAATTTCTTAACCTTGCGCACGGTGAGCTCTACATGATGGGCGCCTTCTTCGGGTTCTTCGCGATGGTGGCGGTCGGTGGACCTAGTGCGGCGGTGGTTCCTACCTGGCTGATGATCATCATCATGTTCCTCGTCGCCATGGGCGGCGGGGCCGGACTCGGTGTCGCGGTCGAACGCTTCGCGTATCGACCCCTTCGAAAGTCACGCAGACTCGCCGCACTTATCTCTGCCTTGGGTGTCTCCCTTTTCTTGCAGAGCGCTGCCCTGTTGCTTTTCGGTGCCAGGGTTCGCCTCTACGACACCGGGCAGTTCATAAACCTCAGGAGTGGCTTCAGCATCGGCTCCATCCGTATTGACATCACCGAGATCATGGTGGTGGTTGGTTCGCTTCTCCTCATGGCGATCCTGTGGTTCTTGGTCAATCGGACCCAACTCGGGCGTTCGATGCGGGCCGTTGCCGTCGATCAGGATGCGGCCGTCATGAACGGCATAGATGTTGACCGCGTCATCACCATTACTTTCGCCTTGGCCAGCGGCCTTGCGGGCGCGGCGGGCGTCATGTCCGGTCTGCTGCTATTTCCGGTGGACCAGTACATGGGCATCTTCGCCGGCTTGAAGGGCTTCACTGCAGCCGTGGTAGGCGGAATCGGATCGGTGCCCGGAGCAATGATCGGTGGCTTCATCATCGGTATTGTCGAAGCGATGGCGACGGGATACCTGAATCCGACATACGCCGACTTCATTGCCTTCCTCATTCTGGTCCTGGTCTTGCTGATCCGTCCCACTGGAATTCTCGGCAAGAAGAACCTGGCCAAGGTGTGACATGAGTGAGAAGCAAACCGGGAACAAGCCGGAAGCCTCGGGCGAATCCAGCCTGGGTATCGGTACCGATGAGTGGGTTGCGCAGCACGAGCAGCGACTGAATCAGACGAGCGGTCCCTTCGCGGCGCTGGGACAGCGATGGCTTCGACTTCCCCGGGGCATCCAGTGGCTAGTGCCCCTCTCAATCGCCATCATGATTCCCTTTTTGACGAGCAATGACTACATAATTCGAATCGGCGTCAACCTCGGTCTTTTCCTGATGCTTGTCATCGGTCTCAATCTGACGGTTGGATACGCAGGGCTTTTGGATCTCGGCTTCGTCGCCTTCTACGGATTCGGCGCGTACATGTACGCGTTCGTCGCCAGTCCCCAATTCGGGATCCATTGGCCCACGTGGCTAGCGATCCCAATGGTCATTGGGGTCACTGCCTTGTTTGGGCTGGCGTTGGGAACCCCATCTCGAAGACTCAGCGGTGATTACCTCGCGATCGCCACGTTGTTCTTTGGTCAGATGTTCTTGGTTCTCGCGGTTTCCTCGGACGCTGTTCAGTTTCCTTGGATGAGTGAGCCGATTGATGTGACCGGTGGCGCGAATGGCATCACGAATGTGGACCCGTTCAGCTTCTTCGGGTTCACGTTTTCCTCGATGACGTCGTACTACTTCCTACTGCTTGGTCTGATCGCAATTGGTGTTTTCGCGACCCTGCGAATCCACAACTCTCGGCATGGGCTCGCGTGGCGGGCGATGGGCGAAGACGCTCTCGCGGCACAGCACATGACGATCCCCCCGGTGCGAATGAAATTGCTGGCTTTTACCGTTGGAGCAGCGGTCGCCGGGCTGGCCGGAAGCATCTTCGCCTCCGTTCAGCTTGGGGTTTTCCCGAGCACGTTCAAGTTGCCGCTTCTGATCATGCTCTACGCGGCATTGATCTTGGGCGGTCTGGGCAGCGTCCCGGGTCTGGTTATCGGCGCGATCATCATGGTTGTGCTGCCTGAGGTTCTCCGCTTCCCGGACTACAGCAACTGGTTGTTCTTCATCGTTCTGATTGTCGCCGTCGTCACTACGTTGAAGTCTTGGAAGTTGATTGCCGCCGTCTTCGGTTCGATGATCGCCGTTGGATTTATCGCTAACGGAATCTTCCTCGCTCTCGGAGTGCCATACCTGACCACGTCCGAGTGGACCGAGGGCCCTCTCGCGCCGATCCTCGGCGCCTGGGTGTTCGTGCCCGAGGATCGTCTCCTGTACGGGAATATCGCTTTCGTTGTCCTGGTCGTCGCCATCGCTTGGATGACCACACGCAGTAGGCGAACCCGGCTCATTGCACTTCCCTTTGTGCTCTGGCTCGCAGTGTTCACGTGGGAGGTGCGACTGCTTCTTGAACCGAGCGTGACGCGCCAGCTCTTGATCGGAGCGCTCCTGATCGTGTTGATGGCGGCTAGGCCGCAGGGCCTGTTCGGAAAACCGCGGGTGGAGGTCCTATGACCGAGCCCGCACTGAGCCTTCGAGGTGTCACAAAGCGGTTCGGTGGCCTCACCAGTTTGGACGATTTCTCCCTCGACGTGGAACCCGCAGAGATTGTCAGCGTCATCGGCCCCAACGGTGCAGGCAAAACCACTTTGTTCAACGTCATTACCGGCGTCTACACCCCAGATGAGGGACGGGTGTTCTTGCACGGCGAGGACGTCACCGGTCTGCCTCCCGAGAAAGTCGCCCGCCAAGGCATCGCCCGTACGTTCCAGAACGTTCGATTGTTCTTGAACCTGACAGTCCGGGAGAACATCAAGGCGGCGATGTTCGGCAGAACCAAGGCATCGTTACTGGGATCTATCGTCGGCTCGCCTCTGGCCAGGCGCGAGGAGGAGGAAAAGGAAGAGCGGGTTCTAGAAGTCCTGGACTTCTTTGGGACGCGGTTGCAGGGATATCGACTCGATCAACCTGCCTACTCGCTTTCTTATGCGAATCGTCGGCGGCTCGAAATCGCACGAGCCATGGCGACGGGCGCGAGCGTTCTACTCCTCGACGAACCAGCCGCGGGTATGAACCCGGCGGAGACCAAGGAAATCGCCCAGATCATTCGGCGTCTACGGGATGATCGCGGCTACACGATTGTGGTGATCGAGCACGACATGCACGTCGTCGAAGGCATAAGCGATCGTGTCGTCGCCCTCGACCACGGTGTGCAGATCGCGGCCGGCTCCTTCGACGAGGTTGCGACCTCGCCTGCGGTAATCGAGGCCTACCTCGGCAAGGGCGCGGCGGTCACCAAATGACGCAAACACCCCTCATCGAACTGCGTGATGTCAACACGTACTACGGGCAGATTCACATTCTTCAGGGCGTCAACTTGAAGGTCTATCCGGGGGAATTCGTTGCACTGCTCGGCGGCAACGCCTGCGGGAAGTCCACGACCCTGAAGACGTGTCTGGGGCTTGTGGTCCCGACCTCGGGTTTGGTGTTGATCAAGGGAGAGGATGTGACCTCCATGCGCACCGCCGATCGCATCACTCGAGGGGTCGCGGTAGTACCGGAGAATCGCCGCCTATTTGGTCCGATGACAGTTATGGAGAATCTGCAGCTTGGTGCTTTCACTCGCAAGAACGTGCCGAAGGAAGACTTCGACTATGTATTCGATCTCTTCCCGAGGGTCGCAGAACGTCGTGACCAACTCGCTGGAACTCTATCCGGCGGTGAGCAGCAGATGGTTGCCGTGGCCCGAGCGCTGATGGCCAAGCCGTCTCTGTTGCTCATGGACGAACCCTCGATGGGGCTGTCGCCGAAACTAGTGGAGCAGTCCTTTGAGATGATCGCGCGGTTGCACGAGTCGGGCGTTTCGATGTTGGTCGTGGAGCAGAATGCAAATATGGCACTGTCCGTTGCCGATCGAGGCTATGTGCTCCAGACGGGTCGAATCGTGCTGGAGGGACCGGCCAAGGACTTGGCTGAAGACGAGGAACTGAGGAGGGCTTACCTTGGCCGCTAGTAGTCCGTTGGACGTCCAGTCTTACCGGGAACGTTTCCCAATTTTCCGCGAGCGGAACTATGTCAACTCCTGCTCACAGGGTGCGCTGGCTGATGAGGTCCGTCAGGCCTACAACGTCTACCTGGACGGCCTCGAGGAATTTGGGTCGCTGTGGGAGACGTGGGTTGGAATCCAAGAGCAGGTGCGATCCAGGCTTGCCACCACATTTTCCTGTGACGCTTCCGAAGTAGCCGTGACGAGTTGCGCGTCGGCCGCCGTCAGTTCGATCGCGTCCTGTTTCGACTTCTCCGGCCGGCGGAACACGATCGTGACAACGTCGCTGGAGTTCCCCACTATCGGACAGATTTGGCATGCGCAGGAACGTCGTGGCGCCCGGGTTATCCATGTTCCAGCTGAAGATGACAATCAGTTGTCAGTGGATCGACTCATGTCCGCCGTTGATGACTCGACCGCACTCATCTCAGTGACACATATTTGTTACCGCAATGGAGCGATGACCCCCATCGCGGAAATCGTAGAAGCCGCCCATGAACGCGGAGTCCCGGTTCTGGTCGACGCGTACCAGTCAGTTGGTGCGGTGCCGATCAACTTCCGTGAACTAGGAGCTGATTTTCTCGTCGGCGGCGTCCTGAAATACATGCTGTCCAGCCCTGGCGTTGGCTTTGCGTTGGTGAACGCAGAGACCACGTCTGAATTCGTCCCCACAACAACTGGGTGGTTTGCGGCCCGCGACATTTTTGCGATGGACATTTACGACTTCGACCCAGCGAAGGATGCGCGCCGATTCGAATCGGGCACTCCGGTGGTTCCGAGTCTGTACGCCGCCGATGCGGGCCTGCGCTTATTGAACGAGGTGGGGGTCGACAGAGCCTGGTCGGCATCGTCGGTGCTTCACGATCAGTTGCGGTCAGGTATTGAGAGCCTCAATGGAGTGGTCGTGACACCGCGTGGAATGCACGGCCCAATGATCGCGGTTGCGGCGGTCGATGACCACGCCCTCGTCGACGCCATGGGAGCCGATGGCGTGGTGGTGTCATGTCGAGACGGGAACGTGCGCATCAGCCCGCACTTCTACAACGACGCACAAGACATGGAACGAGTTCTGGAATCGCTGGCCCGCCACAAGCACCTGCTGGCAGGATGACGAATTAGCCGAAGTCGGTCGTCAATGTGATCTCCGCGCTGGAGTAGAGCTTGGACACTGGGCATGTCTCCTTGGCGCGCTGAGCCATAGTCTCGAGATTTTCGGAAGCGATCCCCGGGGCTTCTCCACGAACGGTGAGCTCCACCTTCGTGATCCAAAAGCCGTCTTCCTTCGCCTCGAGGTGTACAACCGCATCGGTCTGGATGCTTACGCTGTCCGCATCACCCCCAGATTCCTCGATCATGTTGGCAAGCGACATCGAGAAGCATCCGGCCAGTGCTGCTCCTAGCATCTGCTCGGGGTTAGTCCCCTGCTCTTCTTCAACCCGGGCCTTGAGGGTGTATCCGATGGATGGACCGGAGCGACCAAGTTGCATAGTTCCGCTCCCGGAGGGAACACTTCCGGACCATTGTGCGTTCGCGTGGTGTCGACTCATGCCAGGAGCCTAGAGTGCTTGCATGGAACCTGGAACGGTTTTGACGGTTGAGGAGTGCGCTGGGCGCGGAGTTGTGCGGGGGAACGTGGAAGAGTGCGAACTCATCCACCCCCGGCATTACGCCGAGCCAATGATCCTCCGATCTCTGCGGGTGAGTCCGGGATTGAGTGAGGCACGCGTCGACGCGACCCACGACGAGTTCTTGTACGTCCTCGACGGCGAGATTCACATTCGTTATGAGGATCGGGGGGACTTGTTTGACCTCGCCAGCGGTGGTGCGGCCCATACGCGGGCGGGTCGCACGTATCGACTCGAGGCGACGGAGTCGGCCGTTGTCTTGTCGTTCCTCGTGCCCGCGCCTGGTACTCCCTGGGCCGATGCGCTGGCGAAGGATGTCGCGGAAGTCGTGGACGTCGCTGCCCTCGGCGCTCAGGCTAGCCAGGACGCCACGGCGGATCGGCAGTTCGAGGTGCTCTTTGATGCATCTCGGGGAAGCCGAGGCGCGACGATGTTCGTAGGATTCATCCCCACCTCAGGTGCTCCTGAGCACTACCACCTCTACGACGAGATATGCGTCATCGTGCGTGGCTCGGGAACCTTGCATTGTCGCGATACCGAGCAACCCATTGCGAGTGGGAGTGCATTCCACGTTGCGCCCCGGCTACTGCACGCTTTGGAAAACCCGAATTCGGCGGATTTGTGGGTGCTAGGCGTTTTCCGCCCGGAGGGATCGGCGGCGGCCGCTTTTTATCCCGATGGGACGCCGGCGCCGAATAACGAGGAGTGAGTTCGTCAGTTCCCGAGACTGAATCCCGCTTCGACGTCGCTGGGTGCGTAGGTTCGGAAGGAAATGTGGGTCTGAGTGCTCATGACACCTGGCACTTTGGCGACACCGTCGGTCACGACCGACGCGACGCCCTCGTGGTCGGTAACTTCGATCAACGCGATGAGATCGATCTCTCCGGTCACCGAGTAGGCGGCCTTGACCCCGGGGATCTCGGCGATCGCCCGTCCGGCACTGTTGATGGACTCGGGCTCGACCTGCACGAAGCACAACGCCGTGATCATGGCTGAAGACTAGTCTTCTGGGGGCCGTGTTTCCTACCGAGCACGGTTATCCCGGCGAAAGGAGTACCTGGTCGTGAGCGGCTCGAGTCTGACGGTGTATCGCACACTTGCGTGGAATGAAACCGACGCCGCGGGCCACAACCATTTCTCTGCTGCGCTGCGGTGGCTCGAGGAGTCCGAGCATGCGTTCTATCGCGCACTGGGTCTCAGCCTTGATTTCGTCGACCGGATTCCTCGCGTCAAGGTTCAGGTCGAATACTTTCACCGGCTATATTTCGGTCAGGAATTGCGAATCGACCTGCGCGTGAAGACGGTGGGACGCTCTTCGGCAACGTTCGAATTCGAAATCCACGACCCGGAAGGCACCCGAGCGATGGCCGGCGAGTACGTGGTGGTTCACGTAGCCGCGACCGACGGCGGCAGTGAGCCGTGGCCTGTTTCCGTGCAGGAAGCTCTTGAGCGGGGCGACCACCTTCAACTGCGTGAAGAGATGTCAGTTCTCCCCACCTGAACTCGATTCACAATCTCGCCTCTGCAGATGTGATCTTTGATAGATTTCTGACGTGCTGCCGGAAATTCACGTCGAAACTGCATCTGAGGTTGCCACCCGCCTGATTCTCGATGCCATCGTCGACGGCAGATTTCCGCCCGGTACACCCCTCCGGCTCCAAGACATCTCTCGGCAACTCGGCATGAGCATGATGCCGGTTCGCGAGGCGATCCGTGAGCTAGCGGCCATGGACATCGTTGAAATGGAGCCCCGTCGAGGAGCACGCGTTCGAGAGAAGTCCATGGCGGATCTGCAGGACACGTATTTCTCCCGCGAACTCCTCGAGACGACCGCCATTCGAGAATCGGCCAGTCGTGCTACACCAGACGATGTGGAGCGAGCTGCTGCGGCACTCGCCGAGCAGGAAGACGCGCAACGTCGAGGGGACCTGGTGGGGGCCCGGGATGCCCATGAGCGGTTCCATTTCGCGCTCTACGAGGCGTCTCGGCGAGGGTGGCTTGTGCGCTCGATTCTCCCGGCCTGGAGGAACTCCGAGCGCTACCGGGTTCGCGCGCTGCAACTCGCCGCATCGGCGGACGAACGGTTGAAGGAGCACCGCGCCATGCTCGCTGCGGTGGTCTCCGGGAACGCCGATGAAGCCGCCGCGGCGTTAAAGGAGCACCTCCGACATTCGGTTGACCTCTCGATGGACGAACTACAGCGCGAGCAGGAATCTGAGGGGGAAGAAGTCGCTGCCGCCGCAAATGTCAACGCTCGATAACAATCCTGGTTAATTTCTCTAGGTCGTTGCCGAATCCTTGATCAAATGTGAGACTTTGCGCATGCCGCCAATTTGGCGGTCGGAAATTTCGGGATATTCCCGAGAGTCTTAGGGAGGGCGCATGAGGCAAGGTCTCATGAAATTGGCGGTGGTCGTGGGCGCAGCTTCGCTCGTTCTCGCCGGCTGTGTGTCGTCGTCGGACGACGCGGCCGAGGAGACCACTGCAGAGGAAACCGTAGAGGAGTCCGTGGCGGAGGAGACCGCTGCCGAAGAAGCACCTTCGGAGGACACCGCCGAGTCCGAGCCCAGCGGTGAGCCGTTGGTTCTGGGCATCGTGCAGGCTGGCAGTGGCTTCATGGGCCCGATCGATACACCGGCTCGTAATGCTCTCCTGTTGGAGGTCGAGAAGGTTAACGCGGCTGGTGGGGTGAACGGTCAGCCCATCACTGTGGAGTTCGTGGATACCGAGACGGCGTTCGAGCGTTACGCACCTGCGGCGGAGGAAGTCATTGGCAAGGGTGCCAACGTCCTAATCGTCACATGCGACTACGACGTCTCTGCTCCGGCAGCGCTGGTTGCCGAGGGTGAGAACATCCTGAACGTTGCGCCATGTATCGGTGATCCGATCTACGGTCCCGACGGCGGTCTGCCCAACGGCTTCTCCATCGGTGCGGGCACGCCTGGTGAGACCACGGTCATGGCGGAGTTCGCCGCAGACCAGGGTTGGAAGACTGCTGTTCTGCTGCGCGATATGTCCATCAAGTACACCCAGAACCAGTGTGCGATCTTCGACACTCGCTTCACTGAGCTCGGCGGCACCGTCCTGGAGACGTACGACTATGTCCAGGGTGACTCCGTCAAGGAGACCGTTTCCAAGATTGCGGCAGGCGAGCAGCCTGATGTGATCGTGAACTGTGGTTACAACCCCGGTGGTGGCCAGGTTGCGAAGGAAATCCGCGACGGTGGCGTTGAGGTTCCGATCATCTCCGGCTTCGGTATGGACGGAGACTTCTGGGTCCCGGCCATCGAAGGACTGAAGGACTACTACGTCGTCACCTACGCGGCGAAGAATGGTGACGACCCCGACAGCGCAGTCAACGACTACGCGGCGGAGTATGAAGCCACGTACGGCTCACCCCCGGACGTCGGCGGATTCGTGACCGGTCCGGCCACCTTGCAGCTCATCCTCGAGGCCTACAACCAGGCCGGTAGCTGGGATGGCGACAAGTTGACCGCCGCCTTCGAAGCAATGAACGCGGTACCGACCCTCGCAGGACCGTCGAGCTTCTCGCCGGATCTCCACATCAACGTTGAACGGCCGATGGCGGTTCTCGTTGTGGAAGACGGCAAGCTCAAGTGGATCGAGGATCGCGCTCCGGAGAAGGTCACTTTCGCCGGATGATCAACGAACAAGCACCCCGGTCACGCGAACTCCGCGTGACCGGGGTGTCCCGTTCCTTTGCCGGAGTGCAGGCGCTGGCTGGCGTCAGTCTGTTTGTCCAACCAGGAGAAGTATTCGGTCTCATCGGACCGAATGGTGCCGGCAAGTCAACACTGGTGAACATCATCAGCGGATACGACATGCCCGATTCAGGGACCGTTGAGGTAGACGGTGTCGACATCACCCGGTCGAAATCTTTCGTGCGCGCGCGAGATGGACTTGCGAGAACCTTTCAGCACGGGCACCTGTTCGACGGCTTGACCGTACGAGAAAACATCGAAGTGACGGCGTTAGGAATCGGACGATCACGGAAGCAGGCGTTCTCCCTGGCCGATCAGTTGCTGGAGGAGTTCCACCTCTCCGATCGCGCCGACCAGCCTGCCGGTTCGCTTCCTCATGGAGTTGAACGCCGCGTGGGAGTAGCCAGGGCTTTGGCAACCGAACCGCGCTACGTGTTGCTGGACGAGCCGGCCGCGGGTTTGAACGAGGGTGAGATCGGAGAATTTGCCGACAACATTCGACACCTAAGTTCCCGGGGCCTGGGTGTCCTGTTGATTGACCACAACGTTCGGCTAATCCTGAACGTCTGTGACCGAATCCATGTTCTTGTCGAGGGAAAGTCTCTGTTGGAGGGAACCCCCGACGAGGTGCGGGCAAGCGAGGAACTTGCTGAGGCCTACTTGGGAAAGAGCGGTCGTGTTAGCGGATAGTTCTCCGGCATCGGTCGACGGTCTTTCGGTCGACGGTCTCGAGATTTCCTATGCGGGAGTCCCCGCGGTGCGTGGCATCGACCTTGATGTGCCGGCCGGTCACGCTATTGGGTTGATTGGTCCCAACGGGGCGGGCAAGTCTTCTGCTCTCCTAGGAATCATGGGGGCGGTGCCTCGGTCCGGAAGCGTCCGGGTGGCCGGACACGACATCAACGGCCTTTCGCCAGAGCAGGTGGTGCGTCGCGGAGTGAGCCTCGTTCCCGAAGGTCGACACGTGTTCTCCGGCTTGAGTGTTCGCGACAACCTGCGTCTTGGTGGCGTCGGACGCAGGGCTAAGGAAGGCTACGCCGAAACTCTTGGGTATGTACTCGAACTCTTCCCGATCCTGGCCGAGTTCAACAATCGCCAGGCTGGATTACTTTCCGGCGGTCAGCAGCAGCAACTTGCCATTGGTCGTGCGTTGATGGCAGATCCGGATATTTTGATGTTGGACGAGCCGAGCCTTGGACTATCGCCAACTGCGGTCGATTCGGTATTCGATGCGCTCAATGCAATTCGATCCGCCGGCAAGGCTGTCCTCATTGTCGAGCAGAGAGCGGAGTTCACCGTAGCCTTCTGCGAGAAGACGTACGTTCTCCATGATGGCGAAATAACGTTGGAGCTAAAGCCGGAAGACGCCGACAATGTTGAGAAGTTGACGGAGGCGTACTTCGGATGAATCAACTTGTTCAGTCTCTGGTCGATGCCATTTCCGCTGGCGCCACGCTAGGGCTTGCTGCTTTGTCGATCGGCTTGGTGTTCGGTGTTATCCGACTGGCCAACTTTGCGGCTGGTGAGATCATCACGGCGTCGGGCTACTCGATCATTTTCACGTGGCAGCTGGGCTGGTACGTGGCCATCCCCATCGCCATCATCATCGGCGTCATCTTGTCGTTGCTCATGGAACTGGGTGTCTTCTCGCGAATGCGCACGGCAACGCCCGCCACCTTGCTCGTCGCAAGTTTCGGACTGAGTTTCTTGCTCCAGCGGGTGTACGAGTTGCTCTTTACGAACAACGTTCAGACTGCCGCGGTAGCTCCCGAGTTGGCGCGAACGATCAGCGTCGGTGGTATTCGTTTTCAACTCCTGTCTCTTGCCACGATCGCAATTGCCGGGGTAATCCTGTTCGCACTCATTCAATTCCTCAACAAATCGATCTGGGGTCTGCAGTTGCAGGCTGCTGCCGCAGACTTCCGGACCGCGCGCCTCGTCGGTATCCCTGCGAGTCGGGTCATCGGCTTGAGTTTCGCCCTCAGTGGCATCCTCGCCGCAGCCGTTGCCTTCGTGACTACCGTCCAGACCGGCGCGGTAGGCCCCACCTTCGGTGTTCCGATAGTCATCCTGGCTCTCATCGGTGCTGTGATCGGTGGAATCGACAAGATCTCAGGTGCTCTGGCTGGAGGCTTTCTTGTGGGCTTCGCAACTTCGATGCTGGCTAGTTGGCTGCCCTCGGACATGAGCAACTTCCGGGATGCTTATGTCTTTCTCCTAGTAATCGTGGTCTTGATCTTTCGACCGTCAGGTCTCCTGGTGCGAGGTGGGACGGTGCGAACGTGAGCGAGAGCATCAACGAAAGAACGATCGTGAACACCAAGAGCTTGCGCTGGAAACTCGGGCCCCTGTGGTCACTGGTCAGCCTGCTCTTGTTGGTGTACCTGGTGACCGTAGGCAACAGTTATCTGGGCGACAGCGTCTCGGTCCAGATGCAATACGCCTTGGTCAACCTGGTAGTCGTCGTCGCGCTCTACATGTTCATTGGCACCTCTGGTGTCCTCAGCTTCGGACACGTGGCATTCGTTGCCCTTGGTGCCTGGACCGTCGGATTGCTGACTATCGATCCGACGTTGAAGCGCAACCTTCTCAGCGATCTATTCCCCTTCTTGTTCGAGCTGCAGGCGCCCTGGCTACTGGCGATCTTGATCGGAGGACTGGTCGGGGGTTTGCTAGCGCTCATCGTCGGTCCGGTCCTCATGCGACTCAACGGACTGCAGGCGGGAATCGCCACCTTTGCGCTGCTGCTGGTGGTTGGCCAGGTGCTTACCTACTGGTCGAGTATCGGTCCCAGGAGTGGACAGTCGATGGTGGGCATTCCGGAAGTCCTGGACCTGCAGACCACGATGTTCTTCGCTCTCGGCGCGATCATTCTTGCGTGGCTCTACCAGCGCACTAGACCCGCTCGTTTGCTGCGTGCAACGCGTGAGGACGGAATTGCAGCTGCCGCCGCAGGCATCAATATCGTCACCCAAAGGACGATCGCATTCGCCCTGTCGGGCGTTGTGGCTGGCGTCGCTGGTGGCCTCTTCGCGCTGACAAACCGAGTCGTTCAGGCAAGCCTGTTCGGCATTGAGTTGACGTTCATCACGCTCGCGATGCTGGTGCTTGGAGGCATGCTGTCACTCAGCGGTGCGGTGATTGGCGCTCTCGTGTTCAGCCTGATTGATCTGATCCTTGTCCGGTTCCAAAATGGCCTAGAAATTGGTTCGTACGTCGTTTCGTTGCCGCAGGGGGCACGCCCGATCATCTTGGGCGTCATCTTGGTCCTCATGTTGATATTCAGACCGAGCGGATTGACCGGTGGACGAGAGATAGTGTGGCCGTTCAGGAGAACAGCGCCGTTACCGGGTGTGCCGCCGACCAACGAGTGACGGGGATTACTTAGGCAGTCGGTAGGGCGTCAATCGTCTGGCGGAGGGCGCGACCGCTCTCATCAGCCAGAGCAGCCGAGCGAAGTTTGGCGGCGGTGATGGCTGCGTCGGGTGATGACTGCAACCTCGAAAGCACATCCATGATGGCCATGAAGTTCCGCATGCCGTTTGCGTGCGTTTCGCCGTAGCCCTTGACCAGTTGTTGTAACTCGACAACTTCGCACGCGAGGGCGTAGTCGGAGGGGGCAATTGCGCACACTCGGTCCAGCCATGCGTCGATGCGCTCTTGCTCTAAAGCGAAGCGAAGCGAGCGAGGGCGGATAGGGCGAAGGCGTGCGAGCAGATAGAGCACGGTGAATCCCCATAGCGACGACGTCTGGATCTTGATCCCCTTGTGGGTCACCTTGTACACGAGAGCGTTGATCCACTTCGTGCGAAGCATCCAGCGTCCAAGAGCGGTGGGCAGGGTGTCAGTGATCTCTTCAATCTGTGGGTGCAGGTATTCGTGGACCTGCATGATGTCTTTGTCACCGACTCGTGACTCACCCTCGATTCGAGCAAAGCGGCGTTCACGAGTTTTGTGGAAGGCCACCCGGATGGTGTCCTCGTAGGTCATCCAGAGTGCGACGTAACGTGCAGCCTCCGTCGTGAGTCGCGCCTCGCCGTCCGGATCGGTCTCGAAGGCACGCACTCGTGCGACGCGGTCAAGGTAGGCATCGGCGTATGAGACGTCCTGGTACTCGGCTGTTCGCTTGATGCCGTGTACCAGCATCGGTCGAGCAGCTGCTGGAAAATCTTCCATGATTCGGTGCGCTTGTACCTGGAGTTGCTCACCTACGAGATCGCCGGCACTTGATCGCGCGATTGAATCCGAGGGATCCTCCGCGGGTGCTTCCGCGCTTGCCGGTCGAACTCCGATCTGGATATCTACAGCAGGTGGCGCGCTGGCGACGTTGTACCCGCCGTCGAATGCGGCAAGGCTGGTCTCCACGCCTTTGCCACCGCGTCGAATGGCATCCTCGAATTGATCGCGGGTGAACGGAAGCACACCGGCGCCACAAATCGCGCCGAAGAGAACGGCGCTGATGACGCTACGCGATTCCTCGGCCACGCGAGCAAAGTCGCCCCGGATGAAAGTCGCCGACGCTCCCTTGGCGGCGTCGATGATTCCCTGTGAGTCCACACGACCGTCACCCATCGCCGTTCGTTCGGGCATCGAATAGGTACGGCTGGTGGAGGCGATGAGAGTGCTCCGATCGGGGGTGACGAAGCCCCGCTGGATGGCCCGGCCGGCCTCCATCAACTCTGACGCCACGACGATGTCGACTTCACCGGGGGTTGGCATCGTGCTCAAGACCGGATAGGGGAGTTCGACGTCACCATCAAACCGGGGAAACAACTCGACGTAATAGACGGTGGCCCCGGTGCGTTGAGCAACGCCGGCGACCGATGTGCTCTGCGCGTAGTACCCGTTGGCTTCGGCTAGGGCGACAGTCCAGTCTGACAGCACACCGCCGCCTTCACCGCCCATGGCCAGAATCGCCATGGTGATGGGTCGAAGTGAGGTTTGGGGTGCCTGGGGTGCCTGCGAGGCGATCGTCATATCTTTCCTTAGGCGGGTTCTAGTCCGGCCAGGCGTCGTTCGATACCGCGCTGGAGGAATCCGATGTAGCGACTACGGAGGGCTGCCTTGAATCGATCCCAGGGCCCGGGGTTCACGATGACTTCAGATCTGTAGAACGAGGGGCACAGAGCGGCCGCGTGGGCGTTTTCGCCGCACAATCCGCAGCCGACGCAGCTGGACAAAGTGGTGGCGATCGGATCCTTGCGCATCGGATCTGGGTTGTCCTTGATCGTCAGAGACGGACAGCCTGAGATCCGAATGCAGGAGTGGTCGCCGGTGCACGTCTCCGGATCAACACCGAAGCGCTCTGTAACGACGCGCTTGCCAGCTTTGACTGCGGCGGCTTTCGCGGGACGCTCGCGGCGCGTGCGGTTCAGCGTGCACTCGCTTTGCGCCACAATCACCTTGGGGCCTTTGTCCTTCGTGGTGAGCGCTTCCTTGAAGAGGTCGCGCATCTCGTCGACCTTGAAGGTGTTCGTCATCGTGCGGGCCCACTTGACTCCGATGCCTCGAACGGCGGCTTCGATCGGATGCTTGGTCGACCGGTTGGGGGTGTCGGCCTGCGAGGACAGAACGTCTTGCCCGCCCGTCGCTGCGCTGTATTCGTTGTCGACGACCACCAGGAGTTGATCATTCTCGTTAAACACCGCATTGCCGACGCCACTGGTCAGACCGTTGTGCCAGAACCCACCGTCACCCATGAAGGCGATTGGCCGTTTCTCCGCGCCACCCGCACCGAGTGCCGACGCCGACGCGGATCCCAGCCCGTAGCCCATGGTGGTGGCGCCGATGGCGAACGGTGGGTTGATGGAGAAGAGGTGGCAACCGATGTCCGCGCTGATGTAGTGCTCGCCGACCTCGCGCTGGGCCAGGGTGAGCGCGGCGAAGATCGGGCGCTCGGGGCACCCGGTACAAAAGCCTGGCGGCCGTCCTTGGACTAGATCACCGTCGATCCGCGGAGTGAAGGGGTTCCTCGGATCACCGTCGGGAGTGGTGACCGCAGGGAGCGGCTGACCCTCGAGGAGACCGGGGCCGTACTTCGAGATGAAGGCGTGCACCCCCTTAGTGACGGCCGCGGGCGTGTATTCGCCCGCCACCGGAAGCAGGTCTTTGCCGTGCAACTTCACGGTGGCGTCATTACGGCGCAGGATTGTCTGGATGTTCTGCTCGATGAAGTCGGGCTGGCCTTCTTCGACGAGGAGTACTGCTTTCTTGTCCGCGCAGAAATCCACGATTTCGTCGTCGATGACGGGGTATGTGACGTTCATGACGTAGAGGGGAATCTGGGAATTGCCGAAGGCGTCGGACAGTCCCATCAATTCGAGTGCGCGATTTACGTTGTTAAACAGTCCGCCCTGCAAGATGATGCCAAAATCCTGAGAGCCGTTGGCGATCGTCTCGTTGAGCCCGTTCTTCTTGATGAATTCAACGGCTGCGGGCCAGCGCTTGTTGACTTTCTCCTGCTCGTGCAGGAATGAGGCGGGTGGCAGCACGATTCGGCTGAGATCCCGACGGGGATTGTCGACGGCCTCGCGAACGGTCATGTCGGGGCGACGGTTGTCTTTAGCGGTAAAGGAACCGGTGAGGTGGCACGAGCGCAGACGTAGTTCCAAGATGACGGGGGTATTCGAGACCTCGGAGAGTTCGAATCCCTTCTCCACCATGTTCACGATGGCGTCGAGATTCGGTCGTGGATCCAAAAGCCACATTTGTGATTTCATGGCGAACGCGTGGGTGCGCTCTTGCATGATGCTCGCGCCCTCGCCGTAGTCCTCGCCGATGATCACTAGCGCGCCGCCGGTCACGCCGCCGGAGGCCAGATTGGCGAGGGCATCGGACGCCACGTTGAAGCCGACGGTCGACTTGAAGGTGACCGCCCCGCGGAGTGGGTAGTGGACCGATGCTGCGAGCATCGCTCCGGCGGTCGCCTCCGATGCGCTGTTCTCGAAGTAGACGTCGAGTTCCTCCAGGATGTCCTGCGCGTCCGACAGGACGTCCATCAGGTGGGAGATTGGTGCCCCCTGGTAACCACCAACGTATGAGACCCCGGACTGCAGCAGCGCCTTGGTGACAGCGAGGATTCCTTCACCTTGGAATTCCTCGCCGTCGCCCATGCGAAGCTTCTTGACCTCTTCGGTGAACGACCTCTCTGCCATGGCAGACCAGACCTCCTCATTCCCTGCTCAGAAGTACGTGAACCACTGGCCGGCTTCTATTAGCGATCGCTCCCATCATGGTCTGCGACCGATATGTGGGCAAGCGTGTTGCGAATCCGGTTGTGTGACCTAGCCGACGTCCTGCTTGCCTGTCCCGGTGTCCATGGACTCCTCGGCCCACAGGGCGAGGGAGTTGATCATCGGGAAGTCGTTGAAGGAGAACAGGAACGCCGGGTTTGCGGCGTCGTCATTAACGTGTTCGTGCCAGGCCCAACTGGGTACGCAGAATATGTCGTGCTCTTCCCAGTCATAGCGCTGGCCACCGATGATCGAGTGACCCCGACCCTCGGCCACGTGGTACACGACTGATCCGGTGTGTCGGTGGGCGAGGGTTTCTTGGCCTGGCTTCAGCATCTGCATGTGCGCACCCATCGTGGGCATCACCGAACCGCCAGTTACCGGGTTGACGTACTCCATAATCACGCCGTCGTATGGCGTTCCATCGCTCACTTTGCCGAGGTTCACCACGGCCTCGCGGGTCATCTCCCATGGGTAGCCGAAGGCGGGGGAGTAGGGGCGCGTCCACGTTCGGCGGTCTGGCTTGAGCATTCCGCTGCCATGGGTCAGCACCGAGGTGTTGTTCACCTTGCCCGGGGTTTGATAGAGGTCAGGGTGGACCGCGTAGAAGTTTGCATCAAGGGCGTTGACCAGCGGTATGTCCAAACCGTCCTGCCAGATGACGAAATTGTCTTCCGATGAGTTGCCGTGCTCGTGCCAGGTGCCATTGGGAGTGATTGCGAAATCGTTCGGGCCCACCGTAAGGCGGTCGCCGTCGACGATGGTCCATGCGCCTGTGCCCTCGATCACGAAGCGGAGGGCCGATGCGGCGTGCCGATGCGCGGTCATGGATTCACCGGGGTTCATGATCTGGATCCCTGAATACAGGAGACCGACGGCGGCGGAGACGTCTCGACGCTCGTCGTTCACCAGGTAGACCACGCGGCGCCCAGCGTCCTCACCCTTGACCAGAGACGCCGATTCCACGACGAGTGGGCGCATGTCCTGGTAACGCCACATCATTGGTACCGAGCGTGGCTGGGGGTACCAGGGCTCGATCTCATTGGCGACCGTCCACAGCGCCCCGGTTCCGACCTTCGCTAGTCGCGCGTAATACTCATCGAGCTCTGCGCTGTCTTGCACGCGGGCGCGCCCGAGTGCGGTGTCGTCCCTGCTCGGGTCGTTGATTATCTCGGTCACTGTTGCCTCCGGCGCTTTCAGACGTGATCGTTCTAGGGGCCAAGTGTGCGTGCAGGACGCTGACTAGGCCAACTGTGCAAAACACTACCGTGATCTTTGATCAAGTGCTACGGTTCCGTCGATATTGAGGCGTCCGACAAGTTTGTGAATATGTGAAGGAAACCATGGAGTACCCACAGTTCCGCGCAGCGGCAGTTCAGGCCGCGCCGGTGTTCCTTGACACGGCGGCGACGGTGGCGAAGGCGGGCGGCCTCATCACCGAGGCGGCAGCCAATGGGGCCCGACTCGTGGTGTTTCCGGAGGTGTTCGTTCCCGGCTACCCCTATTGGAACTGGACCATGACCCCGGTCGCCGGTAGCCCGTGGTTCGAGCGCCTGTTCAAGGCTGCCATCGATGTTCCCGGGCCCGAGGTGACTCAACTCTGCGCCGCGGCGAAGTCTGCGGGCGCTTTCGTAGTGATCGGCGTTAACGAACGCGATCCCTTCTCGATGGGCACTCTCTACAACTCGCTGCTGTTCATTTCCGACGAGGGTGAATTGCTCGGGGTGCATCGTAAGTTGGTGCCGACCTGGGCCGAGAAGTTGACCTGGGGCGGGGGTGACGGAAGTTCACTTCGGGTCTACAACACCTCAATTGGCCGACTGGGTGGCTTAGCCTGCGGAGAGAACACGAACACACTGGCCCGATTCGCCCTACTCGCACAGGGCGAGAACGTGCACACGGCAAACTACATCGCGCTGCCGACGGCACCGGCCGACTACGACATGGTCGAGGCGATCAAGGTCCGAGCGATGGCTCATTCCTTTGAGGGCAAAGTTTTCACGATCGTCGCTTGCTCGTCGATCACCCCGGAGATCGTCGACGCGGTCGCACACGATGAGGAATCTCGGCGGATGCTCGAACGGCCACATTCAGCAGTCAGTTGCATCGTCGGTCCCGACGGCCGTCTTCTGGGCGACGCCCTGATCGACGACGAAGGCATTGTCTACGGGGACATCGACCTCAATCGCTGCATCCAGGCCAAGCAGATGCACGACATCATCGGCCACTACCAACGGTCCGATGTCTTTTCCCTTTACGTCAATCGCGAGCCACAGACCACGTTGGTTGATGCCACCACAGATCCGTTTGATCCGTTCGACGACACTTCACACGATCAGGAGAAATAGTCAATGCGTTTCGTCACATACAGCACCAGCTCGTCGCCCGATCCTCGAATCGGAGTCGTCGTCGGAGATGAGGTCAAGGACCTCACTACCTCCGTGGCCGGGTCAATCGACGTTCCTGATCGCCTGATCGACTACATCTCCGCCGGGCCGGCCCTGCACGCTTCCGTCGTCGCCACGCAGGACCGCATCGCTACTGCACCGTCGGTTGGCGCTTTGAACGAGGTCACTTTGCACGCACCGCTGCGACCAGGCAAGGTCGTGGGTGTCGGTCTGAACTACGTCGAGCATGTAGAGGAATCCAGCCGCAGTCTGGACACTGACAAGGAACTCCCGTCACGTCCGGTGCTGTTCAGCAAGCCGGGTACTGCGATCGTCGGCCCTGAGGCTCCGATCCGCCACAATGGCGGACTCACCCAACAGCTTGACTGGGAGTGCGAACTCGCCGTCGTCATCGGCAAGCCTGCGCTGGGAGTCCAGGAAGCAGACGCGCTTGATTACGTCTTCGGCTACAGCATCATCAACGACATCAGTGCGCGCGATCAACGCCGCTCGGGTCAGTGGTTCTTCTCCAAGGGTCAGGACAGTTACGCGCCATTCGGTCCGATGATCGTCACAACTGACGAGATCACCGATCCGCACGGGCTGCAACTGCGCTTGACGGTGAACGGCGACGAGCGCCAGAACGGCAACTCCCGGCACATGCTGTTCAAGATTCCCACGTTGATTGCGGATATCACCTCGGGTATGACCCTGGAGCCCGGCGACGTCATCGCGAGTGGTTCACCGCAGGGCGTTGGAGCTGCGATGGATCCGCCCACGTTCTTGCAGCCTGGGGACGTCGTGGAGTGCTCGATCGAATCGATCGGCACGCTGCGCAACCCGGTCGTGGAGGTCTAACGATGAGCAAGAGTGCATACCGCGTTGGCCTTATCGTTCCGTCGTCCAACGTGACGATGGAAACCGAGATACCGGCGATGCTCCGGGCGCGGGAAGGGGTCCGTCCCGAGCGTTTCACATTCCACTCCTCCCGCATGCGGATGAAGTCCGTCACCAAGGAAGAACTGGAGGCGATGGACGACGAGTCCGATCGGTGCGCGGTGGAGTTGTCGGATGCGGCCGTGGACGTCATGGGCTACGCGTGTTTAGTCGCGATCATGACCCGTGGAGCGGGCTACCACTGCACCTCGCAGGAACGCCTGGGTAAGCGAACCGCAGACGAGGGTCGGCCCACTCCGGTAGTCACCAGTGCCGGTGCCTTGGTCGACGCCCTGCGCCTTATGGGTGCTTCCAAGGTCGCCCTGATCGCCCCGTACATGCGACCCCTAACGGAGCAAGTAGTGGGCTATATCCAAGACCAAGGTTTCGCTGTCACCGACTACGTCGCGCTGGAGATCCCTGACAATCTGGAAGTGGGTGCTCAGGACCCGCACAACTTGGAGACGATCATCGACCGCCTTGACCACTCTGAGGCCGACGTCGTGATCTTGTCGGCGTGCGTCCAGATGCCGTCGCTGGCGGCTGTGCAGGCGGTCGAGGACCGGATCGGCAAGCCGGTTATCTCCGCAGCGATCGCTACCACGTACTTCATGCTCAGGGAGATGGGCCTGGAGACAGTGGTGCCGGATGCGGGTGCCTTGTTGAGCGGTCGGTACTGATCGGCGAGTGATGCCGAAACCACGGGGGAGTGACCGAGGGGTGTCGCGGAACGGATACAGGACGGCGCAAAGTGGATAGACCGGGTGAGGAAAGGCGGCGACAGTAAACCGGTTGCTGCTGTGAGGAAAGGGACAAGCAATGACCAAATCGATTCTCGATGGCAAGGATTTCAAGCTCGGATTGTTCTCGGCCAACTGTTCGTCCGGCATGGCCGTGACCAAGGTCGAAGACCGGTGGACAGGAAATTGGGATGACAACCTTCGTCTAGCGAAGATCGCCGACGAGGTGGGTATCGACTTCATGCTGCCCATCGCCCGCTGGATCGGTTACGGCGGTATCACCAACTTTCACGAGGGTGTGCTGGATCCCATCACCTGGGCGGCCGGCCTGCTCGCCAACACCGAGCGGCTGTTCGTGTTTTCCACCATCCACACCGCCTTCAATCACCCCATCGTGGTGGCCAAGGCGATGGCCACGGTCGATCAGATCTCGCACGGCCGTGCCGGCATCAACGTCGTCGCGGGGTGGAACCAGCCGGAGTACGAGACGTTTGGCATGGATCTGCCGCAGGATCACGACGATCGCTACGCACTCGCCCAAGAGTGGCTTGACGTCATCCTAAAGATCTGGACTACGCCCGGACAGTTCGACTGGGACGGCCGCTTCTTCCAGCTCAAGCACGTGGAGAGCCTGCCGAAGCCCTTTGACGGTCCGCTGCCGATTCTCAATGCGGGCTCCTCGAAGCAGGGACGCCAGTACGCGGCCCGCAACGCGAACTTCGGTTTCACGATCGTGGGTGGCCCAGAAGACGGTGCCGAAATGGTTTCGGAATACACCAAGCTTGCGGGAGACACCTTCAACCGCACGATGGGCTACTTCACCCTCGGTCACTGCGTGGTCCGCCCGACGCGCAAAGAAGCTGAGGAGTTCTTGCACTGGTACGCCGACGAGAATGCGGACTGGGAGGCGGTGGACAACCTGATGCGACTGCAGGGTCTGCACGCGCAGTCCTTCACCCCTGAGATGCTGCAGATGTTCCGCGGTCGCTTTGCCGCCGGCCACGGGACCTGCCCGATCATCGGTGACCCCGACGACGTCGCCAATGAGATCGAGCGCTTCGCCAAGGCCGGTTTCTCCGGAATGACGCTGTCCTTCTTGGACTATGCCCAGGAATTGCCGTACTTCGCTCAGGAGGTTCTGCCGCGGTTGGAGGCCAAGGGAGTGCGACTCCCGCGCAAGTAAGGCAGCATCCACCCCCGTGGCGCATACCCGCGAACGTAGTCCGATGCCCGAGCGACGCTCCATCGACCCTGGAGCGTCCTCGGGCATCTACGCGTTGTTAGGGGCGTTGGTATCCCCGCGGCCGATCGGTTGGGTGTCGACCACCTCCGCTGACGGTGTGGACAACCTGGCGCCCCATTCCTTCTTTCAGATCGTCAGCACATCTCCCCCGATCGTGATGATCTCGTCGATGGGGGAAAAGGACACCGCGCGCAACATCCGTGCATCGGGAGAATTCGTCGTCTGCGGTTCCCCGGTTGCCCTTATCGAACAGATCAACACAACGGGGGTGGACTTCCCACCTGCTACCAGTGAATTCGATGTGGCCGGCTTGACTCGGGAACCGAGTGAGAAAGTCAGACCCCCTCGAGTGGCCGAGTCTCCTTTCGCTCTCGAATGCGTTCTTCACGACATCCGTGAGGTGGGCAATGGGATCTTGATCCTGGGTGAGGTGGTGTGGATTGCGGCTGCCGAGTACGTATTCGACGGTGTCCGTGCCCGGAGTTCCCTGGTCGATCCGGTTGCTCGGCTGGGTGGAAACGAATGGGCGGGCCTTGGGTCGATAGTCGACGTCCCTCGTCTGTCTGTAGAGGACTTCACTGAGGGTTCCTGAGATCGGTGAAACTCAACCGGACATGAAGCGTCCGCCGTTGACGTCCAGGACTGCTCCAGTCACGTACGACGACTGGTGGCTCGCAAGGAACAGAACAGGCTCGACGCATTCTTCGATCAATGGCATGCGGCGCAGCGGTATTGAGTCCAGGACTTCATTTCGATCGTGCTCGCTCATTTCGTCGAACATTCCTTGCAGGCGTCCGGTGAGGAATAGTCCGGGCGCGATCGCGTTGACCCGGATGCCATCCGGACCAACTTCGCGAGCTAATCGTCGCGTCAGTCCCAGGATGCCGGCCTTCGCCGCGGCGTAGGGAACACCTGTCACAGGGCTCGTCGATCGACCCCCGATGGAGGAGAAGGTGACGATGCTCCCGCCGCCGGCCGCCTTCATCTGCGGTATGACCGCGGCCGAGCAGTAGTAAGTGCCCTTGACATTGACGTCGATGACAAGGTCGAGGTCGTCGGGGGATATGTCCTCGATGTCCCGGGGGGTTCCCAAGGAGCCGCCGGCCGCGGCGATGAGCACCGTTGGGGGTCCGATGGCGGCGACGGTCGCGGCCACTGCCTCGTGAACTGAGTCAAGGTTGCGCACATCAGCCACGGATCCCGTTGCAGAGATTCCTTGCCCGGTGAGGTGCTCGACTGCTCGTTGGATGGCCTCTGAGTTGGTATCCACGAGGGAAACCGACGCTCCTTCGCGGCCCATTGCCTCGGCGATGGCAATTCCTAGCCCGCCAGCCCCACCGGTAACCAGCGCAACTGTCCCCTCGAATCTGCCGCTCATGTCCCGATCCTCTCGAAAAATCTTGTGGACGCGCGTACTTCCGTATACCGTACTATTGTCGATAGTCACAAACACGCAAGAAGAAATCCGTCGCGCTCGTAACGGGGCCGTAGGACGAAGGGTAGGCAGGATGCGAATCGCCGTGGTGGGTGGAGGCCCAGGAGGCCTGTACTTCTCCAGCCTGATCAAGCAGCTCGACGCCGATGCAGACATCACCGTCTGGGAGCGCAACGCCCCCGACGACACGTTTGGTTTCGGAGTGGTCTTTAGCGATCAGACCCTAAGTGGCATCCGGGCGTCCGACCAATCGGTATTCGAGGACATGGGTGGGTCCTTCGCGTATTGGGATGACGTAGATATTGACATCGACGGCAACCGCTACACGGTAGCGGGAAACGGCTTCGCTGCGATGAGCCGAAAAGAGCTCCTGCACGTACTGCAGCGCCGCGCGTCTGAGCATGGTGTGCCCGTGCATTATCGAACCGAAGCCCCCCCGGTCGAAGAACTGATGGCCAACTACGACCTCGTCATCGCATGCGACGGAATTAACAGTCCGATTCGCGAGAAGTTCGCCTCTGACTTCGGTACAACCATCGACCCGCGGACATGCAAGTTCATCTGGCTGGGCACCGACCTGGTTTTTGAGGCCTTCGAGTTCTTCATTCGATCAACGCCCTATGGCGTCATGCAGATTCACGCCTACCCGATGGATGCCCGCGGCAGCACGTTCATCGTGGAGATGCATGAAGACGTCTGGCGAGCCGCCGGCTTCGATGCGGTCGACTCCGAATCTCTGCCTCCGGGCGTGAGTGACGAAGCCGCGATCGAGAAGATCCGGGAAATCTTCGCTGACATCATCGGAGACCACTCGCTCATCGCCAACAACAGCAAGTGGATAACCTTCCGCACCATCCGCAACAAGACTCTTGTTCACGAGAACCTGGTCCTGCTCGGTGACGCCGCGCACACCGCTCACTTCTCGATTGGCTCGGGAACCAAGTTGGCCATGGAGGATTCCCTCGCCCTGGCGGCCTGTCTTCGCGAACAGCCCACACTCGAGGCAGCGCTGAAGGCCTATGACGAAGAACGCACGCCGGTCATCAAGAGCACGCAACGTTCGGCTCAAGCCAGCTTGGAGTGGTTCGAGGAACTGGCGCAATACGCCACCCAGGATCCAGAGCAGTTCGCCTTCAACCTGATGACTCGGAGTCGACGCATCACCTACGGGAACCTGCAAGAGCGAGATCCGGAGTTCGTGACCCTTGTCGACAATTGGCTGCTCAAGTCTGAGATTGAGCGGGGACGTGTTCCCGCCGGCAGTAAGCCCGTCCCGCCGATGTTCCTGCCCTACCGAGTGCGCGGCGTTGAACTTCCCAACCGTGTGGTTGTCTCACCGATGGATATGTACTCCAGCGTTGATGGCGTTCCCGGAGATTTCCACCTGGTGCACCTCGGCAGCAAGGCCCTTGGAGGTGCCGGTCTGGTGATGACCGAGATGGTGTGCACCTCTGCCGAAGGTCGCATCACGCCCGGCTGCGGCGGGCTGTGGAACGACGAGCAGGAGGCGGCGTGGAAGCGCATAGTGGATTTCGGGCACACCACACAGGCAAAGATGGGCATTCAGGTGGGCCATGCGGGACGCAAAGCGGCCACGAAGCTGATGTGGGAGGGAATCGATCAACCGCTCGATTCCGGGGGTTGGCCAATTATCGGTCCGTCGCCGATTCCCTACCTCCCCAACAGCCAGGTGCCGCGCGAGATGACACGGGCGGACATGGACGAGGTACTTGCTGAGTTCGTGGAAACGGCCAACCGTGCCGCGCGAGCCGGATTCGACGTGCTGGAACTGCACTGTGCCCACGGCTACCTGCTGTCGAGCTTCTTGACTCCGGTGAGCAACCAGCGCACCGATGAGTATGGCGGTTCGCTAGAGAATCGGTTGCGCTTCCCGCTGGAGGTGTTCGATGCCGTGCGGGCAGTTTGGCCTGAGGATCGTCCGATGTTCGTGCGCATCTCCGCCTCAGACTGGGTGCCGGAAGGCATCTCCTTTGACGACATTCTGGACATCGCACGCGCCTTCGCCGAACATGGGGTGGACGTCATCGACGTCTCATCGGGTCAGACCACACCAGATGCCCGCCCCGAGTACGGACGCTCGTTCCAGACGCCGTTCGCCGATCGCATCCGCAACATCATCGGCGTGGACACCATGGCCGTTGGGGCGATCAGTTCGTGGGACGACGTCAACACCAATATCGCTGCTGGTCGCTCGGATCTGTGTGCCATCGGTCGTCCTCACCTCTACGACCCACATTGGACGCTGCATGCAGCTGCGGATCAAGGCGTGGAAGTGGAGTGGGCTCTGCCCTATAAGGGGGGTAGTTGGAAGCCGCCAGCCGGCCGTGCGGAGGACCCGAAGCCCAGGCTCGAACTCGTGCCGGCTGAGGCCAGCATCAATCGGCCAAAGCGCTGGAAACCGTAACTCCGAGGAACCACAATGGGCGTCTGCCCGAACCAACGGAAGGAAAGTTGAATGTCCGATCTCGCTCAACTCGCAGCAGGCATCGTCGACGGCTCGGTGGAGATCGTCGATCTCACCTCGCCGTTGCACTCGGGAACGCCGATCCTCGCCCTTCCGCCGGAATTCGGGCAGACGGCAACATTCGAACTTGAAGAAATCAGTGCCTACGACGACCGTGGACCCGCGTGGTACTGGAATAATTTCCGTACCGGCGAGCACACCGGTACCCACTTTGATGCCCCAAACCACTGGGTGACCGGGAAGGGCCTGGATGACGTCAGCCAGGTACCTGCGCAGCGTCTTGCTGGTCCGGCTGTCGTCATCGACAAGTCCGAAGCCGTGGCTGCCGATCCGGACTACTGCTTGACGCTCGACGACATCAAGGCTTGGGAGGCCGAGAACGGCCCGCTTCCCAAGCACGCATGGGTTCTATACCGAACCGGTTGGTCGCAGTACGGCGACGACCCGGCGGCTTTCGCCAACGCCGACGAGAACGGCCCGCACACTCCGGGCGTTACCCCAGAGGCCGCTCAGTACATCGCCGATCAGACCGAGGTTCTCGGCTGGGGCGTGGAAACCGTGGGAACCGACGCCGGTGCGGCCTTCGGGTTCGAGCCGCCATTCCCGTGCCACGCCCTGTTTTGTGGATCGAGCAAATACGGACTGACACAGTTGCGTAACCTCGACAAGTTGCCTACAACCGGAGCTGTGGTCGTGGCTGCTCCACTTCCGATCGTCAATGGCTCGGGAAGCCCCTGCCGCGTATTGGCGTTTGTCGCCCGCTGACCATCGGCTCCTACCTCCCCAACAATCTCGTCGCCACCTGGTAACCCGAGCCTCCACCGAGGCCCGGGCCCGGGTGCGTCGAGGCGCCGATGTGCCAGACGTTCGCCAAGCCCGTGTCGTGGCCGGTGGCGGTCGCCAGGGGACGCCACAGGGCGTACTGGTCGATGCGGCAGTCGCCTGCATAGGGGTCGCCACCGTCGAGGTTCACGTTCATCGCCTCGAGGTCCGCTGGCCCGATCACCACGCGAGCGAGTTCCGCACTGCGGATATTCGTGATGTGCGGTTCGAGATGGCCGATCACACGCTCGGCGTACTCGTCGCGGAGTCGAGCCGACCAGGTGCCGTCGCCCGGGTCGATTGTTCCCGCGAGATCTCCGATGACGTGTCGCGGATTCTCTTGTAGTTGGATCCACAGCAGGCCCTTGCCCGGCGGCACTCGACCCGGATCTATGGTGGCCGGCTGGCCGACAACGATCGTGGGACGGCGCGGGAGGTATCCGCGATTGGCGGCATTTACCGACTCCGATAGCGAGTCCATCCCGTCCAACACGTGGACGAGCGCAGTGTCGGCCAGGCGTTCGTCTCCTTGCCACTGCGGGGGTTCATCGAGTGCGATGTGGATCTGCATTCCGGCGCGACCGAAACGGAAGCGTTCGGCGGCCGCTCGGCGCTCCGGCGCGGCGTTCGCGAGGAGTCGATTGTAAAGAGCTGGGGGAGTGACCGACGCGAGGACCGCCGTACTCGCTGGGACTACGTCACCGCTGGCGAGTCGCACGCCCGTCGCCCGTTCCCCGGTGGTCATGATCTCGGTGACGTCGCACTCGGTACGTACTTCCCCACCGTGCTCTTCGACGATGCTCACGAGTGCGTTCACCAGTGATCGACCGCCACCGACCGGAACGGGCATGCCCCCAATCGCCACCGCGGCGGCGATCACCGTGGTGATGAATGCGCTGCCGGAATCGTCGGGCCCTAGTCCGTTATGCAGGGCCCATGGAGCGAGCAGGGCCTTGGTGATCGGGGAAGAGAAGGTGCGGTCCGCCCAGGGCGCGGCGGGTTCCAACAGGTCCGCACCACTGGCCATGAGGCCACGACGGCCGAGTTGCCGGTAAGCCTTCCACCCGAACTTCCATGCGTTGCGTCGCCAGAAGTCGGTTCCGAGGAGGCCGAAGGCGAGGTCGGCTTTGGAGCCGAAGTCGGCCATCAACGCGTTCCAGTTGTCCAGATCACCGAGGCGCGCCATTTCCGCGCTCGTCACCTCCGGGTCGGTCGACAAAAACGCTGCGCCGTCCGCGCAGACCACTCCAGTCGGCAGCGGTGTGTTCCGATACTCCAGTCCGTGGCGTTCGAGGTCGTCGGCCAAGTCGGCATAGGCCGGGCCGCCGACGAAGAGTGGATGCCAACTCGACAGCAACTCGATGGTAAATCCGTCGACGTGCTCGGTGGACGTCCACATGGCACCGCCCGGGATAGCGTTGCGCTCGAGGACGACGACCTTTTTGCCGCCGCGGGCCAGCAGCGCCGCGGCCACCAGTCCGTTGATCCCGGAGCCGATGACGACGACGTCGGCAGAGCCGTGTGCGGTGTTGGACATGAGAACCTCCCGGGTGAACGTTATATCGCCGTGGTGTCGGTCGTCAGAATTCCGTAGGCTCGGGGTGTGGATCCAGATGTCATCGTGGTGGGTGCCGGAGTCAACGGTCTCGGGGCTGCAGCCCTGCTGGCCGCTAAGGGTCGTTCGGTGCTCGTGGTAGAGGCCAACGACGTTCCCGGCGGTGCCGTGCGCACCGAGGAGGTCACACTGCCGGGTTTCCGGCATGACCTTTTCGCGATGAACCTGGGTCTGTTCGCCGGCGGGCCGATCAACGCCGCATTGGGCGAACGTCTCGCCGCCCACGGTCTGGAGTTCGTGCCGAGCTCCAAGCCGTTCTGCTCGGTGTTCCCGGACGGCACCATGCTCGGCGTCGAGACAGACGTCGAGGCCACGGTCGCCAACATCCGCGAGATCGCGCCCGAGGACATCGCCTCGTGGCAGCGCCTGACCGAGTACCTCGGCACGATCGCACCGACGTTGATCGGAGTCCTCGGATCCAATTTACCGTCGTGGTCTGCGGCCAAGACACTGTGGAAGGCACGCCGGCAGTTCGGCACGACGGGCGTCCTGGACATCGCAAAACTGGCGCTCTCTTCCACCCGGGCGTTCACTGAGGAGAACTTCTCCTCACCCAAAGTCCGCGCACTGGTGGCCTCGTGGGGCATGCACTTGGACTTCGCGCCGGATATCGCCGGCGGGGCGCTCTTCTCGTTCCTGGAAGCGATCGGTGGTCAGTTCAACGGCATGGTTATCGGTCGAGGCGGCGCTGAGAGCATGATCGACGCGCTCGTCGCGATCATCGAAGAAAACGGCGGTCGTGTCGTCACGGGGCAGCGCGTCACTGAAATCCTGACCGAGGGTTCGACCGCGGTCGGGGTGCGCACCGAATCCGGCGACGTTTACCGGGCCCGGCGGGCGGTCGTAGCAAATCTCAATCCGCGCCTGCTCCCGGCAATGTTGCCCGAGACCATCGCGTCGACGCCATCGGTCGCTAGCGCGGCTAAGTTCCGCCCAGGCTTGGCGACGATGATGATCCACCTAGCCATGGACGACCTGCCGAATTGGCAGGCGGCGCGTGCGAGGGAGTTCAACTACGTCCACATTGGCCCGTACCTCGACGACATGGCGATGACGTACACGCAAGCCGCGGCGGGACAGTTGCCCGATTCACCAACGCTCGTCGTCGGTCAGCCAACTATCACCGACCCGTCCCGCGCGCCTGAGGGCAAGCACACGCTATGGATCCAGGTTCGTGTCCTACCCCTCGAGCCGATGGAAGGGTCCTGGGACGACATCGGAGGCGCGTACGCCGAACGTGTCATCGACAAGATTGATCAGTACGCACCCGGCATTCGCTCGCGGATCCTGGCGACGACCGTCCTCACTCCTGCAGATCTGCAACGAGCGAACGCGAACCTGATCGGTGGTGACTCTCTCGGTGGAAGCCACCATCCGGCGCAGTTCTTCTTCTTACGGCCACTACCGGGGTGGTGGCGTCACAAGACGCCGGTGGATCGACTGCACATCTGTGGCGCCAGCACGTGGCCGGGCGGCGGCGTCGGCGGTGGATCGGGAGCGCTCGTAGCCGACGCCCTCAACTGACGCGCTTAGCGGAACGGGCTGAAGTCCGGTGGCCGCTTCTCGATGAACGCTGCTCCGCCTTCCTTGGCCTCGGGGGTGTCCACGAAGAGATCCAAAACGTCGAACGCGAGCGACTGGATCCCGACGATGTGATCGGAGTCGGCGTTGAAGGAATGCTTCAACGTCTTCAGTGCCGTGGGGGACAGGGCGCACGCTTTGCGGCCCCACTCGAGTGCGAGCGGCAGCAGTTCGTCGGGTTCCACCACGCGGTTCACCAGGCCCCAGCGCTCGGCGGTCTCGGCGTCGTACTGGTCGCAAAAGAACCAGATCTCGCGGGCGCGCTTCTCACCGACGACCCGCGCCAGATAGGCGGTGCCGAATCCGGCGTCGAAACTCCCGACCCGCGGGCCGACTTGCCCGAATCGCGCTGTGCGGGAGGCGAGGGAGACGTCGCATAGGACGTGCAGTACGTGACCTCCACCGATCGCGAAGCCGTTGACGGCTGCGATCACCGGCTTGGGCACCTCTCGTATGAGGCGGTGGAGTCGTTCGATCTCGAACATCCCCATCTCGGTTTCTCCGTAGCCGCCGGTCGTGGCGCGCTCCTTTTGGTCGCCGCCGGAGCAGAACGCCTTCTCTCCCGCGCCGGTCAGGACGATTGCTCCCACGGAGGTGTCGACCCACGCGTACCGGAATGCGTAGATCAACTCATCGACCGTGCGGCCGCGTAAAGCGTTGTACCGGTCCGGTCGGTCGATGGTGACGACCGCGACCCCGTCGTCGACGATGTAGCGGACGTCGGTGAAATCTTCAATGGCGATCACGGCACCTCCACGAGAACTGCTATTCCCAATCCAACTCCAATGCACGCGGTAGCGATACCCCTGCCGCCGCCGCGCCGCTTCAAATGTCGCGCCGTGTCGACGACGACCCGGGCGGCCGAAGCGCCGACCGGATGCCCGATGGCGATCGCGCCGCCGTGCGGATTCACCTTGTCCACCGGAATCCTCGGCTCGTCGTGCAAGACCGTGAGGACCATGGCGGCAAAAGCCTCGTTGATCTCGAACAGGTCGATGTCGTCGAAGTCCAGATCATGGCGCGCGAGAAGCTTGTGCATGGCCGGCACCGGCGCGCGAGCGAATTCGTCCGGCTCGACCGCGACCACGGCAGAACCGGCGATCGTCCCGAGCCCCTCGAGACCGAGTTCGGCGGCCGACTCAGGGGAGCAGATGAGCGAGGCGACGGCACCGTCGTTGATCGGTGAGGAGTTTCCTGCGGTGACCGAACCATCGGGGGTAAACGCAGGTCGCAACTGACCCAGGCTCGTGGTTGTGGTGCTCGGGCGAATGGATTCGTCGCGGGTGACTCCGGCGACCGGGAACGCGAAACCGTCGTGCAGTCCGGCGTGCCACGCAGCGTCCACCAATTCATGCGAACGGGCGGCCCACTCGTCTTGTTGTTCGCGAGAGATGCCGCGCTGTTCGGCGCTGCGCTGCGCGCACGCACCGAGGCTGTCGGTCCAGTTGCTCGGGAACTCCGGATTCACCATGCGCCAACCCACCGTGGTTTGTTCCAGACGCGTTGACGGGTCCAGGGGGGTATCTGACTTCGGAAGAACGAAGGGGGCTCGGCTCATCGACTCGACGCCACCGGCGATCACCAGGTCCATGTCACCGGATGCGACCGCGCGTGCCGCCTGGACCATGGCCTCGGCTCCCGAACCGCAGAGTCGGTTGAGGGTGACTCCCGGGACGCTCACCGGGAATCCGGCCAGCAGCGCCCCCATGCGGGCGACGTTGCGGTTGTCTTCTCCCGCGCCGTTGGCATCACCCATCACGATGTCATCGATCGCCTCGGGATCCAGCGAGGGGATGGAGTGGCGCAGTTCGGCCAGCGTCAGGCCAAGGAGGTCATCGGGGCGAATACCGGACAGGCCCCCTCGGTTCTTGCCGAAGACTGTCCGCTTAGCTGCGGCAATCATGGGTCGCGTAGCTTCCATGTGTCGTATTATTGCCGATCGGCAAGGACACGCACTATCGCGCTCCCTCGAGGAAGTAGTGGCATGACAGCAACCTCTCCGTCCCTTAGGTGCCTGGTCACCGGGGCAAGCCGGGGTATCGGTGCGGCCATTGTCGCCGATTTGGACCACGCGGGCCATCGGCTCGCGCTCACCGCGCGGACTGAAGCCTCGCTACGCGCGGTTGCCGACTCGCTGGCCTGCGCCGGTGGATCCCCGTTGGTGCTACCCGAGGACGCCACCGACCCTGAATCCGCCGAACGGCTCCACGACGCGATCACCGCGGCGTGGGGTGGCATCGATGTACTGGTCGTGAACGCGGGGGAGGGCAAGGCCGCGCCATTGGCCAAGACCGACGACGCGATGTGGCAGGCCTCGATGGACGTCAATCTGACGGCCCCCTTTCGACTTCTGCGGGCGTTCGTCCCCGGGATGGTGGAGCGAGGATTCGGCCGGGTGGTGGTCGTCGCCAGCGTCGCGGCGAAGGTCGGTGCCCCCTACATCAGTGCCTACGCCGCGGCCAAGCACGGAGTCTTGGGCCTCGTCCGCTCCGTTGCCGTTGAAATCGCGACGAGTGGCGTGACGGTGAACGCGGTGTGCCCCGGCTATGTGGACACCCCGATGACCGACCGAACAATCGAGGCGATCGTCGAACAGACCGGGCGTACCCCCGAACAGGCGCGGGCATCCTTGGAACGACAGCAACCCATCGGTCGCCTAATCGCTCCTCGGGAGGTGGCCGATGCGGTGCGTTTCTGTATCGCCGATGCAGGAGCTCTCAACGGACAGGCAATCAATCTCGATGGTGGAGGAGTCCAATCATGACGGTCCGACGTGTTAACCCGCCCGATCTCGCCCCACCGGTGGGCTTTTCGCACGCGGTGGTCGCCGAGGGTGGAACGATCGTCTTCCTCGCTGGGCAGACGGCGCTGAATGCAGACGGCGTGATCGTCGGCCCGACGATTCTCGAGCAGTTCGAGCGCGTTATGAAGAACCTCCTTCGATCGCTCACGGAAGCCGGCGGTACTCCGGATCAGTTGGCGAAGTTGACCATCTACTGCGTCGATCCGGCCGACTACCGCGCCAACGCCCGTGAACTCGGCCAGATTTGGAAGCGCCTGGCAGGTCGCGACTATCCGGCGATGACGCTCGTCGGTGTGACACGTCTGTGGGACGACGATGCCATGATCGAGATAGAAGGCACGGCGGTCATCGCGTGACTAAGTCCGCGCCGGAAATCGAGTCGCCGTTGACGAGCCTGTGGGCCGCTCAATCCATCGCGGTGGTCGGGGCGACCGAGCGCGTCGGAGCCATGGGACGACTTCCCATGGTCTATCTGACCAAGTACGGCTACGACGGACGAATCCTGCCGGTCAACCCCAAGGGCGGGGAGGTGCTGGGAATCCCGGTGCACGCGTCGATCGGTGATGCGGTCGCGGTAGCGGGGAGTGTGGACCTGGCGTTGATCATGGTCCCGGCCGCTGCCGTCCAAGGAGCGGTCCGCGAGTGCGCGGACGCCGGCGTCGGAGTGTGCGTCGTGATGTCCTCGGGCTTCGGTGAAGTGGGTGAGGAAGGCCGTCAGCGCCAGGATCGTCTAGTCGAGATCGCGCGGAGTGCCGACATGCGACTGGTGGGTCCGAACTGCATCGGATCGGTGGGCGGCGCGGATCGGGTGTTCGCGACTTTCAGTCCAGTCTTTTCTGCGGAGTCCACTCCCTTGCCCAGCGGATCGCTGGCCCTGGTGAGTCAATCCGGAGCACTGGGTTTTGGGGCGTTGAGCCTCGGGCTGGAGCGCGAAGTGCCCATCGGAACCGCGATCACGACCGGCAACGAAGCAGACGTCTCGGCCGAGGAGATCGCGTCCGTTCTGGCGCAAGATCCGGGGGTCGGGGGACTCTTGCTATACCTGGAGTCGGTGAGCGACCTCGAGGCTCTCGCGGCGGCTGCGTCCCAGGTACCAACCATCGCGGTGAAGGCAGGTCGCAGCGAAGCCGGCGCCAAGGCCGCCGCCTCGCATACCGGGGCTTTGACCTCCGGAGACGACGTCGTGGACGCCGGTCTTGCGAGTGCCGGTGTCGCTCGAGTGGACACCATCGACCACTTACTCGACGCGGGACTACTTGTTGCCACCGGTGCCCGACTGCATGGGCCGAAAGACCCGCGCGTGGGCATCGGGATCATCACGACGTCCGGCGGAAGCGGGATCCTCGCGGCGGATGCAATCGAACGGGAGGGGCTGGCGTTGGCCGCACTCGGTCCGGCGACTGTCTCTGACATCTCGTCGCTTATCCCTGACTACGGAAACGCTCAGAACCCGGTCGATGTCACCGCGGCCGTGATGGGCGCGCCGGGTTTGTTCGAAGACTGTGTGAATCGACTCGCCGATGACCCTGCGGTGGATGCCGTCGTCGCTTGTTTCGCGGTGCTCGTGGGCGACGATGTCCTGCGTATCGCTACCGCGCTAGGTGACGTTCGCGCGCGAACTAACAAACCGGTCGTCGCGGCGCGTACCGGTGCGGCGGCGCTGGCGCCGGAAGGGGCTCGGCTTCTGGCCGAGCAAGGAGTGGCGGTCTACCCGACTCCCGAACGAGCGGTCAGCGCGCTGCGGGCACTGCGCGATTCGTGTCGCGGTCCACGCATATTTGAGATTGACGAGAACTCCACCTCCAGCGTTGATGCACCTAAGGCGGACGCCACGGAGTCCGAGGTGAAAGCAGTGCTGGCGAGAGCGGGACTCCCTGTTCCTGAGTCGGTGATCGTGACCGACGCCGAGGGTGCTCGCGTTGCTATTGAGCAGGTGGGTGGACGGGCTGTGCTGAAGGCGGTCGTTCCGGGATTGCTGCACAAGTCGGATGCGGGGGGAGTTGTCGTCGACGTCGGTCCAGAACGTGCAGCGGTGGCCTTCGATCAATGCGCCGCCCTAGGCGGTCAGGTTCTCGTCGAACGCTTTGTTCCCGGTGGTGTCGAGGTTTTGGTCGGCGTGACGCCGAGTCCGATGGGTCGAGTTCTGACCATTGGCGTGGGAGGCGTGCTCACCGAAGTTGTGTCAGATGTCGCGGTGACTGTGCTGCCGGCGACCTCGGAGGACATCGAGCAATTGCTTGATCGCACGCGCCTTGGCCCCCTGCTCGCCGGTGTTCGCGGTGCGGCTCCTGCAGACCGAATGGCCCTCGTCGAGACGATCAAACGTCTCGTTAACGTCGTTTCCACGTGGCCTCAGGACATGGAAATCGAACTGAATCCGGTGACGGTTCTAACGTCCGGATGTTGGATCCTGGATGCGGTCGTGCACCGCGCAGCCGAAAGCGACAACCAAGAGAAGGGTGCTCATTAATGGACGTTGGTCGACTCGTTGCGCGATCGATGACTCGTTACCGCGATCGAATCGCGCTCGAAGGCCCAGAAGGGTCGAGCACCTTCGGTCGCACCGGCGCACGTGTCATGCAGTTGGCGCGTGCCCTGCGGGCGTTGGGTCTGGAGACCGGTGATCGTGTCCTGGACCTGCAGTCGAATCAGAACACCTACATCGAGACCGACTTGGGGATTAGTACCGCAGGCCTGTGTCGAGTCGCATTGAACTATCGCCTGCATCCGACCGACTGGGAGCGAATCGCGGGTGACTGCAGTCCTCGCGTGCTGATCCTGGACGCCAAATTCTGGGATGACGCGGCAGGAGTTCGAGCCGCTGTGGACCACGTGATCGTCATCAACGCCGGTGACTCCGGCGTCGAAGGCGCCACTGAATACGAGAACTTCCTTGCTAATCAGTCTGACGCGCCGTTCCTCCTGAGCGTTGATCCCGATGCCCTCGTCTCACTGAACTACTCCAGCGGTACCACAGGGCGACCCAAGGGCGCCATCCGTACCCACCGCAACCGGATGGCGAGCTTGAACAACATCGTCACCGACCTGTTGCGGGGCGTCCCGACGGAAAAGTCCACCTGGGTGCACGCCGGGCCCGTCACTCACACCAGTGGGCTGTTCGTTCTTCCGTTCTTCACCTTCGGAGCGCGACAGATCGTGCAACCCAAATACGAACCCGAGGCGCTCGTCGACGCGATCGAGAATCGGGGAGCAACGGCCACGGCCCTCGTCCCCACGATGGTTGCGCGGTTGCTGACACTGCCGGACATCAATCCGGAGCGGATGTCGGGACTGGAGTTCCTGGGCTACGCAGGCGCACCGATGCCACCGGAGCAAATCCGGCAGTGCTTCGAGCGCATCACGCCCAACATGGCCCAGTACTACGGGCTGGTGGAGGCGATCCCGCCGGTGACGGTGCTCGGATTCGCAGACCACGCCCTAGGCGTCGCGGGCGACGAGGCCATTCTCACCAGCGCCGGCATGCCATGCGTCGGCGTCGAGATCCGAATCGTCGACGAAGACGGCAAGGATGTGCCCGCCGGTGAGATCGGTGAGGTGATCACCCGCGGTGACCATGTGATGCGCGGCTACTACGGCCAGGCCGGTTCGGATGCGACGGTGACGAAGGCGGTTCGAGACGGCTGGCTGCACACGGGCGATCTCGGACGGGTCGATGACCTCGATCGGCTGTTCCTCGTCGACCGCAAGGGTGACATGATCATTTCCGGTGGCTACAACATCTACCCGCGTGAGATCGAGGACGTCATCGCCGAGGTTCCGGGTGTGCACGAGGTTGCCGTCGTCGGCGTCTCCGATAGCGAGTGGGGCCAGCACGTCACCGCCCTCCTCACCGTGCAACCGGGCGCTGACGTCACTCGCGAAGCCGTCCAGGCCCACTGCAAGTCGCGGATGGCTTCCTACAAGAAGCCCAAGGACGTTCGAATCGTGGAGTCCTTCCCGCTCAACTCCACGGGCAAGATCGCCAAGAAGGTACTGCGGGAGCAACTCGAAGCGGAAGGATCTCCCTCGTGAGCGATGAGCAACCCGGCCAGTATCCCTACACGCGCGGGATTTCGGCCGATCCCGGCGTTTGGACGATGGGGCAGTACGCGGGATTCGGCACGGCGCGAGAGACCAACGCTCGATTCCGCAGTCTGCTCGACCAAGGCCTCACCGGCTTCAGCGTTGCGCTCGACCTACCGACCCAGATGGGTCTGGACTCCGACGCTCCCTCGGCGCGCGGCGAGGTGGGTAAGGTCGGAGTGGCCATCGACTCCCTCGCCGACATCGAAGTCCTGATGGAGGGGATTCCACTCGAACGGATCAGTCAGGTGCGCACCACCGCGAACTCGATCGGCTACATTTGGGCTGCGCTTTTCGAAGCCCTTGCCACCAAACGGGGCGTCGATCCCGGCGATTTCGGAATGTTTATCCAAAACGACGTCTTGAAGGAGTACTTCGCTCGGGGTACGCAGATCTTTCCAGCGCCGGCAGGCTTGAAACTCTCGGTCGACGTCATTGAACACGTCGCGCGCAAGATCCCGCGGTGGGTCTCACTCGCGATGTCTGGCTATCACATTCGAGAGTCAGGATCGGACGCTGTTCAGGAAATTGCGTTCACCTTCTCCAATGCACGGGCCTATCTTGATGCCGCGATTGCGCGCGGACTGTCGGTGGATGATGTTGCACCAACTTTGTTCACTTTCCTATCGAGCAACATGGACTTCCTGCCGGAGATAGCAAAGTTCCGTGCGGCCCGTCGGGTGTGGGCCCGACTCGTCCGTGAGGAGTATGGGGCAAAGGACCCGCGGTCCGAGCAGTTGCGGATCTTCGTGTTCACCGCCGGATCCTCGTTGACCGCGCAGCAGCCCCTGAACAACGTGGTTCGAACATCGGTTGAAGCCCTCGCCGCGGCCCTAGGAGGAGTGCAGACCATGCACGTGTGCGCCTACGACGAGGCCCTGGGGGTACCTACTGAAACGGCTGCAACCCTAGCTCTACGCACGCAGCAGGTCGTGGCGTTCGAGACCGGCGTGACCACGATGGTGGATCCGCTCGGTGGAAGCGTCGTTCTGGAATCGATGACCGATGACCTCGAACGCCGAATCCGCGATGAAATGGAACGCATCACCAATCGAGGAGGAGCGTTGGAGTGCATCGAGTCCGGCTACTTTGCCGAATCCCTTTCCGATAGCGCTTACTCCCAAGCGCAGGCGGTTGATTCTGGGGAGAAGACGGTCGTGGGAGTCAATTCATTCGTGACTGATCCGGTTGCCTTCGACGTCTTCGCTGTCGATCCCGAGAGCGAGCGTGCCCAGGTGGCTAGCCTTGAGCGGGTCAGAGCCGAGCGGGATGCTGCTGCGGTGGCCACGGGACTGGAATCGCTGCGGACTGCAGCCGCGGCTGGTGAGAATGTGGTGCCGGCGTGCGTTGAGGCGGTGCAGGCCTATGCGACAGTGGGGGAAATGGCCGACGTTTTGCGGAGCGTTTACGGGACCTGGCAGCCCTCGAGCGCCTTCTAGTCCGTCGCCGCGACCACTGCTTCAGCGACGGCCGGTGCCACGTTGCTGTCGAACACGCTAGGGACGATGTAGATACTCGATAGCGCTTCATCGGTGACGACGGATGCAATGGCTTCTGCGGCCGCAATCATCGCCGCGTCAGTGATCTTGTGTGCGCCTGAGTCCAGGAGTCCACGGAAGATACCGGGGAAAGCCAAAACGTTGTTGATCTGGTTCGGATAGTCGCTACGACCTGTTGCCACTACCTTCGCGTACTTGGCGGCAACCACCGGATCGATCTCCGGATCTGGATTGGCGAGAGCGAACACGATTGCGTCTTCAGCCATCGCTTGTACGTCTGAGCCGGTAATCACATTGGGCTGGCTGAGTCCGATGAAGACGTCTGCACCTTGCAGGGCCTCGGTGACCGAACCGGTGTGTCCGTCCGGGTTCGTGATCTCGGCGAGAGCGGAGCGATCGTCGTCCATTCGGTCCCGGCCCGGATAAAGGGGACCCTTGGAGTCGAAGATGACGATGTTCCGAACGCCGGATTCCATCAGTAGGCGTGCGACCGCGACGCCGGCTGCGCCAGCACCCATCATGACCACCTTTATGCTGGGCATGTCTTTGCCGACGAGTCGGAGAGCGTTGTGTAGGGCAGCGAGGACGACCACCGCTGTACCGTGCTGATCGTCATGGAATACCGGGATGTCCAGGCTCTCCCGTAGCCGCCGTTCGATTTCGAAGCAGCGCGGTGCGGAGATGTCCTCGAGATTGATACCGCCGAATCCGGGGGCGATTAACTCCACTGCCCGCACGATCTCGTCTGGATCCTTGGTGTCAAGGCAGATGGGCCATGCATCCACACCCCCGAACTTCTTGAACAGTGCCGCCTTGCCCTCCATGACAGGCATCGCGGCTTTGGGGCCGATGTCGCCAAGTCCGAGAACAGCAGAGCCGTCCGTGACCACGGCGACGGAGTTCCTCTTGATCGTTAGGTTGCGAGCATCTGAGGGGTTTTCGTAGATGGCCATGCACACGCGGGCGACGCCCGGGGTGTACGCCCGGGCGAGGTCGGTCCGATTGCGCAGCGGCACTTTGAGATCGACAGTTATCTTTCCGCCCAAATGAATGAGGAAAGTGGAGTCGCTGACTTTCTCGACTGAGCAACCCGCAAGCTGGTCCAACTTCTTTCGCACGATTTCCACATGCGTTGAGTCATGCGTTGTGCACGAGAGGTCCAACACGACCGACTGGTTCCCAGGATCCACCACATCCAATCCGGTGATCACAGCACCGGCGCTCGCGACCGTCGAGATGATGGCTCCGGATGCATGGAGTTCGGGGGTAGCGATGAGTCGGAATACGTTCGAATAACCAGGGCTCGCGTTCACGTCTGGAGTCTAGGCGCCGTAGCGCCTCACCCGGTTCGCCAGGAGTGAGACGCTCCTCACGCCACGAGGGAACGTACGTGGTTCTGCGCTACGGGTGCCAGCAGATCGTGAAGCCGGTAGAACAGGCCGGTAGCTTCGTCCCCGGCCCACTCCGCCGGAAGGTACTCGCGAGGCAACCCTGGATCGATGTACGGCAACGGTCGCCACGACGTGAGCACGCGGGTGTAGTCCGCGAACGCAGCTCCGGGATCGATGTCAGTTCGCTTGCGGTAGGCGATGCCCACGGGTTCGTAAGTTTCGGTGAAAGCCCGATACTGATCAGCGATGCTTTCCAGATCCCACCAACCCTGGACGGCGTCGACGATTGCACCAAAGCCAACGTGCTCTGCAGCGAAGATGTCGACGTGCTCGTGCACGTCGAGAACATCCACTACGTATCGAACATCCGCTTCGAGTGCGCGCGGGGCAATCCATAGTCCACCGCCCACCTGAGCGAAGCCGACTCGCGCGAGTCGAGAGCGGAGTCGGTAGCGCAGATCACGTGCGCTCTCGGGAATCGAGAAGGCGACCAGGATCCAACCTGTGTCCAGCGGAGGCGTGCGGCGCTGGAGCACCCGCGCGTCACCGACATCAAACGTGGTCCACGCATTCTCAGAGAGTGCGTATCCAACGGTGCCGTCGCGCTTGTCTGACAGCAGAATTCCGCGTCGCTTGAAACGAGAAAGAGCGCTTCGAACTGCGGCGTCCTCTATCCCGACTTCTCCCATGAGGGTGAGCAATGTCGAGACGGGCAACCAGCCACCAATGGATCGACTGAATGCACCGAAGACAGTGATGATCAGCGATTGGGGACGGCTAGCCCGCAAGGTGACGTCGTTCGGTTCCCCACCGAACGTGCGCAGAGTTTCTGCGGATTCGTGACCGAGGTGATCCACGGTGTGACAATACTGAGATCTCGCCTAGTGAGGCGAGGACTTGCGTGCAGTCGAACCGGCTTGTTGCTGTGCTTGCATCTGCGCAAACTCGACCACCTGCTCACCGATAGTGCGCAATTGCTGCGCAGCGGCGTCGTCGGATGTAGTGCCATCCGCGTCGAATCGGGTAGTTGCGGCATTAATGGTGGCACCCAGTGGTGTGGGCCAGCCGCGTAGAGCGTGGGTCACTTGGCGCAGCTGGTGGAGTGTCGACACAGTGGCTTGCCAGCCGTAAGCGACCGCGATGCACCCCACGGCCTTTCCATGCAGATAGGGCGAGTCCTCTCCGCTGAGATCTTCGATGTAATCGAGTGCGTTTTTGATCATTCCGCTGATACCGCCGTGGTAGCCCGGGCTGGCGACGAGGAGACCGTGTGCACCGCGCACCGCGTCGACGAGCGCCGTGGCTTGCTCAGAGCGATCGGTTGTCTCGGTGTCGTAAATAGGAAGCATCAGGTCACGTCCGGTGATCGAGATGATGCGAGCTCCACGTTCTTCTGCTGCTCGAGCGGCGAGCAGGACGGCGAGTTCACTAGTCGACTGCGGTCGTGTACTTCCTCCGATAGCGAGGATCGTGACGTTGTTGCTCACGCCGTTTGCCTTTCTCGTCGTCCGCGGCCTAGGTCTGTGACGACCGTAGCGAGCCGGGTTCCCTGCGTTCTCGCGGCTGTTAGGGAATCATCGACCGGGCTAGCACCGCCACGGGAGACGAACGAGGCTCCGTATGGGTTGCCGGTCACCTTGAGCACATGACGATCGGGATAGCCGAGCGGCATGACGAGCGATCCCCAGTGGTAACAGTGATTGTTGATTGCCAGGATCGTGCTCTCCAAGCCTCCATGCTCGGTGGATGCAGAAGTGAACGCAGTGCAAACCTTGTCAAGGAGGGCACCTTGCATCCATAGACCGCCGGTGGTGTCGAGGAAGGCCTTTAGTTGGCTGGCCGGGCCTCCGAAGCGAGTCGGAGAACCGATGGCAAGTCCCTCACACCACCGGAGGTCCTCGAGGGTGGCCACATCGTCAAGATCGGTACGCGCAAGGTATTCCGCCCACGCGGGGTTCGACTGAACTGCACTGTCGGGTGCCGTCTCCTCGACTCGTCGGCAGCGGACGTCGGCGCCTTCGTCCTGGGCCCCCTGCGCCAAGGCGTGTGCGAGTGAGGCAACGTTGCCGGTAGCGGAGTAGTACAGGACCAGGATCTTCGGTGATTCGGTCACGTCACTCCATTCAACGTATCGGACGGCATGCATCCGTATGTGCGGCGGTACATCTGAGCGAAGCGCCCCAGGTGGGTGATGCCTGAGTCGTGCGCGATACGGGCAACTGTTTCCTGGTGGGGATCGGCCCGGAGCAGCTTGCGGTGCACTTCCTGCATGCGGATATCCCGCAAGAGCACGGTGGGCGTTCGCCCCGTTGCATTCTGCACGGCTTGCTGGAGGCGACGAACGCTCACACCCGTCACCCGAGCCATATCTGCAAGCGTGATGCTCGAAGCGTAGTTCTCTCGAAGCCAGTCGATAAGGCCCTCGACACGAACATCGCCCACCGGCGCCTTCGGACCCTGGTGCGCGGCCAGCACAAGAGCAGTGAGGAGCTGGTCTTCGAGAACGGACAGCATGGCATCAAGGACGGGCTTGGGCGTGGAATCGGGCAGTGTGGTCGCGACGGACCAGATCTGACGACAGGCGCGCTCCAAGAGCGGTGCACAGTGCAGTCCGTGCACACCGGGTCCAGTGTCGCCCAAGTTTTCGCCGAGCACGATTGACGCCTGCTCGCTGAGCCGATTGGGGTCGCCTGTCACCACTAGAGCGCCGTTCCACGGGTCGGGACGCATCACGGTTGAGTCTCGCTGGGAGAGGACAAATCCGGAGCGGAAAGTCTGCCCAACAGCAGCTCTTCCTTCCCGTGCGTGCATCGGTCCGAGAGGAACGGTAGCGACAAGTCGGTCATGCGTGGGTGACGTCTCTACGTCGACCTCGCCGCCGTAGCGAACGAAGACAATCCGACTGGCGGGCAGCGATACCGCACCCACGCGACCATTCAAGTTTCGTCCGCGCTTCGTGACCTCATGGGGAGTGGTGCGGGCTGCAACCTCGTCTCGCAACACGGCTTGTCGGGAGGATCGGATATCGCAATCCAGTAGCTGGTACCCGGCAGTAGTGGTCGAGATGTTGCACCTCCTTCATCGGACGAGAACCCCGGCGGCTATGAGCCCGAGCCGGTGTCTGCTCACTGTGCGGACAGCGTATGCTGTTCGCCTGGCGACCGTCGGAAATAAGACATATTTGAGGAACGTCAGGCCTACTACTGTGTTCTCGGAGGTGAGCGATGCCTAGCCCAATACGCATAGTGGTCGCCAAACCCGGTTTGGATGGTCACGACCGGGGCGCCAAGGTCATTGCCAGGGCCCTACGCGATGCTGGTTTCGAGGTGATCTACACCGGTTTGCACCAAACCCCTCAGCAGGTCGTTGACGCGGCTCTGTCGGAAGACGCCGATTTCATCGGGATGAGCATCCTCTCCGGTGCCCACATGACGCTCTTCGCCGAAGTTATGGAACTGCTCAAAGCCAACGACGCCACTGACATCGTGGTCTTCGGCGGCGGCATCATTCCTGAAGCCGATATCCCTGACCTTGAAGCTATGGGTGTCGCCACGATCTTCACCCCCGGAACGCCGACCCACGAGGTTGTGGACTGGGTCAACGAGCACGCGCCGATCACCAAGTAAATCCAAGGAGAGCAGTGGATCTCTACGAGTACCAAGCCAAGGAGCTATTCGTTCGGCACAACGTGCCGACCACCAGCGGTGACGTGTGCACCACGCCCGAACAGGCGGAAGCGGTTGCGGTCGACGTGGGTGGTCCGGTCGTGGTCAAGGCCCAGGTGAAGACCGGGGGTCGCGGTAAAGCCGGCGGAGTAAAGCTGGCCGATGTTCCGGCGGATGCGCGGGCCAAAGCCGAAGCGATCTTGGGCATGGACATCAAGGGCCACACGGTCCA
>JAURQC010000092.1 GCA_030836325.1 Candidatus Nanopelagicales bacterium
CCGCGAAGAAGGCTGCGCCGGCCAAGGCACCTGCGAAGAAGGCACCGGTTAAGAAGGCCTCCGCGAAGAAGGCTGCGCCGGCCAAGGCACCTGCGAAGAAGGCACCGGTTAAGAAGGCCTCCGCGAAGAAGGCTGCGCCGGCCAAGGCACCTGCGAAGAAGGCACCGGTTAAGAAAGCTGCCGCGGTGAGTCAGGACGAAGTTGTCGAGGTGGTGGAAGTTGATGGCGAGGTCATCGAGGTTGAGTCGGGGGAGGAGCCTGATCTTCAGAAGGCGGCAACCCTCGAGGCCGAACTAGAGGCAGATCTCGAGACCGATCTTGCGGCAGTTAAGTCTGAACAGGGCAAAGAGGAGACTGCCGATAGCCCCGACGGGGCCGAATTCGTCCTGTCCGATGTGGACGACACTGACGAGCCCGTCCAGACCGTCACGGTCGCTGGGGCGACGGCCGACCCGGTCAAGGACTACCTCAAACAGATCGGCAAGGTCGCGCTGCTCAACGCCGAGCAGGAAGTCGAGTTAGCCAAGAGGATCGAAGCCGGCCTTTTCGCCGAGGAGATGCTGGCCGAGACCAAGAAGCTCGACAAAAAGACACGGATGGATCTCGAGTGGATTGCCACCGATGGTCGTCGTGCGAAAAATCACCTGCTGGAAGCGAACCTGCGTCTCGTAGTGTCACTAGCCAAGCGCTACACAGGGCGTGGCATGTTGTTCTTGGACCTCATCCAAGAAGGCAACCTCGGTCTCATTCGTGCAGTCGAGAAGTTTGACTACACCAAGGGTTACAAATTCTCGACCTATGCCACGTGGTGGATCCGCCAGGCGATCACCCGGGCCATGGCAGACCAGGCACGAACCATCCGCATTCCGGTGCACATGGTGGAAGTCATCAACAAGTTGGCACGGGTCCAACGTCAAATGTTGCAGGACCTCGGTCGGGAGCCGACGCCGGAGGAATTGGCGCGAGAGCTTGACATGACTCCCGAAAAGGTTGTGGAGGTTCAGAAGTACGGTCGTGAGCCTATTTCCTTACACACCCCCCTGGGTGAGGAGGGCGACAGCGAATTCGGCGACCTGATCGAGGACTCTGAGGCGATCGTGCCGAGCGACGCCGTTTCCTTCACTTTGTTGCAAGAACAGCTCGAGTCTGTTCTGGAGACCCTGTCCGACCGTGAGGCAGGAGTCGTACGCATGCGATTCGGCCTCACCGACGGTCAGCCCAAGACGCTGGACGAAATCGGCAAGGTCTACGGCGTCACCCGCGAGCGCATCCGTCAAATTGAGTCAAAGACGATGTCCAAGCTCCGACATCCATCCCGGTCCCAGGTGCTTCGCGACTATCTGGACTGAGAGTGGACTTCGTTCAGCGAGTCGATAGGGGCCGCGTGTGTTGGCTCACCCTCGGCGACGAGAGCCGTCGTAACGCACTTAGTGCGGCGCTTCTGGGAGAACTGTCCGCTTCGATCCGCGAAGCAGGACGCGACGGCATGCGGGCTCTGGTGATCGGCGCGAACCCAGTCCACGGTGTCTGGTCTGCGGGCCACGACATCAACGAGCTCCCAGGGGGTGACCGCGATCCACTCACATGGGATAACCCTTTGGAACAAACTCTGCGTACCGTCCGTGACGCTCCGATGCCTGTGATCGCCGCGGTTAATGGCTCGGTTTGGGGAGGAGCAAGTGATCTGGTCCTGACCTGCGATCTCGTCGTTGCCGTGCGTACTGCCTCGTTGGCTATCACGCCCGTGAGGTTGGGAATCCCCTACAACACCGCAGGCGTGAGTCACTTCGTCAACGCATTGCCGCTGCACATTGCCAAAGAAATGTTCTTCACCGGTGACCCCATCACCGTGGAGCAGGCCGCCGCCCACGGTGTGGTCAATCGAGTTGTTGGTGACGACGACGAAATGGCATCGGTCGTCACGGCGCTGGCTGAGCGGATCGCCTCACAGGCTCCGCTGGCTATTCACGCGATCAAGGCCGAGATGACGGCTTTGACAGAGGCCCGCCCTATGACCAGCGACAGGTTCGAAGAGCTCAACGCCCTGCGAGCCAGATCCTGGACGTCTCGTGATTACCAGGAGGGGCTGGCCGCCTTCCACGAGCGCAGGATCGCGAACTTCCGGGGTGAGTAAACGCGGGGCGGACTAGCGCTAGGAAACAGCAGGCTCAGACGAGGCCTGTCCGCTGTCATCCAGGCGGTGCGTCTCGTCGATGATGCGCTCGGCCTTCGGACGCAGGGCGTCCTCGTGTCGGCTCCAGTGATGACCGCAGAACTGAAGGTCGGTTCCCCCGGGCAGGACCACTCGCACATATGCCTGAGCGTTGCACCGGTCACACCGGTCGGTGGCGCTCAATTCAGGGGCCGTCAGCGTCGTGGTCATGGCACCTCCTGTCGCGTGGCCGGCCTTCTGGCTGGCAGAGACCTAGTCTGACACGGAAGTGGCCCATCGGCCGTTTATGCGCGTCTGAATTCGCCGGTGGCGTAATGCACATCACCGGCGTCAGAACACCTATGGCGAGGCGAAACCATGGGGGGCGGGACTGGCGCGCTAACGTTCCGGCGATGTCACCAAAGAAGGCGGCCGCCGCCAAGACGACCGAGAGCTACTCAGCTCGCGACTTAGCCGTCCTGGAGGGCTTGGACGCAGTCCGCAAGCGTCCGGGCATGTACATCGGTAGCAATGACGGCCGTGGGTTGATGCACTGTTTGTGGGAGATTTTCGACAACTCCGTTGACGAAGCGCTCGCGGGTCATTGCTCAGCAATCGAGGTTGTTCTCGAGGCTGGGGGTTCGGTCTTGGTGTCTGACAATGGCCGAGGTATCCCAGTGGACAAGGAGCCCAAGACCAAACTGACTGGCGTGGAGTTGGTTCTGACCAAGTTGCATGCCGGGGGCAAGTTTGGTGGCGGGTCGTATACGGCCTCCGGTGGCCTGCACGGAGTCGGTGCCTCAGTGGTCAATGCGTTGAGTTCGCGATTGGACGTCGAAGTTGATCGCTCAGGCAAGACCCATGGAATGTCATTCCGGCGTGGAGTGCCCGGTCTCTTCGAAGTCCCTGGTCCCGATGCATCGTTCCAGCGCAAGAGCGGGCTGGAGGTGGTCGGCAAAGCCCCGCGAACTCGTACGGGAACGCGCGTTCGTTGGTGGGCCGATCCCCAGGTATTCACGAAGGATGCGGACTACGACCGTACGGCTTTGCGTGAGCGAGCCGTCCAAAGCAGCTTCCTGGTCCCCGGCCTCAAGATCACCTTGCGTGACGAACGCGACCCCAGCGACGTTTGGGAAGAGGTGCTAGAACACAAAGGTGGCATCAACGAGTACGTTGAGTACCTCTCACACGGACAGAGCGTGTGCTCGGTCATCCGTCTCAAGGGTGGGGGCCACTTCCACGAAACCGTCCCTGTGCTTGATGACAAGGGGCACATGACGTCGCGCGAAGTTGAACGCGAGTTGGGCGTGGATATCGCTTTGCAGTGGGATGAGGGATACGACACTGAGATGCGCAGCTTCGTAAATGTCATCGCCACTCCCAAGGGCGGAACCCACGTTGCAGGATTCGAGCGCGCCCTTGTGAAGGTTGTCAACGAGCAACTAAAGAAGGCCCGGATTCTGAAATCCTCTGAGGGCTCGATCATCAAAGAAGACGCTCTCGAAGGGTTGACCGTGGTGGTCACCGTCCGGTTGGCGGAGCCACAATTCGAAGGACAGACCAAGGAAGTACTCGGCACCCCCGCAGTCAGTCGCATCGTGGGCAACGTGGTCAACAAGGAACTTGGTCAGTGGTTCAGCAAGCCACCGCGCGGTGAGAAGGTGGCAGCGCGGGCAGTTCTGGACAAGATTGCCGGTGCGATGCGCACACGCGTTGCCGCCCGAGCCCATAGGGATACTCAGCGTCGCAAGTCAGCGCTCGAAACATCCACCTTGCCCGCAAAACTGGTTGATTGCCGTCGGGGTGATTCTGAGGGAACCGAACTTTTCATCGTCGAGGGCGACAGTGCGCTCGGTACCGCGAAGACCGCGCGTGATGCAGATTTCCAAGCCTTGTTGCCGATTCGGGGCAAGATCCTCAATGTGCAGAAGGCTTCGCTGGCGGACATGCTCAAGAACACCGAATGCGCGGCGATCATTCAGGTTATTGGTGGGGGATCAGGTCGAAGCTTTGATCTCGAGCAGGTTCGCTATGACAAGGTCATTTTGATGTCCGATGCCGATGTCGATGGCGCGCACATTCGTTGTCTGTTGCTGACGTTAATCCATCGATACCTACCAGGACTGCTGGAGGCCGGAAAGGTCTTTGCGGCCGTGCCGCCCCTGCATAGGATCGAAATCATGCACAAGGGTGGCAAGGGCAATGAAATCATCTACTCCTACAGCGACGCGGAGATGAAAGCGATCGTGAAGGACGCAGCCGCTAAAGGTAAGCGCATCAAGGAGCCAGTCCAGCGATACAAGGGTCTGGGAGAGATGGACGCCAGTCAGCTTCGAGAAACAACCATGGACCCGTCGAAGCGCACCTTGCGCCGGATGACCGTTGGGGATGGAGCTGCCTCCACCGAGATCTTCGAACTTCTTATGGGGGAGCACGTGGCTCCACGACGTGATTTCATTATCGCCGGTGCTCGTGAACTCGACCGGACACGCATCGACACCTAGGAGGACACAACATGCTTCCGCAAACCAGTCAACCGTTCCCGGAGGATGATTTCGACGACGTTCTGGCTGCCAACGCGGACTTCGTCACGACGTTCGAGGACGCCGGTATGACGGGCCGGGCAGCAAGAGGCCTCGCCATCATCACTTGTATGGACTCTCGCATAGACCCGCTGGCAATAGTCGGTATGCGAGCAGGAGACGTGAAGATCCTGCGCAATGCGGGTGCGCGTGTAACTGAGGATGTACTACGAACCTTGGTGCTGGCCACGCATCTTTTGGGCGTCAACCGGATTCTGATCATGCCCCACACGGACTGCCGGATGGCCAGTGCTGATGAACCGGCGGTGCATGAGGCCATCTTCAACGCATCGGGAATCGACTCCCGGTCCTTGGAAATTCGCACCGTAGCCGATCAACGAGCCGCTTTGATTTCTGATGTCATGCGGGTGCGCACTTACCCCTTCCTTCCCGAGGGCACAGTTGTAGCTGGAGCGATTTACGACGTTCACACGGGAGGTTTGACTAGGCTGGATGCGTGACACTGCGCATAGCCATCGTTGGCTCCGGACCAGCGGGGATGTATTCAGCGGACGCTCTTCTCGAGCAGGGCTTCGAAGTCGACGTATTTGACAAGCTGCCCGTGCCTTTCGGACTCGTTCGATATGGCGTAGCCCCGGATCACCTGAGCATTCGTTCGGTACGCGACACGCTCGATCAGGTCTGGAACAAGCCTGGAATTCGGTTTGTGGGCAATGTGGAAATCGGCAAGGACATATCGGTGGACGAGTTGCGTGGGATGTACTCCGCCGTGGTCCTCACATACGGCGCTTCGGCTGACCGGCGGCTCGGAGTAGACGGCGAAGATCTCGACGGCAGCGTGGCAGCCACCGACTTCGTCGCGTGGTATACCGGGCATCCGGACTACCGGGGGCCTAACTTCGGTGAGCTGCTGCCACGCATCCGATCAGTAGCCGTCATCGGGGTCGGCAACGTCGCAGTAGATGTCGTCAGGGTTTTGAGCAAGTCTGCGGGCGAACTAGCAGAGACGGACATGCCGCGGCACGTTCTGGACACATTGCGCGACGCACCCATAGAAACCGTGTATCTCGTGGGCCGCCGCGGACCGGTCCAAGCGTCCTTCACGACGAAGGAGCTAAAGGAGCTAGGTGAGCTGCAAGAGGCTGATGTTCGTATTTCCAAGGCCGACCTAGAGCTCGATGAGTGGAGCCAGGCGCAGCTAGCGGAAAACAAGGTCGCAACCCGCAACGTAGCGGCGATGCGTGGCTGGACCGAACGTGAGGCCCGCGCGCATTGCGCGCGCACGATCGAAATGCGGTTTTTTGCCCGTCCGGTGTGCATCGAGGGCGATAACCGTGTTGAGCGTCTGGTGCTGGAACAGACTCACCTGACACACGAAGGCAGACTTGAAGGCACCGGTCGGACCGACGTGCTCGAGGTGGACATGGTGGTGCGCAGTGTTGGCTATCGAGGCGAGGCTATGCCAGGGGTGCCCTTCGATCCCACCTCAAACGTGATCCCCAACCTTGACGGCCGGGTCCTTGATGACCAGGCAACAGTCCCCGGGTTGTACGTTGCCGGATGGATCAAGCGGGGCCCGACCGGCATCATCGGCACGAATAAGAAGTGCGCGGTCGGAACAGTTGCCTCGCTCGTGGAAGATCAGCAGGCCGGCCTCTTGACCGATGCGGACGGGACAGCGATTGATGCTGTTCTTGCGGGTCGAGGAGTTCAGGCGGTTGATATTGCTGGGTGGCGTGCCATCGACGCACAAGAGCGCGAACGAGGAAGTCTTCAGGGACGCGCACGTGAAACCGTGTGGTCGCGTGAAGACTTGCTGGAGATTGCGTCTACTGCTCGCGCCACTTGATCCCGCAGCCCATCGCCGGTTTGCCGCCACCGAACTCCTCACCGCGGCGCGCGGATTCCAGGGCGGCTATCAAATGGACACCGTCAACTGGTTGTGGCTGTCGCGGACGCGCGTCATCCATAGCGCCCCGGTACACCAGCACACCGTTGGCGTCGAACACGAAGAAGTCGGGTGTGCACACGGCACCAAACGACCGAGCGACATCCTGGCGGGCATCAATGAGGTAGGGAAACGACCAACCAGCACGTTTAGCTTGCTGCCGTAAGCCATGAATATCGTCTTCGGGATAAGCCTGAACGTCATTACTGCAGATGGCTAGCCACGCAACATTCGACAAAGAGGCGGAAAGGCGCCCTAATTCCGACTCGACGGACTGCACGTAAGGGCAGTGGTTGCAAGCGAAGACGACGACGAGAGGGCGGCCGTTGGCCACATCGCGAACGCGAACGTCGGTTCCGTCCAGATCCGGCAGCGTGACATCCGGCAACCGATCGAGTCGGGTGTGTTCGGATTCAATGGGCACGGCTACTCCTGATCGAGGGTGACGTCGCGGACCTTCCACACGGTACGGGTTGTGCTTTCGGCGCCGCACGAGGCGGGGGAGGAGACCGTCGACGACACGCAGTGCACCGCCCATGAACCATGGTCAGGGACAGCGACTCTCACGAGTTGTTCGTGGTGCCCATCGATAGAGGCCGCGCTTGAGGTCTCAACGTCCGTGTCGGTAGACCACGATAGGTCCAGGACTTCACGAACCGCCTGATCGGCCGCCTGTTCCCACGGCGGTAAATAGCTGGCGCCTCGCAGGGCTGCAGCGGGGGGCTCGCCCAAGACTTCGAAACTGGGAAATTGATCCTGGCGTCCGTACAGGCGCCCCGAAGGCAAAAATAGGCTTGTCGGGGCAAAACGGTGTCCCCCGAGGTGGCTGCATTCCCACGGACCGAACTTTTGATCACCGAATTCCTCAGCCAATTTCGCGGCACGGTCACGGACGTAGCGACGTCCAAGCGTGGCGCAACAGGCATCCCTCTTGCTGTGAGTACATATGAATTCCCAAGGCCGATTGATCTGTTGGCCCATCGTCGGGAGCTGCCCACTTGCGATCGCCGCGGGGTCCCACTCGAGCACTTCGCGCAGATCCCCAAGGATCCCATGGCGTCCCCGGGAGTTACTGGAACTACAGCTGGCTACCCAAACATTTCTAGGTTCCTGAGGGCTGATGTGGCGTCGATCGTCATGTCTGGCCAGCACCGTTCGCACTCCCCATGTCCGAAGCGCGTCTGTCAGGTACGCGACCAGTTCCGGAGCGAGGCCAGAATCGGCGATTGCGTCGCGCCCCCACGGACCTGGGTGTTCGAGCACGATCCACGCCTGTGCTGCGGGGGCGGTTCCGGCCAGGGGTTCGGCTGCGGTTCGCGAGGAGTGCGAACACGATGCAGGTTTGCCCACCATCACGCGATAGATCCGCCGAAGGCCGCGATCGGGGCACTCGGCGGTGTCCCGGTTGCATCTCGCTTGTCGGTGACCCCGGGTAGCTCGACGGACTGCCCGGCCGCTGTCGAGGCGCGTACGGGCCCATCACCCACCCAGGCCGCAACGATCGAATCCTCACCCGAGCGTAGTTTGTGGCAACGAACGCCCATGGTCGCGCGACCCTTGCTCGGATATATCGAAAGTGGACTTACTTTCACGGATCCAAGTTCCGTTCCAGGAAGGGCGCTTGAGGAGCCGGACAGGGTTGCCACGACGCCTGGACTAACCGCCCCGCCTGTTGGAGATAGCTCGGCGGGCAATGCACCGAAGAAAACAACCTCTGCACCGTCGGAGAGTTTGACTCCTGCCATACCGGAGGCAGCGGACCCCTGGACCCGCACGCTTGTTGCCGGAAAGACCAGAAGGTTGCCGTGAGAGGTGACGAACGCCAGGTTCGCCGTCTCAACCATCGCCTCCGGCGTGTAGGTCACGCCTACTACTTCATCGGTGGGGTCCAGCGTGATGATCGATGCGACGCGGGATCGAGTGGTCAGAGCTGGCACCGTGACACGCTTGACAACGCCCAAGCGGGTTCCGATTGCAACGGTTGAGTGACCGTCGAAGGGCGACAGGCCCACAACTCGTTCGCCCGGTTCAAGGTCAACGAATGCACCCAGCGGTGCCCCGGCAGCTAGCGAGGGCACCCCAGCTACTGGCGGGATGGATGGCAAGTCAACGGCTTCGATAGCCACGATCCGACCTGCAGTTGTGACGGCTCCGATGACTCCGCGTGTGGTTCCAGTGCACAAGGATGTGATGACGTCATGGGCCGCACGAACCGTCGCTGCATTGCGGTCCTGTGCGACCGCACTGGTTCGGGCAATAAGCCCGGTGCTGGACAGCAGGACCACACACGGCTCGTCTGCGACTTCCAACGTTGACGCCTTAGGTCCGCCCGGTCTGGTGGATTTCGCAGCGACCGGCGCCGATCCTTCGAGGAGTGTGGTTCGGCGCGGTGTTGCCAGGCTGGCACTGACGTCGGCCAGTTCGGTTGAGACAACCTCTCTGAGTTGAGCGTCATCAGCCAAAATCGCATCAAGACGGTCGATGCTCGATCGAAGATCGTCTGCTTCGGCTTCGAGTTCTATTCGGCTGAACTTTGTGAGTCGGCGTAGTGGCATGTCCAGGATGTAGGTCGCCTGTACGTCACTGAGGTCAAAGACCGACATCAGGCGGTCTTTTGCCTCAGAGGCGTTCTCGCTGGCACGGATTAGTTCAATCACTTCGTCGATATCGACAATCGCCATGAGGAGACCATCAACTAGGTGCAGGCGATCGGCAGCCTTGCGCCGTCGGAATTCGCTACGTCGACGCACAACCTCGAAGCGGTGGTTAACGAACTGCTCCAGCAGCTCGCGCAGTCCCAAGGTGCGCGGTTGGCCGTCCACCAAGGCCACAGCGTTGATCGTGATGCTGTCTTCCATCGGTGTCATCTTGTACAGCTGCTCAAGCATCGCTTCGGGTTCAATGCCGCTCTTGAGCTCGATCACCAAACGAAGGCCCGACTGCCCGTCGGACAGGTCGACGACGTCTGCAATTCCGTTCAGCTTCTTGGCCTGCACCAGATCCTTGATGCGTTCGATCACTCGCTCGGGACCGACTCCAGCGGGAAGCGAAGTTGCGACGATTCCACGCCGCCGTGGCGTGACGTTCTCTACGCTCGTACTGGCTCTGAGACGGAATGAGCCTCGACCGCTTTGATATGCCTCGCGTACGCCGTCCAGCCCGATTATCTCTCCACCACCGGCAAAATCTGGTCCGGGAATGAAAGCCATGAGTTCACTGGTGGTGGCATCAGGGTGAGCGATCATGTGACGCGCCGCCGCAATGACTTCACCGAGATTGTGCGGCACGAGATTGGTCGCCATGCCGACGGCTATCCCACTGGAGCCATTGACGAGCAGATTGGGGAACGCAGCAGGCAGCACGATGGGCTCCTGCTCACGTCCGTCGTAGTTTGCAGCAAAGTCGACGACGTCCTCGTCGAGTCCTGCAGTCAGATCTAATGCCGGATTTGCGAGGCGGGCTTCGGTGTAGCGCATGGCCGCCGGGCCGTCATCGAGGGAGCCGAAATTTCCGTGCCCGTCCACCAAGGGCAGACGCAGCGTGAACGGCTGGGCGAGGCGAACCAGAGCGTCGTAGATGGCTGAATCGCCGTGTGGGTGAAGACGACCCATCACCTCGCCCACGACCCGCGCGCTCTTGACATGTCCGCGATCAGGGCGAAGGCCCATCTGCGCCATCTGGAACAGGATTCGGCGCTGGACGGGCTTCAGGCCATCACGGGCATCGGGCAAAGCACGGGAGTAGATGACGGAGTAGGCGTATTCCAAGAATGACGAACTCATCTCCTCGGAGACGTCTGTATCGAGAATTTGGCCACCGTCGCGTGACGAAGCGGTCGCACGTTTCGACGTACTCTTCCTGGCGCCCTTGCTGGCCACCTGTGCCTACCGTCCCTTCTCGCTGTACTGCTGAACCACAGATCCGGCGGTTGGACTCGCTCCGATTCGGGAGACAGCCCGCGCCGCCACCGACGACCCACTGGCTAATGCAACGCTTAGCGACTCATCGGTTGCAAGCTCCCCGCCCGAGGCAGGACGCCAGGTTGCCAGGAAACCCGCAGCGAAGGCGTCCCCCGCGCCGGTTGTGTCGATCACGTTGGTGCGCTCCGCATGGGCGTGAGACCAGATGCCCGGAGCAGACGCGTAGGAGCCGTGCGCGCCCGCCTTCACCACGACCACGCCCGCAAAACCGGAGAGGTCTCGGAAATTGGCCACGTGTTGCTCCAGGACTGAGGCAGCGGGAATCCCACCATCAGAATTGTCTGGCGCCCCGGCTAGTGCC
>JAURQC010000093.1 GCA_030836325.1 Candidatus Nanopelagicales bacterium
CAGCTATCGCCGACTTCTCAGCCTCGTTCAACAATGCTTCGCTCGCGCTGGTGACGGGTCCGGGTTCAAGGCCTTCAATAATCAGCACGACCGCCACATAATCCGGGAACTGCTCGCTCACCTGTGGATCGATTCGAACGCTGCCCAGTTCGATCATGGCATCAGCCCAGGTTCCATGATGCTCGGTGCTGCGCAGTGAGCCCGTATTGCGTAATCGCGGCGCGGTGAGCCGCAGTTCCGTAGCCGACATTCCGATCCCACGCATAGCTTGGAAAAGACCTATGCAGATCACGCATCAAGGCATCGCGCTCTTGCTTGGCCACGATCGATGCCGCCGCAATGCTCACACAGGTTGCATCACCCTTAATGACCGTGTGCACCGGCCAACGCCCATCTATTGGTGTCACGAAGTCGTGACGTCCATCGAGCAGGATCGATCCGACGAAGAGCCGCTTGGCGATCTCTGCCGTGGCGTCAACCGCACCCTCCCCCAACGCACGAGTGATACCCACTTCATCTATTCGAGTTGCAGGTACGTGAACGACGACAACTTCCACGGCCCACGAGCGGATTGGTTCGCATAAGTCGCGTCGTCGTCGTTCGCTTAAGGCCTTGGAATCGCGGATGCCCGAGGGTGGATCAACACAGTCGAGGCCGACGGCAACAGCGCCGATGGTGACCGGACCCGCGAGCGCGCCACGGCCCACTTCGTCGATCGCCACCACAACGCCGGACGGGTGCGATGACAGCAAGGACCGCTCGAGGTCCATTGTGGGTTCGGTTGAAGCCGCCACTAGCCCAGCGCCGGATTGCCGAAGATGGACGGAATCGTCTCAATGGCAAATCGGTCGAAGGGCCACAACACCAACACGACTCGACCCACAGCGTTAGCTTCTGGAACCGCACCGTCGTTGACGTCGAGGTGATAACGCGAATCTCGAGAGTTGCCTCGGTTGTCGCCCAAGACGAACATCGAATTGTCTGGAACGGTTACATCGAAGCGCACCTGATCGGTAGGCCCAATGATGTAGTCCTCATCCAACGGCACACCGTTGACCACGATCCGACCCTCGGCGTCACAGCAGGCGACCCGGTCACCACCAACGCCTATTGCACGCTTGACTAGATCATCGCCTGTGTCGCTCGGTAGGACTCCAATGAAAGTCAGTGCCTGCCGAAATTGTGTTCGCCAGTTATCGGCGGGTGGTGGTGAATCCGGGAGCCAATCACCGGGGTCCTTGAAAACGACGATCTCACCGCGCGATACGCCGGAGATCTCCGTGGTGACCTTCGACGCGATGATCCGATCTCCCGGTCGTAGCGTGTCCTCCATCGATGCACTGGGGACATAAAAGGCTTGCAGCAAGAACGCGCGGATTAGTGCCGACAGCGCCAGAGCGACCACGACGATCACGACGATTTCGCGAAGGCCTCGCCAGAACGGATGGATGCGCTTCTTCTCGCGCGCGTGTTTACCCGGTTGATCCTTGCTCATCGGATAGTCACATTCACGAAGCGTCAGCGTTCGCGTACTGCGGCAACGGAATGTTTTGGATGCGACCAATCGGCCACAGAACCGTCATTGCACGTCCGATGACCGAGGATTCGGGAACGAATCCGCCGCCCGGATCCCCCATGTGCGAGCGGGAGTCAGCAGATGCTGATCGATGATCTCCCATAACCCACAGCATGCCCTCTGGGACCTCAACATCGAAGGGTTGCAGACTCGGCGAGTCCCCAGGAAAGAGATAGTCCTCGATAATTGGCTCACCGTTGACGGTGATGCGCCCGTCTGCATCGCAGCACGTGACGCGATCACCCCCCGTGCCGATCACCCGCTTGATGAAATCCGTTGAGTCAGGCGCGACAAGGCCGAACGACTGCCCGACCCAGACCAAGGCACCGCTGATCGGGTCTCGGTCTGGAACAACCTGCGGTGGAACGAAAGACCCAGCTCCATCGAACACGACAACGTCACCACGCGCGATGTCGCGGACGTTGTAAACCGCGCGGTTGACCAAGACGCGGTCACCGATTTGGAGTGTGTTCTCCATTGATCCCGAGGGGATGGAGAAAGGCTTGACAAGGAAAGTTGTGATGAGCAGGACGACCCCGAGGGCAACGATGATCGTTACCGGGATGTCCCACCAAGTTTGCCGACCGCGATCGGCCAAGGTCAGCTCTCCGAAGTCTTGGCGTTCGCCGGCACGTTCTCGCGGCGCTCGCGGATCTTCGCGGCCTTACCGCGCAGGCCACGCAGGTAGTAGAGCTTGGCGCGACGGACATCACCGCGGGTGACGACCTCGATCTTCTCTACGACGGGAGAGTGCAGCGGGAAGGTGCGCTCGACACCGACGCCGTAGGAAACCTTGCGTACGGTGTAGGTCTCGCTGGCGCCCGAACCGGAGCGGGCGATAACGACGCCCTGGAAGACCTGGACACGGGTCTTGTTGCCTTCGACGACCTTCACGTGAACCTTCACGGTGTCGCCTGCACGAAACTCGGGGATGTCGTCCCGCAGAACGGCGGCATCGACTGAATCGAGGGTCTTCATGTCTACATCTCTTCCTGTAAGCGCCACAAGTCGCCCACGGCTAGGTGGAGTGTTCCGCCCTCATGCGTCCCTCGTGGCAGACGTCGGGCGAGCCGCACAAGTGTGCCACACGGACAAATCCCGCCCTGTCGGGGTGTAACGGGCTGACTCCTCGGGTGTGACTGACGGGCCGCGCGCAAGATCAGGGGGTGAGGTCTGGGCGACGCTCAACGGTCCGCTCAACCGCCTGTTGCTCGCGCCATTGTTTAATCCGACCGTGGTCTCCCGACAGCAGGACCTCGGGAACCTCGATCTCTCGCCATACGTGCGGCTTGGTGAAGACCGGCCCCTCTAGCGGTGCCCCGTTGGATCTGCTGAAGGAATCGTCCGTCGCACTCTCAGCATTGCCCAGCACGCCGGGAATCAGCCGGACAGCAGCTTCGACCATCACCAAAGCGGCCGCCTCACCCCCGGCCAACACGTAATCACCGATTGAGTACTCGACAACCCCGGCCCAGTCGTCGCGGTTTGCGTAGTGCTCCGCGACGCGCGAGTCGATGCCCTCGTAGCGCCCGCAGGCGATAACCACATGCGACATCTCCGAAAGGGCGACGGCGGCGGCTTGGTCGTACCTGAATCCCGAGGGCGTGGGGATTACCAGCAAGGGAGGCGCGTCTGACTGCGCGCAAATCTCGTCGAGCACCATGCCCCAGGGCTCGGGCATCATGACCATGCCCGGACCTCCGCCATAGGGAGTGTCATCCACACTGCGGTGCTTGTCGGTTGCGTAGCCGCGCAGATCGTGAACACGAATATCGACGATTCCTGACTCGTGAGCCTTGCCCACGAGCGATAGCTCCAGCGGCGTCAGGTACTCCGGGAAGATTGAAACGATGTCGATCCGCATCAGGAATCTCGATCCAGCGCGTTCTCGTCAACCTCGTCGTCTGTTAGATCGTCAAGCAATCCGTTGGGCGGAGTTACGACGAGCCGCTTGGCGGTTACATCGATCGTCGGCACAAAAGCCGCAACGAACGGGATGAGGATTTCCTTATCCTCAGGGGTGCGCACTACCAACAGGTCTTGAGCCGGCAGATGCGAAACTTCTGCTACGACGCCGATGCTTGTTCCCGATTCATCGACCACCTCGCAGCCTTCAAGGTCGGAGTCGTAGAACTCCTCAGGATCGTCAGGTCGCTCATCGTCGGGCCGGTCCACGCTCACCATCTGGTTGCGCAGTTGCTCCACGGCGGTGCGATCGTCGTAGCCCTCGAACGTCAACAGCAATCGACCGCTGTGCCACGTGGCCGACGTAATGGTCAGCTCGAGTCCAGAGTCAGTCAGTAGTTGCGAGCCGACGGCAAAGCGCCGGTCGGGTTCATCCGTTCGGACCTCGATACTCGCGGCTCCACGAATTCCGTGGGCTCGTCCGATGCGCCCGACGACAACGAGCACGATTTGTTCTTAGCGCTCAGCGACGTCGAGGAAGTCCACACGAACGCCACGACCACCGTTGATCGAGGTGATCACCGTGCGAAGTGCCGTTGCCGTGCGACCTCCACGACCGATAACGCGACCCATATCGGACGGGTTCACCGAAACTGCGAGAGTCGTTCCCCGGCGCCCCGAGCGCTCAGACACCGAGACGTCGTCGGGGTTATCCACGATCCCGCGGACCAGGTGACCCAACGCCTCGTCGAGCATTACTCGGCCTTTTCCTCAGCCGGAGCCTCGTCGTCGGCCTTGTCCTCACCGGTGACGGCTTCTTTGGCAGCTTCGACGGCCTCTTCAACCTTCTCAGCCACGGCCTCGGCGACTTCTTCAACCTTTTCGACTACGGCCTCGACGACCTCTTCGACCTTCTCGGCAGCTTCCTCGACCGCGGCTTCTACCTTCTTGGGCGCCGGGGTCTTGGGTTCAGAGGCGGCCTCCTTGACCGCTGCCTCGTAGGCGAGCTTCTTGTCGGCCTTGGGCTCAGCGACCTTCAGCGTGCCCTCGGCACCCGGCTCGCCCTTGAACTTCTGCCAGTCACCGGTGACCTTGAGGATCGCGGCGACAGCCTCGGTCGGCTGAGCGCCGACTCCGAGCCAGTACTGCACGCGCTCGGAGTCGACCTGGATCAGGCTCGGCTCCTGCAGCGGCTGATAGATACCGATCTCCTCGATGGCACGACCGTTGCGGGCGGTGCGGGAATCGGCGACGACGACGCGGTACTGGGGTGCGTGGACCTCGCCCACGCGCTTCAACTTGATCTTGACGGCCACGGGTGGCTTTTCTCCTGACGTGTGGTGGACGGTCTCGCTTCGGCGTGGGGTGCCACGCTTGACCGACTCATGGACCGCCGCGGGCGAGGTGAGAGGGCCACGCCTTCGACGAGAACCCCGAAAGTGTGCCAGAGGTAGTCGGGGCGCAGCCACGCGGGGGCATGCCCACGGCACTGTGGGGGACCTGCCTCGTTTCCCCCGGGATTGCGGGGAAACCTCTTCGTATTCCCCGCAATCCAGGGGAACCGGGCGTTTGGGGTTAGGAGAGGAGCTTTTTGAGGTCGTCCGGCAGGTCCGAAAGATCCGGAGGCGTCATGTCGGCTCCGCCGGGCTGACCCGCGGAATTCACCCCCAGCATTCCTCCCTGTTGGCCACCACCCGCGCCGGCTGACTGGCCAGACTCCTGCGCGGCACGCTTGGCGGGATTGCCACTGCGACCCTTCTTGGCCTTACGGCCGGCCTGTTTGGGCATCTTGCCTTTGGACTTCTTTCCGCCGCCTCCTGGCATGCCAGGCATCCCCGGCATTCCCCCACCCTTGCCCATCTGCTTCATCATCTTCTGGGCCTCGCCAAAGCGTTCGATTAGGGAATTGACATCGCTGACCTGAGTGCCTGAACCCTTGGCGATTCGAGCTCGGCGTGAGCCGTTGAGGATCTTGGGGTCTTGACGCTCGGCCGGCGTCATGGACTGAATGATGGCCGAGACTCGGTCGAGTTCGCGATCGTCCACCTGGTCGAGTTGGGCCTTCATGTCCCCCATGCCTGGGAGCATCCCCAGGATCTTGCCCAGCGAGCCCATCTTCTTGATGGACTGCATCTGATCCAGGAAATCCTCGAGGGTGAAGTCTTCACCAGCCGTGACCTTGCGGGCCATCCTCTCGGCTTGTTCGGCGTCGAAGGCCTTTTCCGCCTGCTCGATCAAGGTGAGGACGTCGCCCATGTCGAGGATTCGGTTCGCCATCCGGTCAGGATGGAAGGCTTCGAAGTCCGAGAGTTGCTCGCCGACTGAAGCGAACATGATTGGTTTGCCGGTGACGGTAACGATCGACAGCGCGGCGCCACCGCGAGCATCGCCATCGAGTTTGGTTAGGACAACACCGTCGAAGCCAACCTGCTCGCCGAACTGCTCGGCTGTCGCGACGGCGTCCTGTCCGATCATTGCGTCGACGACGAGAAGGACGTTTTCGGGCTGCACCGCCTCGCGCACCTGACGCAGCTGGTCCATGAGTTCGGCGTCAATAGCCAGGCGGCCGGCGGTATCGACGATTACGACATCGTGCAGCGCGGATTCGGCGTGCTTGCGTGCGTCGCGAGCCACTTGGACTGGGTCACCGATGCCGTTCCCGGGCTCGGGAGCGAACACGGGAACCTCAGCTCGCTCGCCCATGACCTTCAACTGGTCAACGGCGTTGGGGCGTTGCAGGTCGGCCGCGACAAGCAGCGGAGCGTGTCCGTCAGCCTTCAGATGGGACGCGAGTTTTCCGGCGAGCGTGGTCTTGCCTGCTCCTTGCAAGCCGGTAAGCAGGATGAATGTCGGGCCAGTTTTGGCGAACTGCAGCGGCCTGGCCTGCCCGCCGAGGATGTCGATGAGTTCCTCGTGGACGATCTTGACGACTTGCTGGCCGGGGTTCAGGGCGCCAGAGACCTCTGACGAGAGGGCACGCTCTTTGACGCGAGTAGTGAATGCTCGGACAACCGGTAGCGCGACGTCGGCTTCGAGAAGCGCCGTTCGGATTTCTTTGACGGTCGCGTCTATGTCCGCCTCAGAGAGACGACCCTTGCCCCGGAGACCCTTGAAGGTCTCGGACAACCGGTCAGACAGCGACGCGAACACTCCGGCTCCTCAAGGGACGACGACACGAATGACGCTGCATCAGCGTTCGGTCAGACTAACGCGCCTCGAGGGACGCCTGCACCGTGGTGCGCACGGCATCGGCGTGGTCGGGGCTCAACGGAGCACCAAGACGGTCCGTCACGAAGAACGCATCCACCACCTCCGAACCCAAGGTGTCGATCTTGGCGCCTGTCACGAGGCTGTCCGACGCCACCAGGGCAGACGTAATTCGGTGCAAGAGTGCGGGCTCGTCATGTGCGCGAACCTCAATCACGGTGTGGTTGGCCGCCGCAGTGTCCACGATGACCTTTGGTGACGCACCTGATGATCGCCCCTCGCGGCCCTCTGACCGCCGCCTGAGCCGATCGGCCACATCGAGATCCCCTGCGATAGCGGCACGAACATCAGAGGCCATCGCCCGCTCGTCGGGGGGATCACCAAATAGCGGTCGCACGTACCACTCCTGCGCGGCCCGGCCGCCTTCTGTGCGAATGCGTGCGCCACGAACCTGAAGCCGATGCAAGGTCAACACTCCAGCGACTGTTGCGAGAAGTCCGAACCGGTCTGGAGCCGAGACCACGATCGAACATCCGTCATCCGCAGGAACCAGCCTCAACGTGGTGTCCCCGGTCTCAGCGAGCGCATCGGCCATGACAGCGGACTGGCCCCGCTCGTCGCGTAGTTCGGTTGCCTCGCCTCGCATGTGAACCTTGCACTCGTTGACGAGATCCGAGACCAAACGCCGACGCCACGAGGTGCGCACGGACGGACCGGTTGCTTGCGCATCGGCCCACGTGAGCGCGTGCAGTAGTTCGAGGGTGTCAACGTCGGCAATTCGGCTCGTGATTGCCTCCACTGTCGCCGGATCTTCCAGATCCCGACGCGTCGCGACATCGGGCAGGAGCAGGTGCTGGCGAACAAGCACGTCTAGGACGTTTACCTCCTCCTCGGCGAATCCCATGCGTTCGGCGATGTCTCGGGCCATCTCCGCACCGACGATGCTGTGGTCTCCCGGGTATCCCTTGCCGATGTCATGCAGGAACGCACCGACCAGTAACAGGTCGGGACGTGAGACGTCACGAGCGCGTTCGGCCGCGTGCACCGTCGTCTCGACTAGGTGTCGATCGACCGTGTACTCGTGCATCGGGTTGCGCTGCGGCAGCGATCGCACGGCTTCCCATTCGGGTACGAGCGCAGAGATGATCCCGGCTTGATCCATCGCTTCGAGAACAGGCACCGCCGACTTTCCAGCGCCGAGAAGCGAGACGAACGATTGACGAAGATCGTTGTTCCATGGCTCACTGACCGGTATGCACGCCGAAACGCGTTCGACCGTCGCCGGGGCCAGCATCGCCGACGCTTGCGCTGCGGCAGCTGCCGCCCGCAACACCAGGCCTCGGTCCTCCGCGGGCTTGGCACCGCGCGCCAGCGACACCTCACCCTCGACGAGAACTACTCCCTCAGCGAGTGGCACTCGTTCTGGACCGTTGTTGTTCGACGACGAACGGCGAGTCAACCGGCGCAGAACCCGGGGTGCCAGGCTCGCGGGCTTCTTGGTTGCACGTAATGCCCGGTACCACGCTACGTCGCTCGCGTAGGCAATGTCGCGGGCCGCGAGATAGACCGTTCGTAGCAGGTCATCGGCGTTGGCGTCCTCACCAAGCAGGCCGGACAAGTCCGATGCGATCTCATCGTGGTCTTGCATCGACAAGCGGTCACGGAGCCCTCGCGCATGAAGGGCGTCTCGCACATCGAGGAGGGTGGCAACTGCTGCGGGCCAACTGGTACGCGGCACTTCGACCGTCCACGAGGCTGCAAGCGCTCGCAACAAGACCGCATCGCGCAGGCCCCCGTAGGCCTCTTTGAGGTCTGGCTCCAGTAATTGCGCGAGGTCGCCGACGCGGGAGCGGCGTTGTGTCGCAGTTGCGTGAAGTTCAGCAAGCCGGTCCCCCGCGCTAGCCCGCCAATCTCCCAAAATGCCCGACCTTAAGGACTCACCGAGTTCGATGCTGCCTGCCACGACGCGCGCATCCACCAAACCCAGAACGACTTTAAAGTCATCGCGCGCGAGAGTGCGAGCTTGGGCGATCGTGCGCACCGAGTGATCCAGCGCGATCTTCGAATCCCACACTGGGTACCAAATCGCCGAGGCAACCTCCTCCACCCGCAGTGCTGACGGCTCGTGCACCAGCAGGACGTCGATGTCGCTTCCAAGCGACATCTCGCGACGTCCGTAGCCACCGACCGCCACAAGCGCGAACTGCGACGCATCTGTCTTGGCCGACTCGACCGCCTCAAGGAACAGTCCCCTCAGCCAAACGTCGGTGGCATCGGACAGCAGCGCTCGGCGCTCGGACCCTGCGAGGTCCGAGCGCCGAGCGATGTTTTGCCGTTCGTCGGCTAATTGGCCCATCGAGCTAGAGCGCCTCCGCGCCTGTCTCACCCGTTCGCACCCGCACGACCGAGTCAACAGGAACGGCCCAGACCTTGCCGTCACCGATCTTGCCCGTCTGAGCGGCACCAACGATCGCGTCGATCAGTTCCCCGGCGCGATCGTCGTCGATCACAATCTCGATGCGCACCTTCGGTACGAGCTCGACCGTGTACTCAGCTCCGCGATAGACCTCCGTGTGGCCCCGCTGCCGACCGAATCCGGAGGCCTCCGAAACGGTCATCCCGTGGACATCCAGCGCCTCAACGGCGGTCTTGACGTCGTCCAACTTGAACGGCTTGATGATCGCTGTAACCAACTTCATGACTACTCCACCTCCTTGGCGCGGGCAGCGTGCCCAACGCCTGCGAACGCACCACCGGCGCCGGAGTCACCCAACTCGTAGGCGGTCTCCGCGTGCTCGGCAAGGTCGATTCCGTTCATCTCGTCCTCTTCGTCCTCGCGGATGCCCATGGTGGCCTTCAACACGAGAGCAATGATGCCCGCGAGGATGAAGGAGTAGACCAGGACGCCTGCAGCAGCGATGATCTGGACGATCAGCAGGTTGACGTTTCCGCCGTAGAGCAGGCCGTTTTGACCACCCTCGGCTGCGATGTCCGACGCAAGGAAGCCCAGCGCCAGGGTTCCGACGATGCCACCCACCAGGTGGATACCGACAACGTCGAAGGAATCGTCGTAACCCAGCTTGTATTTCAGTGTGACGGCCCATGCACAAACAGCACCGGAGATGAGGCCGATCAAAATCGCACCAAGCGGCGTGACGTTGGCACAGGCCGGAGTGATGGCAACCAGACCGGCAACGATGCCCGACGCGGCACCCAGTGACGTCGCCTTCCCGTCGCGAATCTTTTCCACGATCAACCACGCAATACCGGCGCCGCAGGTAGCGACCAGCGTGTTGGTAGCGGCGATAGCGGCGGTGTTGTCGGCGGCGTAGGCCGATCCGGCGTTGAAGCCGAACCATCCGAACCACAGTAGGCCAGCACCCAACATGACCATGGTCAAGTTGTGCGGGCGCATCGGTGTCTTCGGCCAACCAAGGCGCTTACCCAAGATGATGCAGACCGCGAGTGCAGCCGCACCAGCGTTGATGTGGACCGCTGTTCCACCGGCGAAGTCGATTACTTCAGCACCACCGATATTGAGCTGGCCGATCCAGCCACCGCCCCAGACCCAGTGGGCCACGGGGAAGTAGACCAGCGACGCCCAAATGGCAGCGAAGATGATCCAAGCGCCGAACTTCATGCGGTCAGCGAGTGCACCGGCGATGAGGCCGACGGTCAAGCACGCGAACATCGCCTGGAACACGACATCGACCATGACCGGGAATGCATCTCCCTCTGCCGGCGGCGCGAGTGCGGCCTCAAGCCCGAAGTAGTCGGTGAAGCTACCGACGAAGTAGCCGGCGGTAGATCCGTAAGCCATTGAGTAGCCGTAGATCGCCCAGAGAATGCCGACGATGAACAACGCGCCCATGACCATCATGAGCATGTTGAGAACTGATTTCGACCTGTTCATTCCTCCGTAGAAGAACGCGAGGCCGGGAATCATCAAGAAGACCAGCGCGGCTGAAGTCAGCAACCACGCGGTTACGCCCGAATCCATATGAGGTACCTCCTGTTGTGTGGCCCTATCGGCGCTTACAGTGGAGGTCCGGAGTTTCGGTAAGTGACGTTCGACGTTTCACTTGGGTGACGAAAGCGCCCATTGTGTTTCGGGCGCGTTACATCTGCTGACCAGGAACATCTCCTGACTAGGACAGCAAGGCTTCAACAAATTCGGTCGGCTCGAAGGGGGCCAAATCGTCCGGACCCTCCCCTAGGCCCACCAACTTCACGGGAACGCCGAGTTCCCTTTGCACGGACACCACGATGCCGCCCTTGGCCGTCCCATCCAACTTGGTCAGCACAATGCCGCTGACATCCACAACTTCAGCGAACACCCGTGCCTGAACGAGCCCGTTTTGACCCGTCGTTGCGTCGAGAACCAACAGGACCTCGTCAACCTCGCTGTTCTTCTCAACGACGCGCTTGACCTTGCCGAGTTCGTCCATAAGTCCGGTCTTGGTGTGCAGGCGACCGGCAGTGTCGATGACCACCGCATCTACACCGGCCTTAGCCGCAACGTCTACTGCCTCAAAGGCAACCGATGCCGGATCCCCGCCTTCGGGCCCACGAACGACGACAGCACCAACACGATCACCCCAGGTCTGCAATTGCTCGGCCGCTGCTGCACGGAACGTATCCGCAGCACCGAGAAGGACTGTGCGATCGTCAGCCACGAGCACGCGGGCGAGTTTCCCGCTGGTAGTGGTCTTGCCTGTGCCATTGACGCCGACGACAAGGATCACTGCCGGGCGACCGCTGGCCTTGGTCGTCAGTGAACGATCCATCTGCGGATCCACCAACGTCAGCAACTCGCTACGCAGCAGAGCCCGAACCGTTTCAGTGTCCCGTGCTCCTTCAACCTGGATCCGGGTCCGAAGTCGATCCATGAGCTCGGTCGTCGCTGCAACCCCGAGATCAGCGGTGAGCAGCACCTCCTCGACTTCGTCCCAGGTGTCGTCGTTGATGTCGTCACGTGAGAGCAGAGCCAGCAAGCCCTTGCCTAGGGTGTTGTTCGAGCGCGCAAGACGCTCGCGCAACCGGTGCAGGCGACCTTTGGTCGGCTCCGGAATCTCGACTTCCCAGATACCCGGTTCTTCCAACTCCTCGGGCGCGGTCGGTTCCTCGACAGGAACCTCCACAGGGCGGTCGAGCACACTCGTACCGACGTCGGTAACCCCTCGCCGCTCGGTGTCCCTGGGGACCGAATCGTCATCGCCGACCCCCGGGGCGTAGTCAATGCCCGGTCGTGGCTTCGCAGGAGGCGCGGGCTTGGAGCCACGACGCCGAACGAGCGCGATGCTCGCACCGATAACGAATCCCAAAAGGACGACGGCGATGACGAGATACCAGGTCAAGGACTCCATGGCGACATTCTCTCGCAGGCGCAACCAGCGCCCGCGGGCCCCGTTCCGGTGTCAGGCGCTAACGGCTTCGCGGATGCGCTGTCCGATTACCTGGGTCACGCCATCTCCACGCATCGATACGCCGTACAGAGCATCGGCAATTTCCATCGTGCGCTTTTGGTGCGTGATCACGATCAGCTGGGAACTATCGCGCAGTTCCTCAATCATGTCGATCAGGCGGCCGAGGTTAACGTCGTCGAGGGCCGCCTCAACCTCGTCGAGAACGTAGAACGGACTCGGACGGGACTTGAAGAGCGCGACGAGGAACGCCACGGCGGTCAGACTGCGCTCACCACCGGAGAGCAAGGACAGGCGCTTGACCCGCTTACCGGGCGGGCGGGCTTCGACGTCGATGCCCGTGGTGAGCATGTTGCTCGGATCAGTGAGGATCAAACGGCCTTCTCCACCGGGGAAGAGCCGAGCGAACACCTGCTCGAATTCGCGCTCCACATCCCTATACGCCTCGGTGAACACCTGCTCGACCCGCTCGTCGACCTCCTTGACGATGTCGAGAAGGTCATCGCGGGAGCGCTTGATGTCGTCGAGTTGCTCAGTCAGGAAGCGATGACGCTCCTCCATCGCCGCGTACTCCTCAAGCGCGAGCGGGTTGACCCTGCCCAGGAGCGCTAGGCCACGTTCGGCTTCCTTTAGTCGCTTCTCTTGTTCGGCGCGAACGTAGGGATACGGCTCCGGTTCGGGCTCACCCTCGGGAATCTCATCCCCTGGTGCCCGAGGAGACGGCGGCACCATCTGATCGGGTCCGTACTCGACAACAAGGATGTCGGCTTCCACGCCGTACTCCTCAAGGCCCTTGGTCTCGATCTGTTCGATGCGCATGCGCTGTTCCGCCCGCGCGAGTTCGTCACGGTGGACGCTGTCGCGCAGCCCCTCGGCTTCGGTGGCCAAAGTGCGCAGTTGTTCTCGGATGACAGACAGTTCCTCAGTCCGTTCACGCGCGGAGCGCTGATACTCGTTACGCCGGTGCTGCGCGTGGACTACTGACGTCTCGACGTGCGAGCGAACAACACCTACGGCCTTAACGATGGCCTCAGCCACGACCAGATCGCGGGCACGGCGCTCGCGACGCTCCTGTGCCGCGCGACGCGCCTGGCGTTCGGCTTCGGCGTCGGCCTCAAGTGATGACGCCCGTTCGGTTACAGCGGATTTCCGCTCCTCTGCGGTGCGCATTGCCAATCGCGCATCGACCTCAGACTGACGCGCCGCTTGAGCTGCCGTCTGAAGTTCTGGACGCCGGTCTTGACCAGGATCCTCTTGCGGCTGTTCCTGCATCACCCGGAGTCGTTGTTGGAGTTCGGCGAGTTGTGCCTCGTCTTGCGCAAGAGCCTCGGTGGCAGCCGTCAGGGCTTGGTCCAGGCGCTCGGCCTCGGCCGTTGCCGCACGCGACGTCTGACCTAGTTGCCCCAATTGCTCGGCCACAGCGGCCATCTGCGCATCGGATTCGTGCAGGCGTTTGAGGGTGCCCTCGACCCCAGCGGACGCTGCCTGCTGCCGATCGCGAGCAGCAGCCAAGTCGAAGCGCAACCGCTCGGCCTGCTGCGTAAGCGTCTGCAGTTGAGCGTTGGCTTGCTCGTATGCGGCCTGCACCTCGACTAGAGAGTCGCTAACGCTCGAACCACCGCGGATGGTTCCTCGTGCTACGACGTCACCGGCGCGGGTAACCCAGGTGAGATTCGATGATGCCCGGTGGCCGGCGATAGCTGAGTCGACATCGTCGACGAGCACTGCGTTGGCTAGGAGGGCATCCACCACCGGACGCATGAGTTCTTCACTACGAACGTGGTCGCGGAGCCAGCGCCCACCCATCGGCGCCGGCACTGTCGAAGCTGACGCCGCCGACGGCTCATCGACGATAACCAGAGCCGCACGTCCACCGTCGGATTCCTTCAGCACGGCCAACGCGTCGACGGCCGTAGACTGACCTCGAACCACGATGGCGTCGGCGAGGTCACCCAGGACCGCTGCGACCGCATGCTCGGCACCACCATCGATGTGGATCTGCTCGGCGAGTGCACCCACAACTCCCGGAAGCGATGCGCCCATGACAATCGAGCCAGCATCGCTGCGCTTGAGGCTGAGTTCTAATGCCTGAGACGTCGCTTCCGCCGCCGCACGCTCGCGCTCGATACGTCCCTCGTCCTGCCGCAAGCGTTCGACCTCGGCGTCAGCGGTCTCCAGCGCAGATTCAGCCTGCGCGTGGGCTTCGTCAAGTCCGACCTCACCTTGATCAAGCCCAACGATGTCGACCTCAACACGAGCAAATTCACGCTGAGCCGTCGCGGCCCGTTCGCGGGCTTCGCTGACTTGACCTTCGAGCCGGGAAATCTCCGCCGCCCGGGCGTCCCTGCGCGATGTGGCGGCGTTGACTTTGCCTTCGGTAGTCGCAAGACCCTCGCGACGATCGGCGATCGCGGCTTCAATGGCCTCGATGCGACGTTGTTCGGCAGCCAACTCGTCCTCGGAGCGATGCCGAGCGGACTCTGCATCTGCCAGGGCATCTCGCAAGCCTTCAACCTCGCGCCCGAGCTCGAACTCTTGGGCCCGCAGCGAACGCGCTTCAGCATCGAGCTGCTCGGGATCACGGCCCGCCACGGCTAGCTCTTCTTCCTCTGGCTGCAGATGTCGAACAGTGGCGCGGGCGAGTTGATCAAGGCCGTGGAAGCGTTCTTGAGCAGCGGATAATGCAAACCAGGTGTCTTGGGCCTGTGAGAGCAAGGGCGCTTCTTCGCGTTCCATCTCATCCGCTGCCTGTTCGCGGGCCTGGAGTTCGGCGATCGCAGATTCGACCTTGGCCTGACGCTCGCGCAAAGCAGTTTCGTCAGCGACCTCGGTCTCGAGGGTGTGACGGGCTTGGACGAGGTCGTCGGCCAGCAAGCGCAACCGCGAGTCCCGGACGTCGGTTTGGATGACGACGGCTCGACGGGCGACCTCTGCCTGCTTGCCCAGCGGCTTCAACTGTCGTCGTAGTTCGGTGGTCAGGTCTTGCAAACGCGTCAGATTGCCTTCCATCGCGTCTAACTTGCGCAGCGCCTTCTCCTTGCGCTTGCGGTGCTTTAGGACACCTGCGGCTTCTTCAACGAAGCCGCGACGGTCTTCAGGGGTCGCATGAAGAATCGAGTCGAGTTGACCCTGCCCAACGATCACGTGCATCTCGCGACCAATGCCCGAGTCCGACAGCAACTCCTGGATATCGAGCAAGCGACACGTCTCGCCGTTGATCGCGTACTCAGAGCCGCCGTTGCGGAACAGCGTGCGGGAGATCGTGACCTCGGAGTAGTCGATCGGCAGCGCGCCATCGGTGTTGTCGATCGTCAGCGACACTTCGGCTCGACCCAGAGGTGCGCGGCCGGACGTGCCAGAGAAGATGACGTCTTCCATCTTGCCGCCGCGCAGACTCTTTGCTCCCTGCTCGCCCATGACCCAGGCGAGGGCGTCGACGACGTTGGACTTGCCCGAACCATTGGGGCCAACCACACAGGTAACGCCGGGCTCGAACTCCAGCGACGTGGAAGAGGCAAAGGACTTGAAGCCCTTCAGGGTGAGCGACTTCAGATGCACGGGTCGAACAGCTCCATTCGAGTGCGTTCCCGCCGGAGCGGGAAACTGGCCTGGGGGAAGGCGCGTTTCGGGGAAGTCGCGTCTGGGGAAGGCGCATCTAGGAAAGACACGCAAGTCGCGAGACGATGCTACCCACGGCGAGGGTGAAGGCTACGTCCCCACGCGGCCGGGTCAGCACGTATCCGGGAGAAACGACGTCGCCCCCGGCGAAACCTGGGG
>JAURQC010000094.1 GCA_030836325.1 Candidatus Nanopelagicales bacterium
GCACTGGAAGTCGTTCAGCGCACGGGTAGCTGGGGTGGCCTGAACCCAGACCTCCACTACCCCCACTAACGCTATTTCCCACACTCCGGGGGATCGACCGTCAATATCCCGTAGTGCTACGCGTCAGTGGATTTTCACCCACCCCGCTTCAGGACCAAAGGGCTAATCAGGCGGCTAGGCGTCGTCGAGCCATATCGATTCTCGCCACAACCTCAAGCGGCGACGACCAGATCTCATCCCACGTCCAGCGCACCACGATCAGGCCAAGGCTGCGCAAGCGGTCCTCACGAACTTTCTCAGCCCGCAGGTCACGGATGTCGTCGTACTTGCCGAATCCATCCGCTTCACCCACCACCTTGAAGCCTGGCCACCACATATCGACGCGACCGATCAGGCCACGTGAGTCGTAAAACTCCTGCTGGAGTTTGGGTTCGGGGATTCCTCGATCCATGATGCGAACACGACTTATCGATTCAAAGACCGACTCCGCACCCGGACGAGCGAGTTCGACCAGCCGCGATGCTCCTACAACTCCTTTGCCTGCTCTCCACCGTGATGTCACGTCCATCAATTCAGAGGCGGTGATCCCCTTTCTTCGTGCTGCGTCGAGAGCGCCGACAGCGAACTCACGTCTGAATTGGGCGGCTGCTGTCACCGCCGCCGAAGCCATACCGATACTTGGAATTCCGTGGATGCACGTGACGGGTTCTGCCTTGAGTTCCCTACCGAGGATGTGCACGTCTTCCAGCCGATTTCGGGTCTTCACGCGAGTGGTGGCCGATCGCAGGTCCCTTCCTTGCGGTCTCACGATTTCCAGCACACTCGGCCCCGTGCCTTGGATGGGTAACCCGTGGAGTTCAGCTGCGATTTGGCCATATGCGTATGCCGGCTCACGAAGCCCGACCATCGCAGCTGATACGAGGAGTCGACGCATGAGTGCGGGATCATTTTGCGCTGCAACCCAGACATTCTCTTCGACATAGGCCCCGTGACGGATTCGATGGATGCGCTTGTGGGCAAGCAGGTTTCTCATCTCGGCACGGGTAATGCGTTCGGCAGACGCTGCCTTGAGAGAGAAGACCTCGCTGATGCTCGTGACGCTTTGCCGCAGGATTCTCAGCAATTCGTCGAGCTCATCTGATTCCCGTCGTCGATAACCCATGAAGACAGCATCCGCCGTCAACTGGAAGGAGGCCCATATTCGATTCCACACCAGTGGATTTGGTACACACGGCCTGGGGAAAAAGCCATTGATACATGGGTTTCCGGGAAATCGACGGTCGATCCCCCGGAGTGTGGGAAAAAGCGTTAACGGGTGGTGATGGGGGCGTAGTCGCGCAGCACTTCACCGGTGTACACCTGTCGCGGGCGACCGATCTTGGTGGTCGGATCTTCGATCATCTCGCGCCATTGCGCGATCCAGCCCGGCAGCCGGCCCAGCGCGAACAGCACAGTGAACATGCGAGTCGGGAAGCCCATCGCCTTGTAGATAAGACCCGTGTAGAAGTCCACGTTCGGATACAAGCGCCGCTCGATGAAGAACTCATCGGCAAGGGCGACTTCCTCGAGCCTCAGTGCGATGTCGAGCAACGGATCATCGACGTTCATCTGCTCGAAGACTTCGTACGCAGTCTTCTTCACGACCGCAGCGCGGGGATCGTAATTCTTGTACACGCGATGACCGAAGCCCATCAACTTGACTCCGGCTTCGCGCTCCTTCACCGAGCGGATGAACCGGTTGACTCCTCCGCCGGACGCGTGGATGTTGTCCAGCATTTCGAGCACCGCCTGGTTCGCACCCCCGTGCAGGGGGCCGAAGAGGGCGTTCACCCCAGCAGAGACAGAGGCGAACAAGTTGGCGTGCGATGAACCGACTAGCCGCACCGTGGAGGTCGAGCAGTTCTGCTCGTGGTCAGCGTGCAGGATCAACAGTTGGTCGAGGGCCCGGGAGACGATCGGGTTAGCCACATAGGGCTCGGCCGGGACGCCGAAGGTCATCCGTAGGAAGTTGTCCTCGAAGCTGTAGGCGTTATCCGGGTACAAGAACGGCTGACCAACGGACTTCTTATAGGCGTAGGCAGCGATTGTCGGGAGTTTGGCCATCAATCGGATCGTCGAGATGTGCACCTGCTCGGCATCGAAAGGATCCAGCGAGTCCTGGTAGAACGTGGACAGCGCCGAGACAGCAGACGAAAGGACGGCCATCGGATGCGCGTCGCGGGGAAAACCATCGAAGAATCGGCGCAGATCCTCGTGCAGCATCGTGTGGTTGGTAATGGAGTTGGTGAAGTCCGCCAACTGATCGTCGGTCGGTAACTCTCCGTAGATCAGCAAGTACGACGTTTCGAGGAAGGTGGACTTCTCGGCCAACTGCTCGATCGGATATCCGCGGTAGCGCAGGATGCCGGCGTCTCCGTCGATGTAGGTGATCGCCGAGGAGCACGAGGCCGTATTCACGAATCCGTGGTCCAAGGTGACGTGGCCGGTGTCCTTCAATAAGGAGGAGATATCAAGGCCCGACTCGCCCTCGGTTGCGGGAACGACGGACAACGGCATCTGCCCGCCTGGATGATCGAGCGAGTAATCGGTCACACGTACCTCCCAAGCGCAGACTACCGAGCGGTAACCACTGTCCCCACCGGGGATATCAAGTCAATCTTGTGAGAAGACTCACGAGTGGGCGCGGTGCGCGTATGTCAACCGCGCAAGCGGGAAACCGCCGCATCGACACGCTCGTCCGTAGCGGTAAGCGCGATGCGCACGTGCGAATTGTCACCGTAGAAGGTCCCTGGCGCAACGAGGATTCCGCGGGCGGCAAACCATTCGGTCATGGCCCAGGCTTCACGACCGTCTGTCACCCACAAATACAGCCCAGCGTGGCTGTCGTCGATGCGAAAGCCCGCATCGAGCAAAGATGCGCGCAACACCTCGCGGCGGGCGAAGTAACGACCACGTTGCTCCTCCACGTGGTGGTCATCGTCGTAGGCAGCCGTCGCAGCGAACTGGATCGGTGTGGGAACCATCATCCCGGCATGTTTACGCGTTGCCAGCAGTCCGGCCACGAGATCCACATCACCGGCCACGAAACCGAATCGGTAGCCGGCCATGGACGAACGCTTGGACAGCGAATGCACGGCTAGCAGCCCACGCGGGTCACCACCATTGACGCGAGGATCAAGTATCGAGACCGGCTCGACATCCCAGCCAAGCTCGATGTAGCACTCATCGCTAACCACGGGGATCCCGCGCTCCCGAGCCCAGGCGACGATCTCGGCCAGCCGATCTGCCCCGAGTACCGCGCCGGTTGGGTTACTCGGAGTGTTCAACCAGACCATCGCCGCCGAGGCCACCGACTCCACTTCGTCGGTTGCGATGACGTCAGCCCCAGCTAGCAGCCCACCGATTTGGTACGTCGGATACGCGACGGCGGGAATGACGACAATCTGCCCGGAGTTGACGCCAAGACCCGAGGGCAGCCACGCCACCATCTCCTTGGACCCGATGCATGGCAGCACTCCCACGGGGTATTCCACGCCCATGCGACGTTGCAGCCACCCCCGGCACGCACGGGCTAGTTCAGGAAGGCCAGCTGTTGTCGGGTACCCGGGAGCATTCGAGTTCTCGCGCAGGGCGCGCTGGATGATCTCCGGGGTTGGATCGACAGGCGTGCCGACGGACAGATCAACGACGCCACCAGGATGTGCGCGCGCTTGTTCGGCGAATGGGGTGAGGCTGTCCCAGGGGAAGTCGGGCAACCGGATCATCCGGTCACCGCCGCTTTATGCGTCTTCCTTCGGAGGTACTCCGGCAAGCAGCGCCGCATCGAAGGTCTGAGCACCCAACTTGCTGGCACCGCCCGGGGATCCGAGATCGGCGAAGAACTCGGCGTTGGCTGCCGTGTAGTCCGACCATTCGTCAGGAACGTCATCCTCGTAGAAGATAGCTTCGACCGGACACACCGGTTCGCAAGCTCCGCAGTCAACGCACTCGTCGGGCTGGATGTACAGCATCCGATCGCCCTCGTAGATGCAATCGACAGGACATTCCTCGATGCAGGACTTGTCCTTGACGTCCACACAGGGAAAAGCGATGACGTAGGTCACCTGTTGCCTCCGCGGTCCAACGTGATGGCGTGGAACTCCCACGCACCGGGCGCAACGCTACACAAGGCAGCTGGAACATCGAAAGCACCGCCACTGGTGTCCCACCATGCGGACTAGCGTCTCGGTGCTGGCGACCTAGGGTGGTGCCGTGCGCCTCTACGACACCCGCACTCGACGGGTCGAGACGATCGAGCCCGCCTCCCCACGCCACCTACGTATGTACGCCTGCGGTCCCACCGTCTACCGGGATGCCCACGTAGGGAACATGAGGACCTTCCTCTTGACCGACCTGATCGCCAGATTGGCCGGTATGCACGGCTGGACGACCACGGTGGTGCAGAACATCACCGACGTCGGCCACATGGCCGACGACACCGGGCTTGGTGGTGTGGACGAGGGGCAAGGATCCGGCGAGGACCGCATCTTGCGTCAGGCCGACAGCGAGGGCACCGGCGCTTTGGCAGTGGCCCGCAAGTACGAGGCTGCCTTCCACGCCGATCTCGCCGCCTTGAACATCCACCCCGCCGATCACTACCCGAAAGCCAGCGAATCCATCCCAGCGATGGTTGATCTCATCGACAAGCTCCTTGCCGGCGGCAATGCATATATCGGTGGCGATGGCTCGGTGTTCTTCGATGCCCAATCGATATCCGATTACGGCGCCCTCAGCGGCAACCGACTAGAGGAACTACGGCCCGGGTACCGCTTCGAGGGCGATCCCGATCCGGCGAAGAGATTCCACGCGGACTGGGCGCTGTGGAAGAAGGCCCCGGAGACTCGAACGCAACTGGTGTGGGAGACCCCGTGGGGGGTTGGTTTTCCTGGGTGGCACATCGAGTGCAGCGCGATGAGCCTGCAACTACTGGGCTCTGATATCGACATCCATACCGGTGGCATCGACCTGCGCTTCCCCCATCATGAGGACGAACGAGCACAGAGCAACAGTGCCGCCGGTACCGATGTGGTGCGCCACTGGGTGCACGCCGAGCACCTACTCTTCGAAGGCCGCAAGATGAGCAAGTCCGCAGGCAACGTGCTCCTCGTGTCCGATGTGATCCAACGTGGGATCGATCCGTTGGCGTTGCGGCTGGCCTTCTTGCAACATCGGTACCGACAGCAGATGAACCTCACATGGCAGGTGATCGAAGGGGCTCAACGCACACTCGAGCGTTGGCGATCCAAGGTTGCGCAGTGGGCCGATGAGCCCTCGGCCCCGATTCCGACGGACTACCGCGAACAGTTCTTGGCTGCGGCGGACGAGGACCTCGACACCCCACGGGCATTACAGGTGCTGCGATCTGTGGAGCGGGATCCGGAGCTGCCTGACGGTGCCCGCTTTGAGTTCTTCGCCTGGGCCGACCGTCTGCTAGGCCTCGACCTTGCGCGCACAGTCGGACAGGGACCACGCGAAGTGACCATTCCCGATGACATCCAACAGCTTCTCGCTGAACGCGCAGCGGCACGAGCAGCGAAGGACTTCGAAACAAGTGACCGGATCCGTGACCAGATCAGCGCGCGCGGATTCACGGTGACGGACACCCCCGACGGCCAGGTACTCGACTAGCCGTTAGCCGACGGCAACTTCCTCCGCAGGGATCGTATCGAGCGGTTCGGGCTCTACAGCGGGCGCTTGTCCGCCCTGGTCTTGATCCCCGGCTGGCGCGTCCGCCGGCGGATCACCGCTTTCTGCTTGCTCGTCGTCGTTCTTCTTGTCCTTGTCCTTCTTGGGCTTCTTGCCGCACTTGACCTCGGGAGCAGCACGGTAGAAGGTGCGGATCGTCTCCCGCTTGACTTCCTCATCTGCTTGGAAGAACACCCGATCGACGTTGATGGAGAAGCCGGGAATCCCGCGCTGAGGGGAGCAGCCATCCTTCTTCTTGCGCCAGATCGTTTCCGGCTCCC
>JAURQC010000095.1 GCA_030836325.1 Candidatus Nanopelagicales bacterium
CAGGATCAGGAGGAAGTTCTGCAACCGCTCAGCCCACGGAAAATCCAGGCGCGCGTCCGAGCAGGAGCGTCGCCTGAGGTCGTTGCGTCCGAGACCGGATGGCCGCTTGACAAGGTGGCACGCTACGCCGACCCACCGCTCGGGGAGCGCGCCTACATTGCTGAACAGGCCCAAGCGGTGGAAATCTCACGCAGCCGCGGGGGTTCAACCCTTCATGAGTCGGTCTGCGCTCGGCTCTCGGTGGATCCAGCCACCTCATATGTGACGTGGGACTCCTACCGTGCCGAGGATGGCCGTTGGATCGTTACCGCTTTCCATGACGGTGGCAGTGTCGGTACTTGGATCTACGAAGTCGTAGGGCGCTCTGTGCATCCAGTCGACGCGTCCGCGCGCGCCCTCATGGGTGCTGGCCCGACAGAGGTCACTTCAGCAGCGGAGGCTTCCTCCGCACCTGAAGAGGCAAGCGCAGCACGGTCGAATCCAGCTGGAGATGACAGTGCGCCGGAACCTGAGACCGAGAGTGCACCGCGCCCGCGTCTTGTGTCCATCACATCGGATCCCACAGCCTCAGAGCAGAGTGCCTCAGAGCAGGCTGCCTCAGATCCTCGTGATGATGCGGCGGGTACGTCACAAGAGCCAGAGCCGACTGCTGACGCGACTGAATCAAGCACGTCGAACCAGGATGCCTTGATCCCACAATCCCCCGCGCCCAAGCGAACCAAACGCGCCAAGGGCAAGAAGGGGCGTGCAAGCATTCCGAGTTGGGACGAAATCCTTTTTGGGGCCACCAAGGACTCCGAGTAATTCGAGTTTCCTGGGAGTGTGATTCTGGCCAGGGCTAGCCGTCGTCGGCGAACGGCAGTGGTTCTCGCGACATGTGCTCCACCCCGGCTCGTTTGGCGGTGAGTTCGGCCCGATAGTGGCGTCGACATAACACTTCGTAGGCCACAGCACCGGAGGCACCAGAACTTGATGAGACGTCACCCACCATCACCTGGTCCCCCTCAGTGATCATCACGCCGTCCAAGGTTCGGGCGTTGTGAATTGCGCGGGTCCCACACCAACACAGTGCCTCTACCTGTAGCACTTGCATCCGATCGGCGAGTTCGACGAGGCGACTGGAACCGGGGAATAGCCGCGTCCTGAAGTCGGTCAAGATGCCAAATGCGTACACGTCGACGGCTAACTCATCCACCAGGCGTGCTAGTTGCTCGACCTGAGCCTCGGTGTAGAACTGCGCCTCGTCGCAGATGAGGTAGTCCACACGCACCCCGGTACTGAGTTTGTCAACGATGAATCGTCGAAAATCGAAGTCGTCACCGACCTCTATCGCCGGTACTGCCAGACCAAGGCGGCTGGACAGCATCGACTCCCCCGCCCGATCCAGGCGAGTGAACACGATGCCGGCACGCCCACGAGAGCTGTGGTTGTGGTCGGTCTGCAGGGCCAGGGTGCTCTTGCCGCAATCCATAGTTCCGGCGTAGAAGACGAGTTCGGCCACGCCCGCAGCCTGCCACAAGGCGAGCTAGTCCAAGATCAACGCCGGTATGCGCCGCTCGGCCTCGGTTCGACCTCCGTGTTGACCCGGGAGTGATGACACGAGTTCGTCGTACGTGTGGCTAGCGAGCAGGATCCCATCGTCAGGTAGGGCTACGACGTCACCGATGCGCTCGGCAACGACGTCATCGACCTCTCCGAAGAGTCCGACCCTGATCGCCGATTCGCGGGTCAAGATCTGCGCGGTATCCCCTAGTACCGACGACCAACGTTGCGCGACATCCTCGGGGACGTCTGTATACAGATGGCGCATTCTGGGCTCACCAGCGATCGCACGGACATCAATTGACAGCCGATGATCATCTTCTATCCAAACGCGTGACTTGGTGTCGATCATCCCGTGGTCAGCAGTAACTACGAGCCGACCACCCGGTGGCAGAGCCCGGTGCAACTTCGCGATCAGGGCGTCGACGTCGGCAGCGGCCTCACGCCAGCAACGGCTGTCTACTCCGAACTCGTGTCCAGTCCGATCTAGTGCTGGCCAGTAGACATAGATCAGTGAGGGGCCCTTCCCCGAAGATCTGTCGGCGATATCGGCCACCAGGCTTGAGCGATCATCGACGCTCTCAGCCGACAGGTACTCAGAGCCGCGAAAAGCTGCCCGTGTCAATCCAGAGTGAATGTAGGACTTGGGTCCCACGCTGAAGCACGTCACACCTACATCCTGGATTCGTTCGAAAACCGTCGGTTCAGGCTGAACTGCGAAAGGTGACGGTGTGCTCCCCCATCGCAATGGCGCCAGGACCTCACCCGTCTCCGGCAGCCAAAACGACGCACCTACAACTCCGTGCATTCCCGGGTTCAGACCCGTCCCCAAGGAGACAAGCCCCGTCGAGGTGGTGGTCGGGAAGGCGGCCTCAATCGAGCCGCCACGGGCCTTCATCAGAGTTGGGAATAGTTGTTCGTGTTCTTCGATCGCAACTGCGCCCAGTCCATCGACCAGACACACCACCACGACGGAACTGTCAGAAATACCGATTGAATCAATGAAATTGGGCGCTCCGAGCGCACCGGCTGCTGACGTCAGAACATCCCCGAGACCGATGTCCGGGTTATGCTTCATGACTGCGGGCGGCCCGCCGTTGCCTCGGATAGCGCCGAGGCGAAATGCAGAACCTGAGATACGACGTCTGCACCGTCGGCCGCATCGGACACACGTACCGCGAGATCGTCGTTGGTGGCTGTTCCGGTGTAACCGTGATCGGCTTCGCACGACGGGTCTTGGCAAGCCGCCGGCTCCAGATCAATACGACTCACTGCACCCCACCCAATGGTCAGCACTACCTCAGCGGTGGGCCCACCGGGCTGATGCTCTGCTGGATTGGACACCACACGCGTCACCACGACCGAGTCCACTCGCTCGAGCCGAACAGCCTCGGTCGATGCCGTTGCGTAGGCCGAGGCTGACCCCTCCGCTGCGTGTTCGTCTACGTGACACACGATCAGACGCGTAGTGGTCAAAACCAGAACGGTGACGTGCCTACGCAGTTCGTCGCGATCGAACGTGGCCTCATGGTGGACGACGTAACTGAGCGTCTCTTCACCGCCGAGCGCCGTGTCTAGGGCCTCTCCGACGATCTCCGGGTAGTACCCACTGCGTTGGATATCCGCGCGTAGCGCCACGCCCGGTCCAGATTGGCTCATGTACCCATCCTGCCAGGCCCGGGTAGTGTCGCCGGGTGCCAGCCGACTCTTCTGACCTCATCATTCATCCCGTGGTTCAGCAAGCCCTCCACGACGGGGCTCCCGTTGTGGCTCTCGAGTCAACGATCATCAGCCACGGACTGCCGCGTCCAGAGAACGTACGGGTCGCCCGAGAGATCGAGTCGGTCGTCACCGCTCGCGGAGCCACGGCTGCGACGATCGCCGTGCTCGATGGACGTGTCCACGTTGGTCTATCAGACGACGAGTTGCTAGAGGTGGCCAACCGTGACGACGTCGTGAAAGCGAGTGTGCGCGACCTTCCCGTAGTTATCGCACGTTCAGGCAGCGCGGCAACGACCGTAGCCGCAACAAGCGTCATCGCCGAGCGAGCAGGTATCGAAGTTTTTGCAACCGGAGGCCTGGGAGGCGTTCACCGCCAGGCACGCGACAGCTGGGACGAGTCCGCTGACCTCTCCACATTGGGCAAAACAAGCATGACTGTCGTGTGTTCGGGCGTGAAATCGATCCTTGACGTGGGCGCAACGTTGGAGCGAATGGAGACCCTCAACATCACCGTCGTTGGTTACCGCACAGATCGCTTCCCCGGCTTTTACTTAGCTGACTCTGGCTTTGGACTGGATTGGCGGGTCGACGATCCCGGAGAGGTCGCCGACATCATGGCCGCGCGTCGAGGCCTGGGCCTGTCGAACGCTCTCATTGTCGCCAACCCCATCGGTCCAGATCACCAACTTGATCCCGACCTACATGACGTCACCCTTGAGGAAGGCCTGCGAATGGCTGAGGCCCGCGGAATTACCGGTAAGGACGTGACGCCCTTCTTGCTAGACCACTTCCATCGAGCCACACACGGAGCAAGTTTGGAGGCGAACACCGCTTTGGTCATTGACAACGCAGGTCTCGCTGCCAAGATCGCATCCGCTCGGGCCCTTGCCCCACGCTCGTGACGGGGAACTCCTCTCGCGCCTCCACGTCGTTTGTCGTGGTCGGCGATGTGATGGTCGATCAACTCGCACCCCTAGCCGGGCCGCTCACACCAGGACGAGACAACCCCACGCATGTACGTCGAGAACTTGGCGGACAGGCCGCGAACTCGGCCGCGTGGTTGGCGACAATCTGCGCAACGGACGACGATGTCCATCTAGTCGGCGCAGTCGGAGACGACCACTACGGCAGATGGGTTTCGACGTCGCTTGCCGCATGTGGAGTCTCAGCAGATCTCGCTCGAACATCCGAACCCACGGGTCAGTGCTTCATCGCTATCACCCCCGACGGAGATCGCACCATGTTCCCGGATCCGGGCGCCAACACTTCGTTGGATGCTCGTTTCTTGAGCAAGGTAATCGAGAACATTCGTCGTACTGATGATTCAAGTCCGCGGTTGCATCTGCACCTATCGGGATATCTCACAGCTCGGCTACCGGAAGTTGCTGACGTCGCATTGTCCGTACTGGATTCGGACGGGTGCATCAGTATCGATACCCCCTCCCTTGAACTCGATCCCGATCAGCGCCACCGTTTGTTCGGTCTACTCGTCCGATGTGACCTCCTGTTCGCCAACGCTGAGGAGATCGCTGCACTAGCCGGGGCGCCGCACAGTTCTGATGGTGTGATTCCCGCTGCCTCAGTCCTGGAGCAACACGTGGCCAATTTCCGAGACCTCTCCGGTTTTGCGGGCGTGGTCGTGGTGAAGGCGGGCGCGCACGGCTCCTACGCGTCTGCTCCGGGCATCTGGTCTCACGCCCA
>JAURQC010000096.1 GCA_030836325.1 Candidatus Nanopelagicales bacterium
CGAACACGTAGATGAGTGCTCTCGTGTTCCGGGTATGGAAGTTATTGGTGTTACGTCGCTTGCGCATGCAGTTGCCGTATTGACCGGAGAAGACCCTGGCCTGAGGCACGACCCGGGGCGGGCGGTGCCTCGGGTTCGCGAGGAGCTGGATCTTGCCGATGTGATTGATCAAGTCGAAGGACGTCGGTGCCTGGAGATCGCTGCAGCAGGTCGTCACAGTCTGGCGATGTTGGGGCCTCCCGGTGTAGGAAAAACTTTGCTCGCCGAGCGGCTACCGAGTCTTTTGCCGGATCTGACTGCAGCGGAATCTGTCGATGTGATGGCGGTGCATGCGTTGGTGTCCAGCAGTGATGTGGTTACCGGAGAAGATGCTCGACCACCCTTTCAAGCGCCACACCATTCCTCGAGTCCCGCGGCGCTTCTCGGATCCGTTGGTGGTGGGTCTGTTCGTCCGGGATCTGTTTCGCTGGCGCATCGCGGAGTGCTGTTCTTGGACGAGGCTCCTGAGTTTCCGCGCAACTCGTTGGAGGCGCTGCGTCAGCCGCTGGAAAGCGGTGTGGTGAGCCTGCACCGTGCCGGGTGGTCGGGAGAAGTTCCGGCTGACTTCCAGTTGCTCTTGGCCGCAAACCCATGTCCGTGCGGCTACCGTCACGCGCCACCGCGCCTGCGTCGCCAGTGTTGCTGTCCGCGAACGGCAATCAGTTCCTATGCGCAACGCATCTCCGGGCCACTGCTAGATCGAATTGATCTGCGAGTTCGACTCCAGCCTGTCCATGGAACCAATCGTGGTGAATCCAGCGCAGTGGTGGCTGCTCGCGTGCGTGACGCCCGCGAGCGCGCGAGGCACCGCTGGGGCGGAACCAACGCGGCAGTTCCTGTTGCGACACTGATGGACGTTCCGATGGGAGCGGATGCAACGGAGGTGATCAACGCCCATTTGCGAGACAGCGGTGGTATGCGCTCTACCCATCGTGTGGCCCGGGTGGCGTGGACCCTCGCGGACTTGGACCGTCGGGACGCACCACGAGCCGAGCATGTTCGCGAGGCAATCGAGTTGCACCAACCGCTTTGGGACGAGGTCACATGAAAGCCAAGAGTCCCGAAGCTGATCCGGACTGCGATGACAATCGCATCCAACGCCGAGCCCGGATCGCACTTGCCGCGGTTTGTGAACCTGGTGAGGCCGGTCTAGCGAACCTCATTGACATGACGAGCCCGACCGCGACCGTCGCATCGCTTCTGGCTGGCCGGCGAACGTTGGTGCGAGTCCCACGTGCCGAAGCGATCGGACGCCGACTAGCCGCGCTCGATCTCGCGGCACTGATTGATCGAGGTGAGGAGATCGGCGCCCGCGTTGTGCTGCCGGGAGATCCGCAATGGCCCGGCAGGTTGGCCGATCTAGGAGCACACCGGCCTTTGGCTGTGTGGTGCTGGGGCGAAGCTAACCCACGCCTGCACACCGTCAGATCAGTCGCAATCGTGGGTGCGAGGGCCTGCACCCGTTACGGGGAATGGGTGGCCCGGGATTGGGCTGCGCAGTTGGCGAGCGAGCAGTTGAGTGTTATTTCCGGGGGTGCCTACGGCATCGACGCTGCTGCTCATCGTGGAGCTCTGGCGGTGGAGGGTGTGACGATCTGCGTAGTTGCCGGCGGAGTCGACATGGCATACCCCCGCGGACACGAAGGGCTGTTCGCCGAGATCGTTGAGCGCGGTGTGATCCTCAGCGAAGCACCGCTGGGTGAAACGGTGCGGCGGCGGCGATTCCTTACTCGTAACCGATTGATCGCTGCATTGGCTAACGCCACCTGTGTGGTCGAGGCCGCGCGCCGCTCGGGATCGGCTAGGACGGCATCAAGCGCGGCTGAAATGAACCGCCCGGTTCTCGCGGTGCCTGGCCCCGTCACGTCAGAGACCTCTCAAGGCACACACCGCTTGATTCACGATGGCATCGCAACCCTCGCCGCAGACGTCAATGATGTTCGAACCGCCATCGACGGCATGTTCGTGAGTCCGGATCCTGCCGATGGGCCCGACGCCGTCAGCGCATCAATGCGCGAGGTGCTCGATGTCCTGCCCAGTTCACAGACATCGTCGGCGGGGCTCCGCCTGGAGGATGTTGCGGTTCGCAGCGGCGCTTTAGCGCCCATTGCCCTTGAGCAGCTGGAGTGCGCTGAACGGATGGGACTGGTTGAGCGTCGAGGCACAGACGGGTGGGTCTTTCGGGCAACCCTCCAACGCGATGGGCGAGTCTGACGCGTCATCGCCATTGACATTGCCACCATGGGCAGGTGAGCGATTCGATACCTGCGGCCTGGCAGGAGTCCATCGACGGATTCGCTCGCCATTTGCGCGACGAGCGGAATCGAAGTGCGCACACCGTCCGTGCCTATTTGTCGGACGTGGGCGATCTGATGTCCTTTTGTCTTGCTCGTGGGGTGGAAACACCTGCCGACCTTGCACTCACCACCCTTCGTGCCTGGTTAGCCGCTGCGACCCAGACGGGCTTGTCGCGATCGACTATCGCCCGGCGCGCAGCCTCCGCTCGAGGCTTCACCGCGTGGTGCACCCGGCAGGGTGTCTGCAGCAACGATCCGGGACATCGTCTGGTCAGCCCGAGGGTTGGCACCCACATGCCCACGGTGCTTGACCAAAACCAAGCGCTGCAGGTTGTCGAGTTCGCGTCCCGGCACGACGGCTCACCGGTGGCAGCGCGAGATCACGCAATCCTCGAGGTCCTCTACGGCACAGCGATTCGTGTGTCTGAGCTCTGCGGCTTGGATGTCGACGATGTTGACGACGGCAACCGGACGCTGCGCGTTCTAGGTAAGGGTGGCAAGGAACGCACGGTTCCCTTTGGGCTTCCCGCGGTGCGGGCCTTGGAAGCGTGGCGCCGGGTGCGTGGTGACTTGGCTGAACCATCGGTGCATGCACTGTTCGTGGGTGAACGGGGCCTGCGCATCGACCCTCGAATGGTGCGGTCCATTGTTCGCAGGGCCAGCGACGCCGCCGGCGTTCCGATGGTTGGCCCGCACGCGATGCGGCACAGCGCCGCAACGCACGTTCTTGAAGGCGGCGCCGATCTGCGGTCGGTACAAGAACTCCTCGGTCACGCGAACCTGGCCACCACCCAGCGGTACACCCACGTGTCGGTGGAACGTTTGCGAAGCACGTTCGAGCAAGCCCATCCGCGGTCAGGGAACTAGCGGCTTGAGCACCGGTTGCTGCTGAATCCACCCTCGAGGGTCCACATACGGATCGGTCATTGCGTCTCTGGCTTCCCACGCTGGTCGCTTCAGTCCCAGGTGCAGGCAGGGCCGAACGCAATGCTTCGAGCCCTCCACCACGGCTCCAAGGCGGTCCCCAGGTGACACGACTGCTCCGACCTCAACTGAGGCCTTGACCGGTTGATATGTCGACCTCAGCCACGACCTGGGATGTTCCACGCTGACGGTCGGTGTCCCGGCCACGTCACCAACGAATGCCACCCGCCCTGGGCCGATCGCGCGAACGCTCGATCCGGCAGGGGCGGAGAAGTCCACGCCACGGTGGCCGGGGGCGAATCGATTGTGCGGGCGCTCGAAGGCCTGGACTACGGCGGTCCAGCCGGAGGCCAGGGGAGTGACCCAATTCCCGGAGGGGGACCCGGCGGCCAGCGCTGCGGCGGTCAGGAGGGAAATCGTCGTCGTCCACATGCAAAGCAGGCTCACCCGAGTGAGGGATCGACCACCAGACCTCACCTGAGTCTGGGGATGAACAGCACGGGGACTGTGGACGAGCCCTGTGCGATGGGCGAAGTCCCCGGCCCCCTACACTTGGCAGGCTTCCTACGGGAAGACATATTTCGCGCGGCCTTCAGCGGTGCCCAGCACCGCCGACACGCTCGACGGTCCCACCTCGGTGGGCGGGCAGGTCGAGGTCGCCAGGGGTTCACCCGCCGGGTGGACCGACAACCGCACGCGGTGGGCAACTACCGCATACGGGCGCGCGCGCCCTTGAGAAGGAGAACGACCATGGCCGTCGTCACGATGCGCCAGCTGCTGGAAAGCGGTGTCCACTTCGGACACCAGACCCGTCGCTGGAACCCCAAGATGAAGCGCTTCATTTTCACTGAGCGCAATGGCATCTACATCATTGATCTGCAGCAGTCGCTTTCGTACATCGATCGCGCCTACGAGTACGTCAAGGAAACCGTCGCGCACGGCGGTTCCATCATGTTCGTCGGCACCAAGAAGCAGGGCCAAGAGGCGATCGCTGAGCAGGCGAATCGCGTGGGCATGCCCTACGTCAACCAGCGCTGGCTCGGCGGAATGCTCACTAACTTCAACACCGTGCACAAGCGTCTCCAGCGCCTCAAGGAGCTCGAGGAGATCGACTTTGACGACGTCGCAGGTTCTGGTCTGACCAAGAAGGAACTCCTCATGATGCGTCGTGAGAAGGAAAAGCTCGAGCGCACTCTCGGTGGTATCCGCGACATGGCCAAGATCCCAAGCGCCATTTGGGTCGTGGACACCAAGAAGGAGCACATCGCCGTCGGCGAGGCGCACAAGCTCGGCATCCCGGTCATTGCGGTGCTGGACACCAACTGCGATCCCGACGAGGTCGATTTCCCGATTCCGGGCAACGACGACGCCATTCGCTCGGTCGCTCTTCTAACCCGAGTGATGGCCGATGCGGTCGCCGAGGGCCTCATGGCACGCGCGGGTGCGGGCAGCACCGAGGGTGCCGCCGAAGAGCCGCTGGCCGAGTGGGAGCGTGAGCTTCTCGCCGGAGAGGGTGCCGCCGACGAGGCGGCAGCTGCGGCCGACACGGCCGTCGTCGTTCAGGCAAGCCCCGAGGCAAGCCCCGAGGCAAGCCCCGAACAGGCCTAGTTCGGCACCTAGCGCCGGACGGGCAGCGTTCTACCCGCCCATACGAACAACCCCGCACGACCTAAGAGCAGAAGGAAGCTGATGGCAACGATTACCGCTGCTGACGTTAAGCGGCTCCGCGAGATGACCTCCGCGGGAATGATGGAGTGCAAGAAGGCTCTCGAGGAGAGCGACGGCGATTTCGACAAGGCCGTCGAGGCTTTGCGCATCTCGGGTGCAGCCAAGGCTGCCAAGCGAGGTGCCGAGCGAACAGCGTCCAATGGTGTTGTTGCCGCGATCGACAACACCATGGTTGAGGTTCTTTGTGAGACCGACTTCGTCGCCAAGGGCGAGGAGTTCCAGGCGCTTGCAGGAACCCTGGCCAAGGCTGCCTTCGACGGCCAGGTCGCTGACCGTGATGCACTCCTGGCATCCACCCTCGACACCGGCAACACCGTCGAGGACACCGTCGCCGAGATGGCCGGCGTAATCGGCGAAAAAATCGAGCTCGGTCGCGTGGTCACTGTTCAGGCTCCCGCAACGACGTACCTGCACCGCCGCGCCTCGGACCTGCCCCCGCAGGTTGGCGTCCTTGTGGCCTACGACGGCGACGAGGAAGCAGCCAAGGGTGTGGCTATGCAGATCGCCGCGATGCGCCCGCAGTTCCTCACGCGCGACGAAGTGCCAGCGGAGACAGTCGAAAACGAGCGACGCATCGCCGAGACTGCAGCCAAGGAAGAGGGCAAGCCCGAGCAGGCCATCCCCAAGATCGTCGAGGGGCGGGTAAACGCATTCTTCAAGGACAACGTCCTACTTGAGCAGCCAAGCGTGGTAGATAACAAGAAGTCCGTGACGGATGTCCTGGCAGAAACCGGCACAACTATTCGCGCTTTCGCTAGGTTCGAGCCCGGCCAGGCGTAGTCGAGCGAAGGGGAAGGCTCATGGATCGGTCCAAGGCATCGGAGCCGGTTCAGCCTTCCCTTGAAGGCACGATCGAAACCTGGCCCCAGGCGCCCGAAGGCGGGTGGAAGCGGGTCCTGCTTAAGTTGAGCGGGGAGGCCTTCGCCGGTGGTGGGGGCCTAGGTGTCGACCCCGATGTCGTCGCCTCCATCGCTCGCCAGATTGTCGACGTTGTTCGATCGGGCACGGAAGTTGCCGTCGTCATTGGCGGCGGAAACTACTTCCGAGGCGCACAATTGTCCGAACGCGGTATGGAACGCGCTCGGGCCGACTACATGGGCATGCTCGGCACCGTCATGAATTGTTTGGCGTTGCAGGACTTCTGCGAGAAGGTCGGACTCGATACTCGCGTGCAGACCGCGATCACCATGGGTCAGGTTGCTGAGCCCTACGTTCCACGTCGTGCCATGCGCCATCTGGATAAGGGCCGAGTAGTGATCTTCGGAGCAGGGCTTGGGCAGCCGTACTTCTCCACCGACACCACCGCAGCGCAGCGGGCGCTCGAAGTCGGTGCCGAGGTTGTTTTGATGGCCAAGGGTGTGGACGGGGTCTATGACGACGACCCCCGTACCAACCCCAATGCGGTTCGCTACGAGCAGTTGAGTTACGACGACGTTTTGTCCCAGGGCTTGAAGGTGGCCGATGCCACGGCTATCAGCCTGTGTCGGGATAACGATCTGCCCATTGTCGTGTTCAACCTTCTGGTCGAAGGCAACATCGCTCGCGCATCCCGTGGCGAGCGAATCGGCACGTTAGTCTCATCGGAAACCTAAGGAGCACCTGTGAGCGAAGAGATCGAGATGATCCTTCTCGAGGCCACCGAGAAGATGGACAAGGCGATCGAGGTCGCACGCGAGGATTTCGCGACGATCCGAACGGGTCGAGCCAACGCCGCGATGTTCAACAAGATCGTTGTTGACTATTACGGAACGGCCACTCCGCTCAACCAGTTGGCCTCGTTCCAGGTGCCTGAGGCCCGGATGATCGTCATCAGCCCGTACGACAAGGGCGCAACAGCCGAGATCGAAAAAGCGCTGCGCGACAGCGATTTGGGCATCAACCCGAATACCGACGGGGCGATCATTCGCGTCGTCCTTCCCGAACTCACCGAAGAGCGACGCAAGGAATACATCAAGATGGCCCGGTCCAAGGCTGAGGACAGCAGGATCTCGGTGCGCAACATTCGTCGTCATGCCAAGGAGGCCCTCGACAAGCTCCAAAAGGACGGCGACGCTGGTGAGGATGATGTCCGTCGCGCTGAGAAGCAGCTGGATGACGTCACCCATAAGCACGTTGAGCACATCGATGAGGTCCTCAAGCACAAAGAAGCCGAACTGCTCGAGGTCTGACGTGGAGAACTCGTCCGGTGGCGATCGGGACGGGAAGCGTTCTTCCCGCACAGGACGCAACCTCCCCGCCGCCGTCGCATCAGGGGTGATCCTCGCGGCAATCGTTATTGCCAGCTTGTTTACCTATAAGGCGCTCTTTGGCGTCGTTGTGATCATTGCCCTCGGCGTGGCAATGCGCGAAATGATCCAGGCCTTCGCCACACGCGACATCAAGATCGCGCGCGTCCCGGCGTACGGCGCGGTGGTCTTGTTGCCCACCGTGGCCTACCTCGCTGGACCCATCTGGCAGTTGGTTGCAACCGGCGCGGTGCTGCTGCTGGCAATGCTGTGGCGCATTCGTCGTGGCGTGGATGGTTATGTCCGAGACATCACGGCGTCGTTCTTTGTCATCGCCTATCTGCCGTTCATGGCCGGCTTCTTGATGTTAACCCTGGCTGCCGACGACGGTCCGTGGCGCGTCGTCGTGTTCATTTTGCTAACAATCTCCAACGACATCGGCGGCTACTTCGCCGGCATTTTCTACGGCAAGCACCCGATCGCCGCGTCGATCAGTCCGAAAAAGTCCTGGGAGGGATTTGCCGGATCGGTGGTAATGCAGTGCACAGTCGGTGCCTTGTCGTTCGTGTTCCTTCTTAATGCTGCTTGGTGGCAGGGGGTCATCGCCGGCCTGATTCTGGCCATTACGGCAACAGGTGGTGACTTCGCTGAGAGCGCGATCAAGCGTGACCTCGGAATTAAGGACATGGGCTCGTTCCTGCCCGGACACGGCGGCATGATGGACCGGCTTGACTCCTTGATCCCGAACGCCTTCGCTTCTTGGGCGATCTTCACTGTATTCCTCGGTGCCAGCTTCACGGGGGCGAGCCTGTAATGGTCGATCTAGTCCTCGAGGCACCCCAACGTGGGAAGCCGCCGAAGCATCTGTTGGATCTGTCCCGCGTTGAGCGTCGCGAGGCGATGGCTGAACTCGGCCTGCCGGCCTTTCGTGCCGATCAGGTATCGACACATCTCTTTACACACCTGCAAGACGATCCGCATCAATGGACGGATATTTCCGCCACGGACCGCAGCAAACTGACAGGGCTATTGCCCGACCTCCTTGAGCCGGTGCGAACCCTCACGTGTGACGACGGCACCACCGTCAAGACCCTGTACAAGTTGCACGACGGATCACTCGTCGAGTCGGTCTTGATGCGTTACCCGGACCGCGTGACGATGTGCATCTCCTCGCAGGCGGGGTGCGGGATGAACTGCCCGTTCTGCGCCACCGGTCAAGCTGGTTTGACGAGGAACTTATCGACCGCGGAGATCGTGGAGCAGGTTCTCGCCGGAGCGCGTGCACTAGCCAAGGACGAAATCCCTGGCGGCCCGGGTCGAGTGAGCAACGTCGTGTTCATGGGTATGGGTGAGCCGCTCGCGAACTACCGCACCGTAGTGGCAGCCCTGCACCGGCTGATCGATCCAGCACCGGAGGGGCTGGGCATGAGTGCTCGTGGAGTGACCGTGTCCACCGTTGGCTTAGTGCCGCGCATCAAGCAGCTTGCTGAGGAGGGCATGCCGGTGACGTTGGCGGTGTCGCTGCACGCCCCCGATGATCACTTACGCGACACGCTGGTGCCGATCAACAACCGCTGGAAGGTGTCCGAGGTTCTCGACGCAGCGTGGTACTACGTTGAACAGACGGGTCGGCGCGTGAGTATCGAATATGCCCTGATCAAGGACATCAACGATCAACGCTGGCGAGCCGAACTACTCGGCGAGATGCTCGCCGGACACCTGGTGCACGTGAACCTGATTCCACTCAATCCCACCCCAGGCTCAAAGTGGACGGCGTCCACGCCGCAGGCCGAGCGCGAATTCGTCCAGGCCCTGCGTGAGGAGGGTGTACGCGTTACCGTCCGCGACACTCGCGGGCGCGAAATTGATGGAGCCTGCGGGCAGTTGGCGGCCCTCGAAGACTGATTGGCCCGTCCACTGGCGTCCACCATGCCAGACTCTGCAGTCATGGAGACTGGTCGCTCACATAAGCTGCCATCAGCAGATGCTGTCGACGAAGCCGATGCCGGCGAACACTCGGGTAGGTCCTCTATCTGGCTGGATGCTTCAGCGAGCGTTATCCGAACACTTGTCAGCATCGTCTTCATCTTCTGGCTACTCAGCCTCACACCGACCCGAAGTGATCTCTCAGCTCTCCTTCCAGTATTTCTACTGATCGGTGGGGCTGTGATTTACGGCTTCGCGCTGAAGTGGCAGGTGTCGAGGGTCACCAGAGCCCGACGTCCAGGCTTGCTCGCTGCTGAATCGCTGATCATCAGCGCCGTCCTCTTTGTCGCGATCTTCAGTGCGATCTACGTGATCATCGATGGCAATGTTCCCGGCTCGTTTAGCGAACCGATCAGTCACTTCACGGCCACGTACTTCTCGCTGACCGTTCTAGCGACGGTCGGCTTCGGTGACATCACCGCGGTAAGCAATGTTGCTCGGTTCATGGTCATGGTGCAGATGGCCCTTGGCCTTGGCTTCATCGCCGTGATCATTCGCGTTTTCACCACGGCAGCTCGAAGGGCGAGCGATAGACGCGAGCAGGAACGCCGGAATGTGGATGGAGCCAACACGGAGGGTGGCAATGGCTAGTTATCGCGACGCCTATCACGAAAGCCTTCACAATCGAGAGGGATTCTGGAGAGCGGCCGCAACGGCCATCGAATGGGACGTTGAGCCGACTGTCGTCCTTGATGACTCGGGCGCTCCGCTGTATCGCTGGTTCCCTGATGGCCGGCTCAATACGTGTGCCAATGCGGTCGACAGGCACGTAGCCGCTGGACACGGGTCCCGGCTTGCCATCATCTACGACAGTCCCGTGACGGGTACGACGCAGCAGTGGACCTATCAAGATCTTCTCGATGCAACCGCTCGATTCGCCGGGGCGCTACGTGATCTTGGTGTGCAGGCGGGGGATCGCGTCGTCATCTACATGCCGATGATCCCTCAGACGGTGGTCGCCATGCTGGCGTGCTCACGCCTTGGTGCAGTCCACTCGGTGGTCTTCGGTGGGTTCGCGCCTGCGGAACTGAGTGCCCGTATCGATGACGCACACCCGAAAGTGATTCTGACTGCGAGCTGCGGAATTGAGCCGACGCGGACGGTCGAGTACAAGCCACTGGTCGACGCCGCCATCGAGATGAGTGCACACAAGCCCGAACGAGTGGTCGTGTTCCAGCGCCCGGAAGTCGTGGCTGCGATAGGGGAGCGTGACGTCGATTGGGAAACCGTTGACGCAGCGGCGCAGCCGGTCGGGCCCGTGGCAGTAGCGGCCACCGACCCGCTCTACATCCTGTACACCTCCGGCACCACAGGTAAGCCGAAGGGGATCGTCCGGGACAACGGTGGTCACGCCGTTGCGATGGCCTGGTCCTTCGCGAACGTCTATGGGATGAAGCCGGGGGACGTGTGGTGGTCTGCCTCCGATGTGGGCTGGGTGGTCGGCCACTCGTACATCGTGTACGCGCCGTTGATCAGCGGGGCCACCACGGTTCTGTACGAGGGCAAACCCGTCGGTACTCCAGACGCTGGAGCTTTCTGGCGGTTGATCGAGCAGCACGGTGTCCAGGCCGTATTCACCGCACCGACCGCGATTCGTGCGATTAAGAAGGAGGATCCGCGCGCGGAATTGCTGGCCAAGTACGACGTCTCGACACTGCGGTCATTTTTTTTCGCGGGTGAGCGGCTCGATCCTGACACCTACGAATGGGCCAGCGAGCACCTCGGTGTCCCGATCATCGACAACTGGTGGCAAACCGAGACTGGCTGGCCGATTGCTGCGAACCTACGCGGGCTCGAACCCATGCCCATTAAGCCGGGATCGCCCACGGTGCCGGTTCCGGGGTACGACGTCCACATCCTCGATCACGGCCACAACCCGGTTCCCGCTGGGAGCGAGGGGGATATCGCGCTGAAGTTGCCCCTGCCGCCAGGAACGTTGCCCACACTCTGGGGAGACGACGAGCGGTACGTCCGCTCCTATCTCAGCGATCACCCGGGCTACTACACGAGCGGAGACGGAGGCTTCGTGGACGAAGACGGATACGTCTACGTCATGGGTCGCACGGACGACGTCATCAACGTCGCAGGCCATCGCCTCACGACCGGTTCCATGGAAGCGGTGGTCGCTTCGCACCCGGATGTGGCTGAGTGCGCGGTGATCGGGGTCCATGACGATCTCAAGGGCCAGATCCCTCGAGCGTTCGTGGTGCTCAAGGCAGGCTCGATGATCGATCCGACAGAACTGGAGGCCGAGGTGGTACACCTCGTCCGCGAAGAGATCGGCCCCGTCGCTGCGTTGAAGCAGGTAGTTGTGGTGCCAGCCTTGCCGAAGACCCGGTCGGGGAAGATCTTGCGCCGCACTATGCGTGGGATCGCTGCAGGTCGAGACGAACCAGTGCCCAGCACCATCGAGGATCCGGCCGTGCTCGATGCCCTGCGCCAGGTGCTTCAGGCCTAGCGGAGGAACTCCTCGATCCAGGCGTCGTGTTCATCAAGTTGTGGTGGGCGACGCGTATAGGTGATGGGGGTCTGGGAAAACGTCACAGGATTAGTGATCTGCAGAACGCCGTCCACATCCACAACAGGATCAAGCCCGAGGTCGGTAGCTAGGCACAGCGCGTCGCTGATGGTGTTGACCGGACCGCATGGAACCCGGGCATTGTGGAGTGTGGCCATCCATCCATCGGCCGTATCGGTGGCAAGCAGGGCGCCAAGGAGTGCGCGGAGTTCATCTCGGTGCGTTACGCGGGATGCGTTGGTTGAAAAGCGTGGGTCACTCGCCAGCAGCGGATGGCCGAGTGCGGTACACAAACGGGTGAATTGAGCGTCGTTACCGACAGCGATGATGATGTCTCGATCCTGTGTGGGATAGGGCTCGTACGGAGCAACCGACGGATGGGCGTTGCCCATCCGTGTGGGCGAGACCCCGGTGATTGCGGCGGATGCGGACTGGTTGACGAGCGAGGACAGCAGGGCACCGAGCAATGTCACCTCGACGAGTTGTCCTCCACCATTGCGGTCACGGTGATGGAGCGCCGCCAGGATTGCCGTCAATGCATGTAGACCGGCGACTACGTCGACGATGGCGACGCCAACCTTTGTTGGGTCATCACTTCCAGTGATATCCATCAAGCCGCCCATGGCTTGCACCAGGAGGTCGTATCCGGGGAGGTCATTTGATGCACCGAATCCGCTGATCGAGCAGTAGATGATCGTGGGGTTACCAGCGCAGACGTGCGCGTATCCCAATCCGCGGCTTTCTAGCGACCCAGCCGGAAAGTTTTCGATCATGATGTCGGCGCGATGAGCAAGGCGCTGCGCGCGTGCGCGATCATCCGGATCGTCGAGATTTAGTGCGATGGAGTGCTTATTGCGATTAACGGACGAGAAGTATGTGGGCACACCCTCTTCATCAGTCGGTGGCGACCACGATCTTGTGTCATCGCCGATCTCAGGCCGCTCCACTTTGATGACCGTGGCGCCCATGTCACCTAGCAGCATCGATGCGTACGGTCCGGCCAGAACGCGGGAGAAGTCGGCTACAACGATCCCCTCGAGTGGGCCCTTCATCGAAATGCGGGGATCCCGGTGAGTGCCTGACCGACGACGAGCGTGTGCATCTCGTTGGTGCCCTCGTAGGTCACAACTGATTCCAGATTGTTCATGTGTCGGATCACCGGATATTCCAAAGTGATGCCGCTGCCACCGAGGATCGAACGGCACTCCCGTGCGATTTTCAATGCCTCGCGGGCGTTGTTGAGCTTGCCGAGGCTTACCTGAGCAGGCGTGATAGTCCCGGCATCCTTGAGGCGACCGAGGTGCAAGGCCAACAGCATGCCCTTGTCCAACTCGGCGGTCATGTCCACGAGCTTGCGTTGCGTGAGTTGGAATCCCGCAATGGGTTGGCCGAACTGCTCTCTATTCATGGCGTAGTCCAAGGCTGTTTCTAGGCAATCGCGAGCGGCTCCCATTGCACCGAAGGCGATGCCGAAACGTGCTTCGTTGAGGCAACTCAGGGGTCCCTTCAACCCTGTGACGCCAGGCAGGACTGCGTCGTCAGGGAGGCGGACACCGTCTAGGACGAGTTCGCTGGTGACCGACGCGCGCAATGAGACCTTGTGGTGCACCAGCCCCGCCGAGAAGCCCGGGGTGTCGGTTGGAACCACAAAACCCCGCACGCCGTCATCGGTTTGTGCCCACACGATCGCGACGTCGGCGACGGCCCCATTGGTAATCCACATCTTGCTGCCGTCGAGTATCCAGTCGGATCCATCACAGCGAGCGTGGGTACGCATCCCAGCGGGATCTGATCCGTGGTCGGCCTCGGTAAGGCCGAAGCACCCAATGAGATCACCGGCTGCCATACGTGGCAGCCATGTCTCACGCTGTTCATCGCTGCCGAAACGGTGAATGGCGAACATCGCCAGGGAACCTTGCACGCTGACCATCGAGCGTATTCCTGAATCTCCGGCCTCGAGTTCCATGGCGGCGAGCCCGTAGGCCGTCGCCGAGGTTCCGGCGCAGTCGTAGCCCTGAAGATGCATGCCCAATAAGCCGGCTTGGCCGAAGGTGCGCATGAGGTCACGAGCAGGGAGTTCGCCCTCCTCCCACCAATGCGCCACTTTGGGGCGTACGACATCGTCGACGATCTCTCGAGCGACGTCTCGAATCGAACGCTCCTCCTCGCTTAGCATCGAGTCAAAATCGATCAAGGTCAGTGGATGCACGGCTGACTCCCTTCTAGATGATTGTGGTTAGTGTCCGATGAGGTTGCCCATGATTCGGGCGCGAAGCGACGGCCTGCCGGTGCGTGCCTCGATTCGGTCGGCTCCGGATACCGCGCGCATGCCCAGGGAGGTGGCTATCCAACGAGCGGGCTCGACTTCCCACGCGCGCGATCGATGGTCCACCCATGGGAGCGAGACCAGTGGGTCATCGTGATCGCCCGTGATGAGCGCTGCCAGCGTGCGACCACCGAGATTGGCGGTGGTGACGCCGTCCCCTACGTATCCGCCCGACCAGCCGACACCCGACATCGGGTCCAGGCCCACCGATGCCCACCAGTCCCGGGCGATACCCAAGGCGCCACCCCAGGCGTGAGTGAACTCGTAGTCCCAAAGGATTGGGAACATCTCGCGCAGGGTGTCGCGGAGCTTGACATGGATGGTGTCATCGGTTTCGCTTTCTGGATTGATGCGTGAGCCGAAGCGGTAGGGCGCTCCGCGGCCACCGAACGCGATGCGGTCGTCTGCTGTGCGTTGACCGTAGATCACCAGATGCCGGCCATCGGAGAATGTCGGTCGACCCTCAAGGCCGATGACATCCCAAACGTCGCGGGGAAGTGGCTCGGTCGCGACCATGAGCGAGTACACGGGTAACAACGTGCGGTGGTGACCGGGGACGTCAGGTGTGTATCCCTCGGTTGCGCGAACCACGTATCGGGCTCGAATGCTGCCGCCTGCCGTGCGCACAAGGCCTGGCTCTACGGAAGTCGCCGGGGAGTGTTCGAAGAGCACAGCGCCGTTGGTCATGACTTCGCGAGCCAGCGAGCGCACGAGCCGAGCGGGTTGGATTGCCGCGCAGTGGGGTGTGTAGGTCCCCGCCACCACGTTCGTGGCACCCATGCGCGCACGTGTGCTGTCGGCATCAAGGAGCTCTTCGTTGGGTGTCAGACCAAGGGCGTGTTCGCTGCGATAGGAGACTCGCATGTCCAACGCTTGGCTGGCAGTTCGTGCGGCGATCACCGTGCCGCCCTTTGCCCAGCCGATGTCCCAGCCATGGTGGGAAGCCACGCGTCCGATCTCGTCGACGGAATCGTTCATGGCCATCCGCATCGCGCGAGCCGCCGGCAAGCCGTACCGATCGACGATCGCTGCGTCGGTTTGGGGGAAGAGTGCGGATGACCAGCCGCCGTTTCTACCGCTCGCGCCAAAACCAGCGATCTCTTTTTCGACGATCGCGATACGGAGCCCGGGGTTGCGTTGCTGCAGGTAGTAGGCGGTCCATAATCCGGTAAATCCGGCTCCCACGATGGCCACGTCGGCCTCGACATGGCCATCCATCGGTGCACCGACGGGCTCGAGGAGATCGGCGGGCAACTGGCTCCACCACAGCACTCGGGCCAGGCTGGGATCAAGGTCAGGCGTGACGCTCACTGTGCAAGTCCTAGGTGGACGTAGGTGGGAGCGTCAACACCAGGTGGGACGTGATCGTCGGTGATGGGCGTCGAGGCGGTTAGGCACACCGGCACATGTCCAGCCCAGATAGAGCGCCACGGTTCGGTGGTGAGGTCTTCGGGGTCATCTTCCGGCGGACCCTCGGAGACTTTCACCGACCACTCGGTCAGCGGGACAGCCACGGTGAGTGTTGCTGCACGCTCCTTCTTGCTCGGCGGACGAATTTCATGCCAGCGGCCGGGGAGCAGGTGATCGCTCAGCGCGCGCAGCGCATCGAGTTCGTCATCGTCGCGCAGCACGTGGGCACTACCTAGGACGATCGCCGAGCGGTAATTCATGCTCGACTCGAATGCGCTTCGTGCGTAGACGAGGCCGTCCAGGATCGTGACGGTGATGCATGCCAAGGCACCGTCTGCCAGTTGTCGCATAAGGCGGGAACCGCTCGAGCCGTGCAGGATCAAGTCGTCACCACGGCGGGCATAGCCCATCGGGAGGACGAACGGCTGTTCGTCGTCGTTGATTCCTACATGCGCGACCAAGCCCTTATCAAGGATCGAGTCCAAGACCGCGCGATCGCTGACCGCTTTATCCGGCAGTCGTCGAACACGCGTCCTAGCCGATGGCGCAGCTTCGGTTAGAGGATCGACCATGCCTCGGTCAGTACCTTCCGCAGAATCTGCTCGATTTCATCAAAGTGCGACTGATCGCTGATCAACGGGGGAGCTAGCTGGATTACCGGATCACCACGGTCGTCGGCACGGCAGTAAAGCCCGTTATCGAATAGAGCCTTGGACATGAAGCCACGAAGCAGGCGTTCGGCTTCGTCGTCGTTGAACGTCTCCCGGGTTTCCTTGTCCTTAACGAGCTCGATGCCATAGAAGTAGCCGGCGCCACGGATATCGCCGACGATCGGAAGATCGTTCAACTTCTCAAGGGTCTGCCGGAACGGCCCTTCGTTCTCTTGTACGTGCGCGTTGATGCCCTCGGATTCGAAGATGTCCAAGTTGGCCATGGCCACAGCGGCACCCACCGGGTGGCCACCCCAGGTGTATCCGTGGAGGAAGGCATTAGTGCCGGTCTTGAACGGCTCGAAGAGGCGATCGCTAGCGATCATCGCGCCCATCGGTGAGTAGCCGGAGGTCATGCCCTTGGCGCACGTGATGATGTCCGGAGTCACGCCAAAGCGGTTGACGGCGAACATCTCGCCAATGCGACCGAAGGCCGTGATGGTTTCGTCGGCGACCATCAAAACGTCGTACTCGTCACAGATTTCGCGAACTCGATCCAGGTACCCGGGGGGAGGCGGAAAGCAGCCACCGGAGTTCTGAACGGGTTCGAGAAACACTGCGGCGACACTGTCCGGTCCCTCGAACTCGATCGCTTCTGCGATGCGATTGGCAGCCCATAGCCCAAATGCCTTTTCGTCGGTGCGGTACTCCTCGGGTGCTCGGTAGAAGTTGGTGTTGGGAACCTTCACGCCGCCGGGAACCAAGGGCTCAAATGGAACTTTGGCTGGAGGGATGCCGGTGATACTCAAGGCTCCCTGAGGGGTTCCGTGATAAGCGATCGAGCGGCTGATCACCTTGTGCTTGGTGGGCTTACCGGTCATCTTGAAGTATTGCTTGGCCAGCTTCCACGCTGTCTCGACGGCCTCGCCGCCACCGGAGGTGAAGAACACGCGGTTGAGGTCACCGGGGGCGTAGTTCGCCAATCGTTCAGCGAGGGCAATAGCGCCGGGGTGGGCGTAGGACCAGATCGGGAAGAATGCGAGTTCTTCGGCCTGGCGCGCGGCCGCAGCGGCGAGCTCCTTACGCCCGTGGCCGAGTTGTACGACGAACAGTCCGGCAAGGCCGTCAAAGTATTTACGTCCCTGGTCGTCCCAGATGTACGGGCCCTCGCCCTTGACGATGACGGGCACGTGGCCACCGTCGTAGTACGTGGAGTGCCGGGTGAAGTGCATCCACAGATGCTCGCGGGCGGCGTCGGCGAGTGAGTCGTACCCGGACTCGGTGACGTATTGCGGAGTTGTACTCATCGTGTTCCCCAGGAGTAGATCTGTTTACGGAGTTTCAAGTAGACGAAGGTCTCGGTGCGAGTAACACCGGGTACCGATCGGATGGAGTCATTCAGGATGCGAAGCAAGTGATCGTCGTTCTCTGCAACGACTTCGGCGAGGATGTCGAAGCTCCCCGCGCACACGACCAGGTAGTTGACCTCGGGCAACTTCTCGATCGCATCGGCAGCCGCTTCTAGGTTGCCTGTTACGTTGATGCCGATCATGGCGGCCCGTGGGAAGCCGACCTGCAGGGGATCGGTCACCGCCACGATCTGCATGACCCCCGCGTCCAGCAGGCGCTGAACCCGCTGGCGGACAGCCGCCTCGGACAGTCCGACCGCCTGCCCGATGGCGCCGTAGGAGCGTCGACCGTCGGCTTGCAGTTCTTCGATGATCGCCTTGGAGACGTCATCGAGCACGAAAGCCTTGGTGGTCATGCCTCCACTGTGACCGATTGCGCTCACTAAAGCAAGTAAATTAGTCGTCAAAATGAGAATTGACCGCGAAATTCGAAGTAATTGAGGCGTAGCACTATCGAAATACGTCTTCACCCCCTAACGTTGGATTATCCAACATTGATGCCCGGGAGGCGTGAAGTGAACCTTCGTAACTTCGTCGATGGTGAAAGTGTCGAAACCCGAAGCGGTGCCACCAGTGATCTCGTTGATCCGACCACCGGCCAGGTGTTCGCACAGGCGCCGGTGTCGGATGCGGCCGATATCGATGACGCCTATGCGGCAGCCGACCGCGCCTTCCAAACGTGGGGCAACACCACCCCCGCCGAGCGACAGACCGCCTTGCTCAAGATCGCCGACGCCATCGAGGCACACGCCGAGGAGTTGATCGCGCTCGAGAGCCAGAACACCGGCAAGCCCATGGCATTGGTTGCGTCGGAGGAGATCCCTCCGATGGTCGATCAGATCCGCTTCTTCGCCGGTGCTGCTCGGGTGCTCGAGGGACGGGCTGCCGGGGAGTACATGGCAGGTCACACATCCTTTATCCGCCGTGAGCCCATTGGCGTCATCGGTCAGGTAACGCCGTGGAACTACCCGATGATGATGGCAGTGTGGAAGTTCGCTCCGGCGATTGCGGCGGGAAACACCGTTGTGCTCAAGCCAAGCGACACCACTCCGGTCACCACCATTCGGATGGCAGAGATCATCGCCGAGGCCGACGCCCTTCCTGCGGGGGTGTTCAACGTCGTCTGTGGTGACCGCGACAGTGGCCGGGCGCTCGTTCAGCACCCGACACCTCAGATGGTCGCCATCACCGGGTCGGTGCGTGCCGGCATGCAGGTTGCCGAGGCGGCTGCAATGGACGTTAAGCGAGTGCACCTTGAACTGGGCGGTAAAGCGCCGGTCGTCATCTTTGACGACGCCAACATTGAGGCGGCTGCAGAGGCGCTTGCTGTAGCCGGCTACTTCAACGCTGGACAGGACTGCACGGCAGCAACGCGCATGCTCGTTGCGCCGAAGATCTACGACGATTTCGTGGCAGCGATCGCCGAACAGGCCAAGGGCACCGAAACCACTTTCGCGGATGGTCCGGGCGGAGAAGCGATGGTGCCTCCGGTTAACAACGCCAATCAGCTCGAGCGGGTACTGGGCTTCTTGGAGCGTGCCCCCAAGCACGCAGAGATCGTCGCCGGCGGTGTTCGGCAGGGCGATCGAGGCTTCTTCGTCAAGCCGACGGTTGTGGCGAACCTTCAGCAGGACGACGAGATGATCCAAAGCGAGATCTTTGGGCCGGTCATTACCGTCCAGCGCTTTAGCGACGAGGACGAAGCCCTGCGGTGGGCCAACGGTGTCAGTTACGGACTTGCATCGAGCGTGTGGACCAAGGACTTCGGGCGGGCCATGCGGATGTCTAAGGGGCTGAACTTCGGCACCGTGTGGATCAACACCCACATCCCGCTGGTAGCTGAGATGCCGCACGGTGGTTTCAAGCATTCCGGCTACGGCAAGGACCTGTCGATGTACGGATTCGAGGACTACACCCGGATCAAGCACGTGATGGCCGACATCTCCGTCTAACCGCGAACTTGCGCTGTGAGAGCGCGAACTTGCACACATACACATCGAACTTGCACTCCTGCGCTCGGAACTTGCGCGACGGCGCAAGTCCAGCGCGGCCTGTGCAAGTTCGATGTGTCACAGCGCAAGTTCGCGCTCCAGGAGCGCAAGTTCGCGGAGGGCTAGAGCAGAACGTTCTCGGCCGCCTCGACGGCCGCCTCAACAAATGCGCGTGCTGCCGGAAGTGCCTTGTCACCTGTCTTGATGGCCAGTGAGATGGTCCTTGGTTCGATCTGAGGCCCGAGTGGAACGGTGATTACCCCTGCGTCGTTCATATCGACCGCCAATCGGGGCATGATGGCTGGCCCAATACCGCTGCGAACCATCGCTTGCACAGCTCCGTTGTCGACCGTCCTGAACAGATACCTCGGAGTGATCCCGTGGCGTCTCAGGAATGCATCGACATCGTCTTGATAGGTGAGTGCGGGTTGGCCGATGAGATCGATGCCTTCGAGTTCGGATAAGGGAAATGTGTCCTTGCGGATGTGGGCGCGCAGTTCGCTCCGCGGATCCAGCAACAGCAAATAGGGATCTTGCCCCAGCATCGTTACCTCTAGGCGCGGATCTTCGTATGTGCCCTCAATGAAGGTAGCGTCGAGTTCGTCATCGAGGAGCTCGTCGATCAGTCCTTCGGAGCTCGGGCCCTCGAACAAGGAGAACGTGATGTCTGGGGAGGTTGCCCTTAAGGCCTGTACTGCTCTCGGCAGCAAGTGCACGGCGACGCTTTGGAAGGTCCCGATGTTGATCCGCCCGGCGGCGCCTGACGCGACGTCTCGGACGTCGAGTTCGGCGTTGGCGAGGTGCTCAAGGATGTGCTGCGCCTGGGGGAGCAGTACTCGGCCGAGCGGGGTCAAAGTCACGGGTTTGGGGCCACCGGGTCGATCGAAGAGCCGGGCGTCGAGGCATTTCTCCAAGGCAGCCACCTGTTGGCTCACGGTTGCCTGGCTGTATCCCAGTTCATCGGCCGCCGCCCCGAAGGATGCCTCTCGTGCGACAGCGACGAAAGCCGTAAATTGTCGGAAGGATGCCTGCCTGAGACTCATTATTCGATTATACGATCAACACGACAATGTTTCATAGTTTTTCATTGTCTGGTAAACGTCGTACCTTCACGCCAGAAAGGAGCAATCATGCGAAAGAACACCACATTGCTGCAGCGGGAATTCGATTCCCTGGCCATGGCGATCGAGGACGGTCGCTGGAACGACGACGACCCTCGAACTGACACCATCGTGGCGGCTGCCCAGGCCCGTGGCCTAGCCAGTGCGGCGCTGTCGGTGCTCGTGGATCGCAGTGCTCCGGCGCCGGTTCGTGAACGTGCTCTGGCTTGCGTCGCAGGTCAACTGCTGACCGAAGAGTCTTACTCGCTCGCCAGCTGAAAATCCTTGAAATGAAGAAGGGCCCGGGCGTTTCGCCCGGGCCCTTCTCTCGTTGCTTGTTGCGCGGTGCTTACGCGCCACCCTCGTTGAGGGTGACCTCCATCGGGCTGAAGCCATCACCGGTGGTGTCGATGCCTTCTGCCTGAAGAGCTGCGTTAGCTGCGTCGGCGAACTGGTTGGTGTAGGCATTCGCCGGCGGCTCGGCCGTGATCACCGTTGCACCCTCAAGGTTCGGGCTGTTCAGGGAGATTGCCACGGTTTGATCCCATTCAGCCGGATCCATGACGCCGATGCCGTTCGGGGACGGCCAGATCAACTTGTTGACCTCGTTCATCATCCACAGTTGGTGGCTGGCGCCGAGCTGTGAACCGTTGGCGGTCACGATGTCTGCGCACTCCTGCGGATTGTCGCGGCAGTAGATCCAGCCCTCGAAAGAGGCCGTGACGAACCGCTGCGCCAGATCGGCGTAGTCGGCATCACCAAGGCGAGCCTCATCTGCCCAGATGGCGTCTTGGAGCATGCCCACGCCGTAGTCCGAGTAGCTGATGACGTTGAAGTCCTCAGGCTGGTAGAGCTCACCGGTGTCGGGGTTGACCGCCTCGAGCAGCATTGCGTACTCGTTGTAGGTCATGGCCTCGGCGGCATCGATCTCGCGGTTGAGCAGGGCGACCATGTCGAACTGCTGCTGCACGAGTTCAACCTCGCTCGCTGGATCAATACCTTCTTCACCGAGAGCGGCGAAGATCTCGTACTCGTTGCCGAAGCCCCAGTTACCGATCTTCTTGCCCTTGAAGTCCGCGGGGGACTCGATGCCGGAATCTGCCCAAGCAACCTGCAGGGTGCCCGAGCGCTGGAACACCTGAGCGATGTCGACGATGCCGGCGCCCTGCTCACGCGATGCGAGTGCCTTAGGCACCCAAGCGAGAGCGAAGTCCGCACCACCTTGAGCGAGAACGGTCTGCGGAACGATGTCCACGCCGCCTTCCAGGATGGTCACGTCGATGCAGGCATCCTCGTAGAAGCCAAGGTCCTTGGCTGCGTAGTAGCCGGCGAATTGAGCCTGGACGAACCACTGCAACTGCAGGCTTGCCGGAGTGAGCTCCGTGCAGCCCTCGTCGCTAGCAGCCTCTTCGGCCTCGGTCTCCTCAGTGGCGGTGTCTTCCTCGGCCGCTGTCTCCTCCGCAGTTGTCTCTTCTGCGGCGGTGTCCTCAGAGCCCGAATCCGAGCTGCTGCAGGCTGACAGTGCGAGAACACCGACAGCGGCGAGACTCGCGACTCGAGTCCACCGACTGCGTGCGATGTTGCGCATGCTTCCTCCTTCTTAGTGTCAGGCCGAACGAGTTCTGCCTGTCCATGGTGTTGTCCATCGTTCAACGGCTAAGACGATCAGGTAGAACACCAAGCCGGTGATGATGGCTGCAACTACATATGCCCACGCTCTTCCGTAGGCGGTGTTGGCTGCCGAACTTGCGATTCGAGAGCCAAGTCCTTGTTGGGGTCCACCGAAATATTCGGCGACTAATGCGGCTATGACCGCCAGGGGAGCGGCGATCTTCATGCCGGTGAAGAAGAAGGGGATCGCATTGGGGATGCGGAGCACACGCAGCACGGTTCGTGGCTGGGCATTCATCGAGCGCATCAACTCCAACTGCACTGGTTGCACCTGAATCAGGCCTCGAGTGACATTCACCAGCATCGGGAAGAACACGATGATGGCGGTGACCAGCACGCGGGGCGTCCGACTCGTGATGCTGAACATGTTGTTCAGAATAGGTGTCAAGGCAATGATGGGCACCGCTGCCAGGCCTGCGGCAAGGGGAGTAATCAAATTGTTAACGACGACGAACCGCTGCGCCAAGAGAGCCATGACCAGTCCGGCGATTGTTCCGAACACAAGTCCCAGGAACGCCGTGGTTCCTGTGTAGTAGGCCGTCTCCCACATCAGCGTCAGGTCTCCGAGGAAGTTCTCGGCGATGAGCGAGGGAGCGGGCAGCAAGAACGGCTCGATCTCACGAACGACGACCAGAAGTTGCCATGCGCCTAGGAACAGCAGCGCGATGAGAAACGGTGGCCAGATGAACTTCAGCCGGTCGGCAGCCTGAGTGGACATCAGACCTCGCCCACCTTGGCACGGACGCCGGCGCCTCCAACGTGTCCGCGCAGAGCCTCCCGAACCGAGGTGACCGCGTCGAAGAACTCGTCCGCCTCGCGGGTGTCCTCATCTCGGTCGTTGCCGAGCGGGACGGGAACGATGTCGGTGATGCGGCCTGGGCGAGGGGACATGACCACGACTCGATCAGACAGGTATACGGCCTCGGGGATCGAGTGGGTGACAAAGATGATCGACTTGCCGGTCTCTTTGCGGATGCGCAGAAGTTCGTTCTGCATCCGCTCACGGGTCATTTCGTCCAGGGCACCGAAAGGCTCGTCCATCAACAAGATGGTGGGATCGACGGCGAGCGAACGGGCAATAGCCACGCGCTGTTGCATGCCGCCTGAGAGCTCCCAGGGGCGGTGCTCGGCGAAGTCGGCGAGTTGGACCATCTCCAGCAGTTCCATTGCCCGTGCCTTGCGCTTGGCCTTGTCCCAACCTTGGAGTTCAAGCGGCAGTTCGACGTTTCGTCGGACGGTCCGCCATTCGAAGAGCGCAGCTTGCTGGAACGCCATGCCGTACAACTGCTGCTCGCGTGCCTCGTGCGGTGTGTGCCCGGCGACCTTCATTTCACCGCGTGTGGCGTCGGTGAGGTCGGCGATCACTCGCAGCAGGGTGGATTTGCCGCAACCAGATGGGCCAATCAGCGAAATGAACTCACCGGCGTCCACTGTGAGGTTGACGTCCTGCAAAGCAGTGACCTCGTTGGCTTGACCCTCGTTGAAGATCTTCCACACGCCGCTGGCGTTAACGGCGTGCTGGGTTGTCGCAGTGCTCATGCGTTCTTCTCCTTGGGCAAATTTCGCGTCAAGTAGACGTCGAGTGCGGTGACGAGTGCAGCGACCAACAATCCGAGGGCGATCGCGCCGAAGACCGCGACGTAGACCTTGGCTGGTTGGGAGGTGATCTGACGGGCGTACTCAATCAGCAATCGTCCGATGCCGCCTCGAACGCCGGTGGAGATTTCTGCGACGACCGTGCCGACAACGGCCGCGGCCGCGGAGACCTTCAGGGCCGGGACGATGTAGGGGATCGAGGACGGGAAACGCAGTTTGCGCGTCGTTTGTCCCGGGGTGGCGGCGTAGGAGCGCATGAGCTCGAGTGATGTCGGTGTAGGTGCCTGCAAGCCTCGTAGGGCACCCACTGACAACGGGAAAAACGCTAGATACGCAGCGATGAACATGACCGAGTATGTGGTGGTCCACTTGATCGGGCCGACCTCGATGCGATTGCCGATACCTACGATTAGTGGAGCGAGGGCAATTAGAGGAACGGTCTGCGAGGCGATTACGAACGGCAGCAGTCCACGCTCGGCGAACAAGAAGCGCTGCATGATCACCGCAAGCAGAAGTCCGACGGCAACACCGATGATGAATCCGCCCAGGGCCAGCATGAGGGACCGAAGTGCCGCGGAGATCACTGCGTCGAGCACGGTGTTCTCTGACCCACGAACCTCGGGCTCGCTCATGGCAGCGACCATCGTCCACACGTGCGGCATGGTCATGTCGGACGTGTTCAAGGGCATCGGAATCAAGGTCCCGAGCCACTTGACCAACTCCCACATGACGATGACCAGGCCGACACCGGCCAGTGCCCACAGAAGGGAAATTCCTCCGTTGCGTAGGCGACGAGCCATGCCGCTCGAACGGCTTGCGCTAGCGGGAGTTTCACCCGCCGGCGGTTGCCTTTCGACGGTTGCAGCGTTGCTCACCTGTGTTTCCCTCCGATGTCGTCGGGGTTTTGGTTCCTGAACGAAGTGTGGTGGATGTCAGGACTTCGCGAGAACCGTTTCCTGGATCGCCGGGATGACCTTCTCGCCGTACTGGGCGAGGGTGTGGTCCTTGTTGTCGTGCTGCAGGTACACAGCAAACTGGTCCACTCCGAGTGCCTTGAGCTCTTCGAGGCGCTGGACGTGATCCTCGGGCGTACCGATGATGCAGAACCGGTCGACGATTTCGTCAGGGACGAAGTCAGCGTGGGTGTTGCCGGCCTGTCCGTGCTGGTTGTAGTCGTAACCCTTGCGGTTCTTGATGTAGTCGGTCAGTGCCTGGGGCACCGCGCCTGAGTCGCCGTAGCGCTCCACGATGTCAGCCACGTGGTTGCCGACCATGCCGCCGAACCAGCGCAGCTGGTCACGGGCATGAGCGTTTTGCTCGTCGGAACCATCGGTGATGTACGCAGGAGCGGCTACACAGTTGTAGACCGAATCGGCAGCGCGTCCGGCAGAGACCGCCGCCTCGCGTACCGACCCGATAGTCCACTCCGCGATCGAGGGATCAGCGAGCTGCAGGATGAAGCCGTCACCAACCTCACCGGTCAGTGCCAGGACTTTGGGTCCGTAGGCGGCGACCCACACCTCGCAGCGGGAGTCTCCGGCCCACGGAAGCCGCAGGGTGGAGTCCTTGTAATCGATGGCCTCACCATTGACCAAACCCTTGATGTCGATGACCGCTTGCCGTAGGTCCGCGACGGTCACCGGCTTGCCGTTGGTGACGCGGACAGCAGAGTCACCTCGTCCGATGCCGATAACCGTGCGGTTTCCGTACATCTCGTTGAGCGTCGCGAATACCGACGCTGTAACGGTGATGTCGCGGGTGGCGGGATTGGTAACCATCGGACCGATCTTGATCTTGCGGGTCTCGTCCAGAATCTTGCTGTAGAGCACGTAGGGCTCTTCCCACAGGATGTGGGAGTCGAAGGTCCAGACGTAATTGAAACCGTAGGTCTCGGCCCTGCGGGCGAGATCCACAACGCGCGCAGCGGGGGGAGTGCACTGCAAGACGACGCCGATATCCATATTTGCTCCTGCTCGTTAGTGAGAAGTAACGGTCGGTAGGGACGTACTTAGCGGGTTTGCGGGAATCCGAGATCCACCGACGAGGTCGCCGGATCGGGCCATCGCGAGGTGACTGTCTTGGTTCGGGTGTAGAAGTCGATGCCCGCAGGGCCGTACATGTTGGCGTCGCCGAATAACGATGCCTTCCATCCCCCGAAGCTGTAATAGGCCACCGGGACGGGGATCGGCACGTTGATGCCGACCATTCCGACCTGGATGTCGAACTGGAACTGCCGCGCTGCTCCGCCGTCACGGGTGAAGATGGCGGTGCCGTTGCCGTACTGGTGATCGTTGATCAACGCCACGGCTTCTTCGTAGGTGTCCACGCGAGTGATCGACAGGACCGGCCCGAAGATTTCTTCGTCGTAGGCCTTCATGCCAGGCTTGACGTTGTCGATCAACGATGGCGCAAGGAAGAAGCCGTCCTTGGGAAGATCGTTCTCGCGACCGTCCACGACGACCTTCGCGCCCTCGGCTGGTGCGCCCTCGATGTACGACGCAACCTTGTCGCGATGCTCGCGGGTGATTAGCGGACCCATCTCGGCATCCGGGTCGGTGCCGGGACCCACCTTCAACTTGGGGAGTCGGGCAGAGATGGCGTCGACCAACTTGTCTCCGGCATCACCCACGGCAACGACGACCGAGATCGCCATGCAGCGCTCGCCAGCTGAGCCGTAGCCGGCGCTGACGGCCGCGTCTGCGGCCATGTCGATGTCCGCATCTGGCAGCACGATCATGTGGTTCTTAGCGCCACCGAGGGCCTGGACTCGCTTACCGTTCGCTGTGCCGGTCGAGTAGATGTACTTCGCGATCGGAGTGGAGCCCACGAAGGAGACAGCGGCGATGTCCGGGTGATCGAGGATCCGGTCCACCGCGACCTTGTCGCCCTGGACGATGTTGAAGACGCCGTCGGGAAGACCCGCTTGCTTTAGCAGGTCTGCAACGAACAGCGAGACCGATGGATCCTTCTCGCTGGGCTTAAGGATAAACGTGTTGCCGGTTGCGATCGCGTTGGCGAACATCCACAACGGCACCATTGCCGGGAAGTTGAACGGGGTGATGCCCGCAACGACACCGAGCGGCTGACGGATCGAGTAGACGTCAACGCCGGTCGAAGCCTGCTCAGAGAAGCTGCCCTTCATCAGTTGCGGGATACCGCACGCGAACTCGATGTTCTCGATACCGCGCGCGAGTTCGCCAGCGGCGTCGCTGGGCACCTTTCCGTGCTCGATCGAGACGAGCTGTGCAATCTTGTCGCGGTTCTGCACAACGAGCTCGTGGAAACGGAACATGACCTCAGCGCGCCTGGACAGCGACGCAGACCGCCATGTGATGAACGCTTCCTTGGCTGCAGCGACAGCCGCATCGACCTCGGAAACACTGGCCAGGCCCACCTGGGCCTGTTGCTCACCGGTCGCTGGGTTGTAGACCGGTCCGAAGTTGCCGGAGGTGGATGACACCTCGGCGTTGTTGATCCAGTGGTTGATGGTGCGCAACGTATTTCTCCTGTTTCCCGTAGAAGTGATTCGGTTGGTCGAATCAGATGAGGTACTGGTTCATACCCCGCTTGAGGTATTGGCCGTGCCCCTTGGTGCCGAGGTATTCGTCGTTATCGATAACCACCTTGCCGCGGGAGAGCACGGTGTCGACGTGGCCGTCAATGTCGAAGCCCTCCCACGCTGCGTGATCCATGTTCATGTGGTGCTTCTTGTGGTAACCGATCTCGGTGCGTCCAGCCGGGTCGTAGATGACGACGTCGGCGTCGGATCCGGGAGCGATGATTCCCTTGCGCGGGTAGAGACCGAACATGCGCGCCGGGGTGGTGGCCGTGATCTCCACCCAGCGCTCGAGGGTGATCTGACCGTCGACAACGCCTTGGAAGATCAGGTCCATTCGGTGCTCCACCGAGCCGATGCCGTTGGGGATCTTCGAGAAGTCGCCCACACCCAATTCCTTTTGCTCCTTCATGCAGAACGGGCAGTGGTCGGTCGAGACGATCGATAGATCGTTGGTGCGCAGGTAGCGCCACAACTCTTGCTGATGTTCCTCGGCCTTGGAGCGCAAAGGCGTGGAGCAGACGTACTTCGCGCCTTCGAATCCTGGCTGGGAGAGGTGATCTTCCAGCGACAGGTAGAGGTACTGCGGGCACGTCTCACCGAAGACGTTCCAGGCGTCGTCGCGGGCGTCCTGCAAAACCTTGACCGCCTGCTTTGCCGACATGTGAACGATGTACAGCGGGGTACCGGTCATCTTGGCGAGCATGATCGCGCGGTTGGTCGCCTCGGCTTCTGTCTCCCACGGACGGGTCAGCCCGTGGAACCGAGGATCGGTGTTGCCGGCCGCGAGCGCCTGCTGCACCAAGACGTCGATCGCGATGCCGTTCTCTGCGTGCATCATGATCGTCGCACCGTTGTTCGCGGCCGTCTGCATCGCCCGCAGTACCTGTCCGTCGTCGCTGTAGAAGACTCCGGGGTAGGCCATGAACAGCTTGAAGCTCGTGATGCCCTCGTCGACGAGTTCGTCCATAGCCTTCAGTGAATCGTCATCGACGCCACCGATGATCTGGTGGAAGCCGTAGTCAATTGCGCACTGACCATCGGCCTTGGCGTGCCAGGCAGCGAGTGAATCTTGCACGCGCTCGCCGTACTTTTGCACAGCAAAGTCGATGATCGTGGTGGTGCCGCCCCAGGCAGCAGCCCGGGTGCCGGTCTCGAAGGTGTCTGAGGCGAACGTGCCGCCAAAGGGCAACTCCATGTGGGTGTGGACGTCGACTCCACCGGGGATGACGTACTTGCCTTTGGCGTCGAACACCTGCTCGGCGCTGGCCTCGAGATCGGCTCCCAAGGAGGTGTCACCGGGAGCGAGAACGGCGGCGATGGTCTCGCCGTCGATCAGGACATCCGCCTGGTAACTGCCGGTCGCAGAGACGACGGTTCCGTTTTTGATCAGGATGGTCATGGTTCCTCCTCCTAGCGGGCTGCTGCTACCGATAACTATGGACGAACAAGATCGTCGTAGGCATCCGGACGACGATCTCGGTAGAACGCCCAGCGGTTGCGCACAGTGGTAATCAGATCCAAATCCAGATCGCGGACGATCAACTCGGACTTGTAGGGGTCGCCCTTGTCGCCGACGTAGTTGCCCTCGGGGTCCACGAAGTAGGACTGACCGTAGAAGTCGTCGTCGCCTAGCGGCTCGATGCCAACCCGGTTGATGGCGCCGACGTAGTACTCGTTGGCCACGGCGGCGGCGGGCTGCTCAATGCTCCACAGGTACTGCGAGAGCCCACGCGAGGTAGCCGAGGGGTTGAAGACGATCTGCGCGCCGTTCAGACCCAAGGCGCGCCAGCCCTCCGGGAAGTGGCGGTCGTAGCAGATGTAGACGCCGACCTTGCCTATTGCGGTGTCGAATACGGGGTAGCCGCCGTTACCGGGACGGAAGTAGAACTTCTCCCAGAAGCCATTGACGTGGGGAATGTGTTGCTTGCGGTACTTGCCGAGGTAGGAGCCGTCGGCGTCGAGGACCGCCGCAGTGTTGTAAAGGAAGCCCGGGCCGGCGTCCTCGTACATCGGCAGCACCATGACCATGTTCAGCTCGCGCGCGAGGGCCTGGAAGCGCTCGACGATCGGACCGGGAATCGCCTCGGCGTACTCGTAGAACTGGGTGTCTTGAACCTGGCAGAAGTACGGGCCGTAGAAGAGTTCTTGGAAGCAGACGACCTGCGTGCCTTGCTTGGCGGCTTCGCGGGCGTACTCCTCGTGCTTGACGATCATCGACTCCTTGTCACCGGTCCAATCGGTCTGGACCAGTGCGGCGCGCACCACGCTCATGGGCTCTCCTGCCTTCCTCGGTATGAGTTCAGAACCACAACGGCTCTTTTGTGATTCCGCACCCTAGACGCAAAACAATGTGTTACAACACCGTTTTGACAAACTTGTTACGGATTGATGTCCGGTAGATGGACGGGCGACCGGCGAAAGGTGGGTGGCGATGACGATCTCGATCCCCGCTACCGGACTGTCAGTCCCGGCCGAGACCGTCGTGGGCTTCGTGGACGACCGTTCTCCTCGGGGAATCGCCGCCGCCGTGCATCGGATGATCCGAGCCGGCGAGGTTCAGCCGGGGGACCGCCTTCCCACGGTGCGAGACCTCGGCGTGGCCCTGGGGGTCAGCCCGGCTACGGTCAGCGAGGCTTGGCAAGCCCTAGGAGCCGTCGGCGCAATTCACGCCAGAGGTCGCGCTGGCACTTTCGTGCGCGATGTTGCCGAGCCAACCCGCCCTACCCGCTACCTGGGAATAGGTGGAGCGCCCACCACTGAAGACGACGCTGCGCTCGATCTGTCGACCGGAACCCCTGACCCCGAGCTGCTTCCCGCCTTGCGCGAACCCATCGAGCGGTTCAGCAGTGGTGCCACGGCATGGACG
>JAURQC010000097.1 GCA_030836325.1 Candidatus Nanopelagicales bacterium
CAGGAGGCAAGCGTCTTCGCCCGGCCTTCGCCTACTGGGGATGGCGTGGCGCTACGCGCAATGCCACAGATGACTCAGCCATCGAATCCGCTGTGGTCCAAGCCGTCACCGGTCTGGAATTCCTGCAGGCATGTGCACTTATCCATGACGACGTCATGGACGGCTCCGACACCCGGCGCGGTCTGCCCGCTGCGCACCGTAGGTTCGCCGGGCTGCACCGTGGAGAGCAGTGGCTTGGTTCACCCGAATCCTTCGGCATCGGTGCAGCGATCCTGCTCGGGGACCTGTGCCTGTCCTGGGCCGACGAGGTCCTTCTCACAGCCGAACTTGATCGCGACGCACTGCAGCGCGCCAAGAGAATCTACGACGAAATGCGCTCGGAACTGATGGCTGGGCAGTACCTCGACCTACTCGAGCAGGCCTGCGGTGGCGGCTCGGTGGATCGCGCGATGCAGGTCGTGCGCTACAAGTCCGCCAAGTACACAATCGAACGCCCGCTGCACATCGGTGCCGCCATCGCCGGTGCACCTGAGTCGATCTATACGGCTTACTCCGGCTACGGATTACCGCTAGGTGAGGCATTCCAGCTGAGAGACGATGTTCTCGGAGTCTTCGGAGATCCTGAGCAGACCGGCAAGCCCGCTGGCGACGATCTTCGCGAGGGTAAGCGAACGGTGCTGGTCGCCCTCGCTCACGAACGGGCCGATGATTCGCAGCGCGGACACTTGCGCGCACTCCTGGGTGATCCGGGCTTGGACACCACCGGCGTCGCAACACTGCGAACGATCATCGAGGACACCGGTGCCCTGGCCAGCACCGAACAGATGATCGACGAGCTGCTGGAGCGAGCTCTCTCCTCGCTGGACGGAGCCGGCCTCACCGACGATGCTCGCGAGGTCCTCACGGGCTTGGCCTACGCCGCAACGCGCAGAAGCGTCTAATCCACGGCAGACTAGAAGATCGCTCGCACTTCACCTTTTACCCAAGGAGCCCCATGTCACTGCTCGCCCAGGCCGAACGCTTCATGCCGTGGACGGGTCCGCGAACGGTGACCGGTCCAACGGACGAGGTAATTGTCGTCGGAGCGGGGCTCGCTGGACTCTCAGCAGCGATGCGCCTGGCGGGTGCCGGTCGATCGGTGACCATCCTCGAACGCGACGACAAGCCAGGAGGGCGCGCCGGACAGGTCTCCCTCCAAGGAGCCAGTGGGGAGTACCGCATCGACACCGGACCGACGGTTCTCACGATGCCCGATTTGATCGCCGACGCCTTCGACTCGCTCGGCGAGAACATGTCCGATTGGCTCGAACTCTCCCCGGTCGCACCCCTGTATCGCTCGTTCTACCCGGACGGCTCCGTTCTGGACGTTCACGCCGATGTGGATGAAATGGCCGAAGAGATCAGCACTGTGATCGGTCCCGACGAGGCAGCTGGCTATCGGCGCTACGTGGATTTCGTCTCTGATCTCTACCGCTATGAGATGAAGGACTTCATTGATCGCAACATCGATTCGCCCCTCGATCTCCTCACTCCCGATCTCGCCAAACTGTTCGCCATCGGCGGCTTTCGCAAGCTGGCCCCCAAGGTGCGCGAGTACCTGAAGGATCCCCGCACCGAGCGCGTCTACTCCTTCCAAGCGATGTACGCGGGACTGTCTCCCTACGACGCACTCGCCATTTACGCAGTCATCGCCTACATGGATTCCGTGGCCGGCGTTTTCTTCCCAAAGGGTGGGATGCACGCCGTTCCGCAGGCCATGGCTGCAGCCGCGGAAAAGCACGGCGTGACGATCCGGTACAACGTGAACGTCGAGTCGATCGAAACGATTGGTGATCGCGCAACCGCCGCCATTACCTCCGATGGTGAACGCATCACCGCAGACGCCTTTGTCTTGAACCCTGACCTTCCCGTTGCCTACCGCGATCTACTCGGGCGCGAGCCGTGGAGCGTTCGGCGCCTGGACTACTCACCGTCGTGCTACCTGCTGCTTGCCGGTTCATCGGCTCAGTACTCCAAGATCGCTCATCACAACATCCACTTCGGCAAGTCGTGGAAAGGTGTCTTCGAGGACCTGATCGACCGCCAGCAATTGATGAGTGACCCGAGTCTTCTGGTAACCAACCCCAGCCACTCCGATCCCGACCTCGCGCCGGACGGCAAACAGATCTATTACGTCCTTTTCCCAACGCCTAACCTCGATTCGCCGATCGATTGGTCGCTCACCAAGGATCGCTACCGCGACGAGGTCATACGCACGCTCGAGGAGCGCGGTTACGTGGGCTTCGGTGATGCGATCGAGGTTGAGGACATCACCACTCCCCAAGACTGGGCCGATCGCGGAATGGAGCGGGGTGCACCGTTTGCGTCAGCGCACTCCTTCCTACAGACAGGACCTTTCCGCCCCGGAAATCTGTGGGGTGAGAACGTGGTCTTCACCGGTTCGGGAACCCAGCCCGGCGTCGGCGTTCCCATGGTGCTCGTGTCGGGACGCTTGGCCGCCGAGCGAATCACTGGCCCAGACCCGACGTATCGCTCGCGCGCCCGTCGTTGATCGGGGGCATGCCAGGATGAGCCGGTGAGTTCTCGGGACCTGAATGCCGCAGGGATCAGCGATCCACAGATGCGTGCGTCCTACGAGCGCTGCCGGCAACTCAACGCCGCGCACGGCAAGACCTACTACCTCGCGACACTCCTCTTGCCTCCAGGTAAACGGCCTTACGTGCACGCTCTCTACGGATTTGCCCGCTACGCCGACGAGATCGTCGATGATCTTGCTTCAACCCTCACCGAACAACAAAAGGCCGACTGGCTGCGCTCATGGGGTGATGCTTTCCTAGCCGACCTCGACGCAGGACATTCCGACGATCCAGTGTGTCGCGCGGTCGTGGACACCGTCCGACGGTGGGAGATCCCCCGTGAGTACTTCGAAGCTTTCTTGCACTCGATGACCATGGACCTCACCGTGACCGAGTACCGCACCTACGACGATCTCTACGAATACGTCTATGGATCGGCGGCCGTGATCGGCCTGCAGATGGTCCCGATCCTGGAACCGTCTGACCCGGCTGCCTTCGATTACGCCATGAAGCTTGGTGTGTCCTTCCAACTAGCCAACTTCGTTCGGGACGTCTCTGAGGATCTCGATCGAGGTCGGGTGTACCTGCCGATGGATGAACTCGAGCGCTTCGGCGTCACCAGAGAAGTTCTCATGAAACGTGAGGCGACGGCTGAGGTCAAAGCTGCCCTGCGTCACCAGATCGATCGAGTCAAGAGACTTGAGTTGGAGTCCCGTCCCGGCATCGACATGCTCCATCCATCGTCTCGGGACTGCATTGATGCTGCCCGAGTCCTGTACTGCGGCATCGCCGACGAAGTGGTCAATATCGACTACGAGGTTTTCAAAAAACGGGCCACGGTGCCGATGAAGCAGCGCCTATGGGTGGCACTTCCCGCGTGGCGCAAGGCCGTCAAAGCCCGACGCCGCTTCGGTCCAGGACATGTCCGCGGCATCAACCCGACGTACGCGACCAACTAGGCGTCGGTACTTCTCACGCGGTCCTTGCGATTCCACGTCCGCCACAAGGGCGGCCCCGCGGTTGGTCGCCTAGCGATTCCTATCCGACCGAACAGCACCCATAGCGACAACGAGAGCAGCACCAAGGCGAAGCCGAACATCAGGTCTTCGGCCGGCGCGAAGGCGATTCGCCCGTCACCGAGCAGGGGCGGTGGGCCATCGGTGGGTGAGGTGGATCCGATGATCGCTGCGCCGTCGTACTGGACGATCCCAAAACCAGTGAACATGCCGTTAGTTATCAACTGGAAGAAAAAGATGATCGCGTAGGACACCCAAAACGCCAGTCTCGTCACCAAGCGCGTGCGAAGGCCGAAGAGGTCCACCACTACCGCGGTGAGGACTGCGAGCACGGCGATCTGTGTGTAGGTCATGACTCGCTCACCTCGACAGGATCTGCACCGTCACCCACGGGCCACCCCTTGACACTGCGGACGGCTTCGAGCGTCAGGATCGACGCCAACGGAATCACCAGGAAGAACAGCAGTTCGTCGAGAGGAACGTCACCGGGAAGGTAGACCCCGGTGATGAGTGAGGTGTCGAAGAACCAGTGCCCCTGCGAAATGGCGTACGCATCCCACAACAGGAACGGCCAGATGACCAACACCATGACCAGCACCAGCCGCGGCCAGCGTGCAAGGACGTGGGTGCGCAAGACGACTTCCAACCACAACGACCCGATAAGCACAAAGACGAGGACGCCCACGTAGGCAAGTGAGGCCGGCATGCTCCAATACTTGCCCATGAGCATCACCGCGCTACTCCTCGGGGGCGAGTGCACCGGTAAGACGCACCTTGCACTGGCTTTGGCGCAGGAGATGGCGAGTTGCGGCAACTCCTCGCTGGTCATTCCGGAGGTACTGCGGACGTTCGTCGACGAAAGGGGTCGGACCCCGCTCGAGGAGGACCAACCGAAAATCTGGCAAGCACAGTCCGATGCACTGGCCTCTGGTCGCGCGAGGGGTACGGATGTTGTCATCTGCGATCCGGCCCCACTCATGACCGCCGTTTACAGCATCCAGTACTTCGATGACTCATCGCTGCTCGACAAGGCGCTTGCGCAAACCAGTGACGCCGACCTAATCATCTGGTGTCGGCCGGACATCACATGGGAGCCCGATGGCCCGCACCGTGATGGGCCACAGGTGAGACAGGCAACCGATCAACTCCTGCAGGAGCTGGTGATCCCGCATATCGACGAGCATCGCCTGCACCTCGCCACCGGATCGGGCAGAGTGCGAGTAGAAGCCGCATCGGCCGCCCTCCTGCCCTTGCTCAACTAGCGGCCGCGTGGCTACCGGAGCCGGTACCGATCCCAACCTAAACTCGCAAGAATGGAGACGGGTCCCCGCGCTGGCCTCGTCGGCAAAATCGTCGGATCTCGCTACGAAATCCGCGCACTACTCGCCCGCGGGGGCATGGCCACCGTCTATGAGGCGATCGATCTGCGCCTGGATCGCAAAGTTGCACTCAAGGTCATGCACCCGCATCTGGCCGCCGACCCCGGATTCGTCGCCCGTTTCGAGCGCGAGGCGAAATCTGCAGCGCGCCTTTCCCACCCGCACGTGGTCGGCGTGTACGACCAGGGTGAAGCCGACGGACTCGTCTACCTCGCCATGGAACTCATTCCCGGACGCACGCTGCGTGATGTCATCCGTGAGTACGGACCACTCACCACCGAGCAAGCGCTCGTCTTTCTCGAACCCGTACTCGAGGCACTCGAAGCAGCCCACGCCGCCGGCCTCGTGCACCGCGATATAAAGCCCGAGAACGTCCTGATCTCTCACGATGGCCGCGTCAAGGTCGCCGATTTCGGACTAGCGCGGGCGGTTGCAACGTCGGAGACAAACGCCACGGCAGGGGTGCTGATCGGAACCGTCGCCTATCTCGCACCAGAGCAGGTCGAGCGCGGAGACGCAGATGAACGCACTGACATTTATGCCGCGGGCATCTGCCTGTTCGAAATGATCACCGGCCAGGTGCCACACGCTGGCGATACTCCACTGTCCGTGGCCTACCAACACGTCAACTCCGATGTTCCCGCTCCGTCCAGAGTGCGGTCGGGCATTCCGGCGGAAGCGGATGCAATCGTGCGCACGGCCACTCGCCGCGATCCCGCGCAGCGCTACCGCAGTGGCCAGGACTTCCTCATCGACATCAAACGAGCCCGAGCTGGTCTGCCAGCCCCCGAACCGTTCATCGACGCTCCTGCGATGAACGACACCCTGGTTGTCGGCACCGCATATGCCGACGACACTGACAGCGGCTATGGCAACCACCAGCTCGAGGATTACGACTACACCAACTACGACGACAACTACGAGGACAACTACGAGGACGAGTACTACGAACCTCGACGACGCACCGGCCTGCGCGCGATCATCGCCGTAATCGTTGCGCTGACTATCGGTGGCGCGGGCTTCGCCGGATGGTGGCTAGCCGCTGGACCGGGCACCTACTCCCCCACGCCTGACGTCGTTGGGCAACCGTTCGACCAAGCAACGTCATCGTTGTCAGCAGAAGGCCTAGCGCTAGAAGCCGCAGCCGAGGAATACAGCGAGACCGTTCCGGCCGGTTCGATCATGACCACCGATCCACTACCAGGAGATGGCATCCGCCCCGGCGGCACCGTCTCAGCCGTCATCTCACTCGGTCCCGAGCGGTACTCGGTTCCCGATGTCCGAGGTTCCACGCCGGCTGAGGCGACGGCAGCGATAGTGGAAGCAGGCTTAGCAACGGCCGGTCGAGTCGAGGCGTTCGATGATCAAGTACCCGCGGGACAGGTTGCACGCACCGAACCGGCCATCGGCGAACCTGTTCCGCCGGATACGCCTGTCAATCTTGTGGTCTCCAAGGGACCCGAACCCGTCGAACTTCCCGACATCACCGGCAAAAAGCAGTCGGTCGCCACGAAGCGACTCGAGGAATCCGGATTGCAAGTGACTACCACTAAGGAGTTCTCCACAAGTGTCGCCCAGGGCCGCGTGGTGTCGATGTCACCCAAGGCCGCGACGGTGGTCGACTCCGGCAGTACTGTCGAACTGGTTATTTCGAAAGGACCACCCCCAGTCGAAGTTCCTGACCTAATCGACCTGCGCCGCAAAGCGGCCGTCGAAGCGCTCGAACGACTCGGCCTGAAAGCGGAGATCGACGACGGCGAGGTGACGCGGCTCAATCGCGTATTCGATCAATCACCCTCGCCAGGTGAGCTGGTTCCGCGCGGCACCACAGTGATCCTTCGGATCATCTGACGCACTCAGGCAATCATCCTTCGAAGTCTCCGCAGTTGACTGTCAACATACGGCCGAGCTCGCCGTGCACCACCGTCTCGCTTGACGCGCAATTTGAATGCTTCGAACGTTGAGATAAGGACATCAATCGCCGGATCCCATCCACGACGTTGACATTCATCGATCCATTCAGCCGGAGTTCGATGACCGCGCTCGCCATTGCATCGACGGCACGCTGCGACTTCGTTTTCCAACCAACTCGGCCCACCCTTGATTCGAGGAACCAGGTGCTCGGTGGTGGCAGCCACGAGGTCGGTGTCTATGGGTCGACGACACCACACACACGCACCACCGTCGCGCTCCAGGATCGCTGCCAAGCGCGCCCGTCGGTCCATCGTCGATTCGGCCAGGGGCTAGATCAACGCTTGAGAAGCATGTCCGCGACGAGGAACGCCAATTCCAGACTCTGCTCGCGGTTCAATCGCGGATCGCACGCGGTCTCGTACCGCTGATGCAGGTCGGCCTCGGCGACTCCACCGGTGCCACCCACGCACTCGGTGACGTCGTCACCGGTGAGCTCCACGTGGATACCTCCAGGGAAAGTACCCAACTGACGGTGCACCTCAAAATAGCCCTCAACCTCGTCGATGACGTCATCGAAAAGGCGAGTCTTGTGGCCGCTGGATGCTTCGCGGGTGTTGCCATGCATGGGATCGCACACCCACACCACCGGGATGCCACTGGCGTCGACCTTTTGGACGATGCTGGGGAGCACATCTCGGACGTTGCCCGCGCCCATCCGGGTGATCAACGACAACCGACCGGGAATGCGATCAGGGTTCAGGATCTGTGCTGCTTCAACAATGTCATCCGGGGATGCAGTTGGGCCGACCTTCATCCCGATCGGGTTGCTGATGGTGGAGGCAAAGTGCACATGAGCACCGTCGAGTTGACGGGTCCGCTCACCGATCCACAGGAAGTGGCCCGAGACGTCGTACGGATTGCCGGTCCGCGAGTCGATACGGGTTAGTGCTCGCTCGTAGTCCATAGACAGTGCTTCATGAGCGGCATAGAACTCCACGCGCTCAAACTCAGCTGGATCAGCACCACACGCCTGCATGAATGAAAGCGCACGATCAATGTGCTGGGCGAGCTCCTCGTAACGCTCACCGGCAGCGGAGTCTCGCACGAAGTCCTGATTCCACGCATGGACCTGCCGTAGGTCGGCGTAGCCACCCTGAGTGAACGCTCGCACGAGATTGAGCGCACTACTCGACGCGTGGTACGCCTGAAGGAGCCGTTGCGGATCCGGACGCCGAGATTCGGAATCGAACGGCAGTGCGTTGACGGCATCGCCAAGATAGCTGGTGAGTTCGACACCATCGCGGTTCTCGATGGTCTTGCTTCGCGGCTTGAAGTACTGCCCGGCAAGCCGCCCCATCTTGACTACGGGTAGCGATGCCGCGTACGTCAAGACGACCGACATCTGCAAAACGGTCTTCAACCGAGCGCGGATGGACTCGGCCGTATTGGCTTCGAACGTCTCCGCGCAGTCACCTCCGGTGAGGACGAATGCCTCACCTCGAGATGCCTGGGCGAGACGTTCGGTCAGCAGGTCGCACTCACCGGCAAACACCAAGGGCGGAAGCGTGCGAAGCTCGGTGACGGCACGCTCAACCTCGGCAGCGTCCGGCCATGGCGGTTGCTGGACAGCGGGAAGATCCGGCCAGGTGATGGTGTTCACGGGGAAAGGGTAGGCGGGGCTCAGCCGAAGAAGGCCATGGCCTCTTCGTAGCGCTCAATCGGAACGGTCTTGAGTGTTCCCGTCGCTGCCTGCAGTGGTACACGAACAATGTCCGTTCCCTGCAGTGCAACCATGGTTCCCCACGCCTCGTCCTTGACCGCCTCGATGGCATTGAGTCCGAAGCGGGTCGCCAACACCCGATCAAACGGCGTGGGTGATCCACCGCGCTGGATATGTCCAAGCACGGTGGTGCGAGCCTCCTTGCCGGTGCGGGCCTCGATCTGCTGCGCCAGCCACTCACCGATACCGGACAACTTCACATGACCGAAGGCGTCCAGGGATGCGTCCTTGGTCACCAGTTCACCGTCAGTCGGCAACGCTCCTTCGGCAACGCAGATGATCGGGGCGTAGTGTGAACGGAATCGTGATTCGACCCACTCGACCACCTGATCGAGATCGAAGGGGACCTCGGGGATCAAGATCACGTTTGCGCCACCGGCCATTCCCGAGTGCAAGGCAATCCAGCCAGCGTGCCGTCCCATGACCTCGCAGATCAAGATCCTGTGGTGGGATTCCGCGGTGGTGTGCAAGCGGTCGATTGCCTCGGTCGCGACGGTGACTGCGGTGTCAAAACCAAAGGTGTAATCAGTTGCGCTGAGATCATTGTCGATGGTCTTCGGCACACCGACGGCTGGAACACCTGCCTCCGTTAGCGCCGTGGCTACGCCAAGGGTGTCCTCACCGCCGATTGCCACGAGAGCGTCGATGCCCAGGGCCTTCATGTTGTCCTTGATCTGGTCGATGCCGCCGTCAACCTTGATCGGGTTGGTGCGCGATGAGCCGAGGATGGTGCCGCCACGCGGAAGGATGCCACGGACCTGCGGAATCCCCAGGTCCATAGTCAGGCCGTCGAGCGGACCCTTCCAGCCGTCTCGGAAGCCCACAAACTCATAGCCGTAATCGCTGACGCCGCGACGGACAACCGCTCGAATCACGGCATTCAAGCCTGGGCAGTCGCCGCCACCAGTGAGGACTCCAACGCGCATCGACATTCCCTCCAGAATTTTGCAAACGCTGTCATGGGCAAACCTAGCGGATTCAGCGCCTGCGAATACGACAGGCGGATCGTCCGTCTCGGACCGCACGGTCACCGCGTGCCGAGTGCCATTCCAGTGCACTATGAGTCCGTGAGTATCCAGTCTTCAGGGAACGAACTGATCCTGGCCATCGACGCCGGAACGACAGGGGTGACTGCACTCGTGGTGGATCGCTCGGCTCGCGTGATCGCTACGGGATATCGGGAGTTCACCCAGCACTTCCCCGCCGACGACCAAGTCGAACATGACCTCGGTGAGATTTGGACCGCCACTCTTGCGGCCACCGAGGAAGCTCTAGGCCACGTGGATCGGAACTCGATCGTTGCACTCGGCATCACAAATCAACGCGAAACCTGGTGTCTGTGGGACCGCGAGACCATGGGTTCACCACGTCGCGCCATCGTGTGGCAGGACCGAAGAACAGCCCCCATCTGCGACCGACTGCGAGCCGCTGGGCACGAAGACCTCATAACGCAACGCACCGGCCTGCGACTGGACCCCTATTTCAGCGGGACCAAGGCAATGTGGATCCGAGAGAACGAGCCGCAGCACTGGGCGCATGTTGTCGACGGCCGGATGGCGATGGGCACAGTCGACTCGTACTTGATCGCTCGCATGACGCGTGGCCTCGAACACATCACCGACGCCACCAACGCCTCCCGGACGCTGTTCTTCGACATTCACCAAGGAGCCTGGAGCCCGGAGTTATGCGAGATCTTTGGTGTGCCGCTGGACGCATTACCGGAGGTCGTCTCGTCCTACGGGCCGGTGGCAGATACCGATCCAGCCGTCTTCTGCGGGCTGGAAGTACCCATCTCTGGCATCGCTGGTGACCAACAAGCTGCTCTTGCCGGGCAAGCCGGATTCGCAGCAGGTGCCGCGAAGTGCACCTACGGAACGGGTTCCTTCTTGCTCGTGCACACCGGAACTTCCGCTCGACCAAGCAGCAACGGGCTTCTCACCACCGTTGCGCTGCGGCACCCCAACGGCGCCTTGGACTACGCACTGGAGGGTGCGATTTTCGTGACCGGATCGGCAATTCAGTGGCTCCGGGACGGGCTGCAGATCATCGACGAGGCACCTGCCGTGGAGGATCTAGCTCGCAGTGTCGCTGATGCCGGCGGAGTGGTCTTCGTTCCCGCCCTGACCGGCCTCGGGGCGCCGGACTGGGACCCCCGGGCCCGAGGGTTGATCATCGGAATCACCCGCGGGACCACAGACGCGCACATCGCCCGCGCCACCTTGGAGGCCATCTGCTTCGAAGTCCGCGACGTCGTAGACCTGATGGCCGACGAGGGAGGGGTTCACCTCGATCGACTGGCAATCGATGGCGGTGCCGCAGCGAACGATCTGCTGTGTCAGATGCAGGCCGATCAATTGGGGATTCCCGTGGACCGCTCGGAGCAACTGCAAACCACGGGCCTAGGTGCCGCGTTCCTCGCAGGGTTGGGCATCGGCATCTGGAAGGACCCCCAAGACCTGTCCAGCACTCGGCAGTCTTCAGGGATTTTCGATCCCCAGTGCTCACATGAGGATGCAAACGCCGACTATGCCCGCTGGCGACGCGCGGTCGATCGAAGCAAGGGCTGGATGGAGACGTCAGATTCCTGACGAGCGGCTAGCCGGGCCCACTCAGACACGCGTCGTGGCGATGGCGTCCGCCACCACACCCTCAGCGATCAATTCCTTGGCTCGCGAGGCGTACATGTCCACGTACTCCTGACCCGACAGCGACATCAGTGCATACATCACCTCGTCTGTCACCGAGCGCAGGATGAATCGATCGTCTTCGAGCCCCTCGTAGCGGGAGAAGTCCAACGGTGCGCCGAACCGCACCCCCACCCTGCGCAGCCGCGGCCGCACGGTGCCCGGTGGCTGGATCTCGAAGGTGTTGATCATCGCCACCGGGATGATGGGCACCTGAGTTTCGAGAGCCATTCGGGCAAGGCCGGTCTTGCCCCGATACATCGTGCCGTTCGGCGATCGAGTTCCCTCCGGGTAGATGCCAAGCAGACGATCACCACGCAAAACACGCTCGCCGGTAAGGATGGCCGCCTCTGAAGCTCGGCCGCCGGATCGATCCACTGGGACCTGACCCACTCCCGTGAAGAACATCCGCGAGAACCATCCCTTGAGGCCCTTACCGGTGAAGTAATCGCTCTTGGCCAAGAAGGTGATGGGCCGCGGTGCAACAAGCGGTAGGAAGAACGAGTCGGAAAAAGACAGATGGTTGCTAGCCAAGATCGCCGACCCCTTGGTCGGCAGATGCTCGCTACCTTCCACCCACGGACGGAACAGGACTTTCAGCCACGGGCCGATGACGAAGTGCTTCAAGAACCAGTAGAGCAATCCAGGGCCGTCGGCCGAGCCCGAGTTCCCTGACGACGCACGCGCGCTCGTCAAGGTCCGTGAGTCGGAGGTGGTAGCCATGATGGGTGGCACACTAGTGGCCTCGACGCACCCGAGGAGCCCCGATGCCCATACGTCCTGGCGCTGAAGCCTGGTCATTCGATGGAGACGACCGGGTAGGGGTTCTCCTGCTCCATGGGTTCACCGGGTCACCCGCGTCCATGCGCCCCTGGGGTGAGCAGTTGGCACGGCGGGGCTGGACGGTTCGCGTCCCCCGACTCCCCGGCCACGGCACCCGCTGGCAGGACATGAACATCACCCGCTGGCACGACTGGTACTCCGAAGCTGATCGGAACCTTCGCGAACTCACCGCCCGCTGCGAGCGCGTATTCGTGTGCGGACTGTCCATGGGTGGTGCGCTTACGTTACGACTGGCCGAAGAACATGGCGACGACATCGCCGGCATCGTTCTCGTCAACGCCGCGGTGCACACCGAGCGCCGCGACCGACACCTGCTGCCCGTCGTCAAGCACCTCGTGGGCTCATTCCCCGGAATCAGCAACGACATCGCCAAGTCCGGTGCCGACGAAGTTGCCTACAACCGCACCCCGCTTAAGGCCGCACACTCGATGATGGAAATGTGGGGTGTGGTCAAGCAGGACATCGCACTCGTGCGCCAGCCGGTGCTGTTGTTCCGAAGCGCTCAGGACAACGTTGTCGAAGCATCCAACGCTGAGTGGATCTTGACACACGTCGGATCGATGGACACCGAGGAAGTCGTTCTCGCCAATTCCTACCACGTAGCCACGCTCGACCACGACGCACCAATCATCGTCGATGGCAGCATCACCTTCATTGAGCGTTTAAGCGACTAACCCCGAGTCAAAGCGGTCATAGATGTCGACCGTGGAGTGCGTTTGGTTCAGCGTGTAGAAGCGCCGCCTAGCAGAACCACCCTGAATCCGAGTACTTCAACGTCACCTGACAGGCTCGCGTCTGCTAAGCAGTGAGTTCCCGATCACCGGCAAAGGAGCGGCGTGGCCGACAACCCGCGTAATTGGCAGCCGCCGTTCGAGGACGACGACGAGTTCTGGCGTCGGTTCGAAGACTCACTCAATCGCGCTCAGGGCAAGGATCCAAACGCTCAGGACACTCCCCCGCCCGCAGTTAAACCCGACGACGTATTCGTGCCACCCGAGCCACCGCCGCTGACCGCGCCACCGGATGCGATTGCTCGCGCAGCATGGCTAGCAGTGATAGCCGGACCGCTCCTTGCGGTTATCGGTTACATCTTTGGTTTCAGCACCTTCCTCGGAGGAATCGGAATCGGTGCGACCATCGTGGGCTTCATCGTGCTCGTTGCCCGCCGCGACCGACACATCCCTCCCGGGGAAGACCACGGAGACGGTGCCGTCGTCTGACGACTGCCGTAAGTGCCTAACGCCCGACCCGCGCTAGGTCCGCTGCACCGACGATTCCCGCGTCATTGCCTAACCTCGCCAGTAGCAATCTCGGCTGAGGTCGGTTGTCCCCCCCGAACACCGAGTTACTTAACGTTCGTTGCGCGCTGACCAAGAGCAGATCGCCAGCATCGGAGACTCCTCCTCCGATGACGAATGCATCGGGATCAACGACGGCTGTTAGATCGGCAAGGCCCCGTCCGAGCCATGTCCCCACATTGCTGAACGCCTCCATCGCGATCGGATCTCCGCGCTGAGCAGCAGCCGTTATGTGAGCACCCTGCACGCCTTCGGGGGTGCCGTCACCTAGCTCGAGCAAGATGACAGCTTCTGGACGTCGTTCTGCCGCTAACTCCCTGGCTTCTCGAACCAGCGCATTGCCGCTTGCGTACTGCTCCCAACAGCCGTTGCGACCGCACCCGCACAACCGGCCCCCCGGGACAGCGTTGAGATGGCCGATCTCCGCCGCGACTCCGTGGGCACCTCGCATCACCTGACCAGCGACGACGATTCCACCCCCGATCCCGGTGCCGACTGTCACCATGACGACGTGTTGGAGACCAACTCCGGCACCGAATCGAGTTTCCGCCCAAGCAGCGGCGGCGCCGTCGTTCTCCACGACCACCGGCAACCCGGTCGCTGCTTCGACGACAGCCCGCACCGGAACCTGCGACCACGCCAGGTTCGGTGCGAAGTAAACAAGAGATCGAGATTGGTCGACACCCCCGGCGACACCCACACCCACCCCGACGATCGTTCCGTCGACCTCGGCCTGGAGTTCGTTAACGACCTCGCCCACTTCCGAGAGCACAGCTCCGGCGTCGTTCCTGGGCGTGGGACGTCGAGCGGTTCGCAAGATGGAGCCCTGAGCATCGACCACCCCTGCTGCGATTTTGGTGCCACCGATGTCCACTCCGATGGTGACGCCGGTTTCGGACGCGCTCATTGCCTCAGGTTAGGCCCGTCGAATCGGCAACCAGCGAACAGCCGGGAGGACATCCAGGTCAGGAGTCCGGGTAGCCGAGCCCAGGACGAGCAAGCCCTTGCACACCACACAGTCCGGATGGTTCGCAGGATCTTCGTGCGTTGCGTGCTCACTGGCCCCCGAGGATGCCCACCATTGCCCAGCTAGAGAACTCACCATGCCAAGCATCGAGGTCACATCCCACGATGTCCCGGCGCCACTGGTGTCTGACTTGCTTCCGGCGTCTTCGTCTTCTCCGGTGCCACCCGTCTCGCTGGACAACCACCACGGCCGCCCGATGCCCTCGTCCATCGGTTCGCGGTCTTTCGAAGAGTCCATCACCCTTCTACCTCCTCGACTGAAGACGGCCATTGGCCTGGATCGGGCACGAAGGTAACCGTGACTGTGTCTCCTGCAACGACAGCCTCCACAGCAACGCAGCGGCGCAGCGTTGAGTCAAGGGCGATTCGCGTGGAGAGACCTTCTAGTCGAACCACGAGGTGCGTAGCCGGATAGCTCGGGTCGTCGGACCAGACTCCAACCTCGATATCGCAGTGGCGAGCCCCGGGAAGGGTGAATGACACAAGAAAAGTGCCCGAGGAGTCTTCTGTGACCGAGGGACCGCAGAAATCGGCCGCGGGTGCAGCGAACTTGCGGGCCTTACCGCCACGAGCTCGCTTCACTGCCACTCCGAACAGCCGATCCTTCAGATCGCTTACGAGCTCTTGTGTCGAGCGACGGATGGACGTAGGCCAACCATCGGATTTGCGCGGCATGGGTGCCACGAGAACACCTCGTATGTGCAGACCTGCAGCGCACCCTTGAGCCACCTCGATGGTGGCCACGTCGATCGCTCCGCTTTCTGGAGGCGTCGCGAGCAACCACTCAATGCGACCCTCGGTGATTGCCTCCGACACCTGACCGAGCCGCGCCGCGAGTTCCGAATCTGGCGCCGATACGCGCAGTAGCGCCGAAAAAGTGCATGTGTCGGCGACAAGTTCAGGTACCGACGCACGAACGAGCACCACCGTGGAGTCTGTTCGCGATTGTGCGTACTCGAATGCAGCGATCAAGTAGGCGACTCTCTGTATCGAGCTCAATGCCCCGCTGAGGTCGTCGGAAAGACGACTTGCACCCGGCACACCAACCGCTGCCGCAACACTGTGGACGAGCTCGCGATCATCGAAGTCAGCGAGTTCGACGATGTGTGCCGACGGAATCGACGCTCGAGCCGAAGCCTCGACCCACGATGCGCCGCTCGGCGTTATCGAACTAGCGAGCAGTACCGGATTCAACACGCTCCTTCAAACCCTTGAGAGCGGTATCGACGATCACCTTTTCCGCCTTTCGCTTGATCATCCCGAGCATGGGGATTTTGACGTCGACGGCGAGGCGGTACAAGACGGTGGTTGAGTCACCCGCAGACGTGAGTCGATACATACCGTCCATGGCCGTGACCATGTCGCCTTTAGTGAGCTTCCACGTGACTTCAGTGTCACCTTTCCAGTCGTACTCAAGCTCGTAGTCGTCACGGATCGGACCGGAGTCCAGATGGAACCGTGCATCTGCCGGACGCCCATCGTCTTCGTAAACGCTCAGCACCTCCACCGAGGTGATGCCATCACTCCACTGTGGATACGCGGCAAGATCGGCGATGACCGCCATGATCTCCGCAGGCGAGGCGTTGATCTCGATGCTGGATTCGGTTTGGTCGGCCATAGGCGGAGGCTACCTTCTCAGCTCACAGATCGATGGCGAACGGGCGTTCGCGGCCATGAAAGTGACCGACATTGATGCACTCGGTTCGCCCAATCCTGGTTCGTGCAGACAGGGGTTGGTGCACGTGGCCAAAGAAATGGAATCGGGGCTGATGGCGCTGGATGTAGTCGGTGATCGCCTCGGAGCCGATCTCGAAACGACGCGCGACGACGTCGTAGTTCAACAGCGCATCCTTCGCCGGGATGTGTGTGAAAAGAACGTCGACTGGACCGAGCGCCTCGAGTTTGGCTGCGTAGTCGACCGGGTCGATCTCATACGGAGTGCGCATCGGACTCTTCAGGCCTCCCCCGACGAATCCCCAACGCTGTCCGTCGACGTCGATTACTTCTGCGTCGACTATCCGATGACCTTCGCGCAGATACTCCGACCACAAAGCGGGGACGTCGACGTTGCCATAGGTCATCAGCGCGGGAGCGGGCATGGCGGCAAACAATTCCTCGTACTGCAGCCGAACCATCGATTCAAGAATGGTCCAGCGTTGGCCACGATCGGTAACCCCAATACCTGCCCAGGCAGCATCGGACAATGCACGCGCGTCGTCGAAGCGATTGGCAGTCCGAGCCTCGATGTACGCACGGGCATGGTCGGCACCGAACAGATCGGCGTAGATGCCGTGCTCGGGGTCGTCGTAATCCAAGAACAAGATCAGGTCACCGAGACACACGAAGACATCACACCCTTCGGCGGCGGATGCAAGCGCTCGACCCGCGCCATGAACATCGCTAACGATGTGAACGCGCATCAGTCTCCAACTCGTCCTTGACTGCCCAGATCACTTGCTTCCATGCCACGACGTGACGTTGTCGGATGGAAGCAACCTGTGCTTGGGCACGGCGAGTGTTACCGAACCGGCGCACTGTGCTGGCTGAGCCCGGAACCGTGGGGTCGGCTCGAAGGTAGTAGTGCACGATCACGCCCGGATCGTGCTCCTCCAACCAGATTTCCGACGATCCCACGAGATCGCCAGCCACCGTCCAGCGCATGCCTTCCACACCCCGGTCCATGTAGACCTGCAAGGTCAGACCCGGCCACCACGTGGACCAACGTTCGGCAACCACAGCCGCCATTACGTCGCGACGGATCCGGACGAAGGATTCGTCAACGATGTCGATGCTCGGGACGGGATCAGGCACGCTCGTAGCGTGCCACGAATGCCTGTTGATGGCACAGGCCGGTGGGGCGTTCGGATGCTGAGTTCTACTCGCCCAAGTGCAGGTATTCGCGTACGGTGTTCGATATCACACTGAGCCGCCTCGGCGGCCCTGAGCGAGGGAGTAAGCGCGTGCTTAAGGAGTTCAGCGTTCCGGCCATGGTGTCGGCGCCCACGACGGGAAATCTCACCGATCACGTAGTAGAGAACGCCGAGAAGAATCCCAGCAAGGTGGTCTTCTCCCTCCAGCGTGGTGATGCCTGGGTCGGCGTGACCGCGGCTCAGTTCCTCGACGACGTGAAAGCGATCGCCAAGGGCATCGTCGCCAGCGGTGTGGAGGCCGGTCAACGAATCGGCGTCATGTCACGCACGCGCTACGAGTGGACCCTCGTGGACTATGCGATCTGGTACGCCGGGGCAATCTCGGTTCCGATCTATGAGACATCGTCGGCTGAGCAGGTTGCCTGGAACCTGACCGACTCCGGCTCGGTGGCTCTGTTCGCAGAAAGCGCCAAGAACAAGGCGATCTTCGATCAGGTCGCACCTGAGGTTCCCGATGTCACCCGCGTTTGGGTATTCGACAACGACGATCTCGAGTCGCTCAAGGCGGCCGGGGCCGATGTCAGCGACGACGAACTCGAGGCCCGCCGCGCCACGGTCCAGCCGGACACCCTCGCGACGATCATCTACACCTCCGGTACTACCGGGCGGCCCAAGGGCTGCATGCTCACGCACAAGAACCTGATGTTCGAAGTCGAGAATGTCATTGCCGCACTCCGGGACGTTTTCCAGGCACCGGGATCCTCGACCCTGCTCTTCTTGCCCGTTGCCCACGTCTTCGGACGTCTCATCCAGCTCGGAGCCGTGCGGGCCCAAGCGCGCCTCGGCCACGCACCCGACGTCAAGCAACTCCTGCCCCTGCTACAGAGCTTCCAGCCGACGTTCGTCCTGGCCGTTCCCCGCGTTTTCGAGAAGATCTACAACTCCGCCCAGCAAAAGGCCGCGGCCGAGGGCAAGGGCAACATCTTCGACAAGGCGGCACATACCGCCATCGAGTACAGCGAATCCCTTGACGAGGGCGGCGCCGGGTTCGGGCTCAAACTCAAGCACGGGCTGTTCGACAAGCTCGTCTACAAAAAGCTACGCGCCGCCATGGGCGGCCAGGTCGAGTGGGCGGTCTCCGGTGGTGCACCGCTCGGCGCACGCCTGGGTCACTTCTTCCGTGGCATCGGCATCACGGTCCTCGAGGGCTACGGCCTCACGGAGACCTCCGCCGCCACCACGGTCTCGCGACCGGACGCGATCGAGGTGGGCGCCGTGGGTCAACCCTTCCCCGGTGCCAGCGTGAAGGTCGCCGACGACGGCGAGTTGTTGCTGGCCGGCGATCAGATCTTTGTTGGTTACTGGAACAACCCGACGGCCACCGCTGAGGTCCTCGAGCCCGACGGCTGGTTCCATTCCGGCGACATCGGCGAGATTGACGATCGCGGCTACGTCCGAATCACCGGCCGCAAGAAGGAACTCATCGTCACCGCTGGTGGCAAGAACGTCGCGCCCGCCGTGCTTGAGGATCGGCTGCGCAGTCACGCCCTTGTCAGCCAGTGCATGGTGGTCGGCGACCAGAAGCCATTCGTGGCCGCCCTCGTGACCTTGGATCCCGAGGCACTACCTATGTGGCTAAAAGTGCAGGGCAAGGACGAGAGTCTGACTGCGGCAGACCTCATGGCCGACGCTGAAGTTCTTGCCGAGATCCAAGGCGCCGTCGACGAAGCCAACAAGGCCGTCTCCAATGCCGAAGCCATCAAGAAGTTCGTGCTCGTGGCCGACGAATGGACCGAAGAAGGCGGCCAGATGACTCCGTCGATGAAGCTCAAGCGCGGCGTCGTGCAGAAGGAATACGAAGCACAGATCGAAGAGATTTACGCCTAGGAAACCGCTTCGGCGCGATCCACTCAACGCTACAAAGAAGGACCCCTGGAGAACTGCCTCCAGGGGTTCTTCTCAATTACGAACAGGCGATGCGTTCGGCTAACTGATCACTCGTCCAATTCCGCTGAATCGCGATGAGTACCACGGGCCAAGGATGTTGGACACGACCACCCCGGTTCGTGGATTGGCGGCGTGCACCATCTTGCCGTTACCGATGTACATCCCCACGTGGTGAGTACCCCGTCCGAAATAGAAGACAAGGTCGCCGGGCTGCGCCTGGCTCAGCGGCACCCGGCGCGTGACCGAGTACTGAGAACGGCTGTAGTGCGGCAGTGAGATCCCGGCTTGTCGCCATGCAGTCATGGTCAGCCCAGAGCAGTCGAAGGAGTTGGGGCCAGCAGCAGCTGCCACGTAGCGATCACCGACTTGGGCCAGGGCGTACTGCACGGCCTTGGCAGCACGGCCACTGCCTGTGAACCCTCCGCCGGCACTGGAGGACCCACCTCCGGAACCCGCGTTGAGTTGCTGGGCAGCCGCCGCGGCTGCTGCGCGCGCAGCCTCGCGCTCATCGCGCGCGAGTTGCGCGAGGCGTTGGCGCTCTTTCTCTTCAAGATTGCCCAGGATCCGCTCGGCTTCAGCAAGACGATCATCTGCCTCGCCCTTGGATTCCTTCATCCGGTCACGCAGATCTTTGGCGCGGGCTTCCTTGTCCAGCACTGCCGCCTCGGACTGCGCCAGGCGTAGCCGGGCCGTCGCAGTCTTACGAAGTGCTGAGGCTTGTCCGCGCTGGACTGCATCGAGTGCGGCCGCCTGGGCCAAGAACTCGTTGGGGTCCTCGCTTAGGAGCACCTGAAGGGACGTATCCAATCCCCCGGAGGTGTACGCGGCACGCGCGAGGTCGTCGACTGCACCCAAGATCTCGCGCATCTCTCGACGTTCACGCTTGACTTTGGCCTTCAGGGAATCAAGTTGACGGCGCACGTCCTTGAGTTCGTTTCGAGACTCATTGAAGCGCTCAGTGGCAGATTCGGCTTGCGCTTCCAGGTCCATGACCTGCATGCGCACCTGCTCCAGGTCGGGTGCCGCTTGAACGGGAGACACGATCGCACCGGACGCCACCAGCCCGGTGAGCGCCAACAGGATTCCCGCAGAACGGGTTCTCTGCCGGATTCGCACCTGCGGCCTCCTGCTACGTCGTTTTCGGCGTCGATGTCGGTCGTGGACTGCGCTCGCAATCGGTCTGACCTCTGTGTGACGTCATTCTCCCGTCACGGGTTCCCCAAGGTAACAGAATGGTGACGACGCGCACCACGAGCGTCCCAGCCGTATCCCAAACAGGTCTCAGCCAGCCCGGCGGTCACCGGGCACCAGCCGCAGGGGTGGAACGAGCCCCGAATCCGCGAGAACGTCGAGAGCGCGTGCGTGCTCACCGTCTATGGGCACCGGAGCCACGCTCGGATCAGGCGCCCCCAGCAAGACACTGACCACGCAATCTGAGCACGCCGGGCCCGCTACCTGGCAGGAACCACAATCAATGACCATGGTCACGAGGCTATGAAGGGGGTCTGACACTCCGCCCTTCGCTCCTCACACTCCACCGTCTCCAGGACCCTCCTGGCTCGGACCCCCGAATTCTGGGCGCGGCACTATCTCGATGTGATCGCTGGCCGAACACCACCGGCAGCGGACGGCCTCGACGTCCTCTGAGAGCACGGTGCACTCCTCCACCTCCACCTCACCGGCCAAGTTCGCATGCCAGTACTCCGACGTCCGCACGGTCCGTACGACATCGAAACGGGTCAGGTTGCCGCAGTGGCCGCACCTCAAGCGCGATGCATCATCGGGAAGGGTGAAAGTCATGCCCGAGAACCTACCGGGCGGTGTCAGACCCCAGACCTAGCCTGCTGACCGATGTCCACCACACCATCTGGCCCGATCACCCCGTCCTCGCCCCCGACCCACCGGCAGTTGAGTTGGGAGGAGTTCGCTGCCGAGGAACCGCTTTCGGATGTGACGTTCGTCGTCGTCGACCTTGAAACGACCGGTGGCCCGGCAACCCAAGCGGGCATCACAGAGATCGGAGCAGTCAAGGTCCGCGGTGGCGAGGTGCTCGGTGAGTTCGCGACACTCGTCGAACCCGGAGTCGGGATTCCCGCACACATCCAATCCCTGACAGGCATCACTCCAACGATGGTTCGCGATGCCCCATCTGTCGCAGGAGCTGTCGCAGCCTTCGGTGAATTCGCAAGAGATGCAGTTCTTGTCGCCCACAACGCTCCGTACGATCTCGGCTTTCTCAAAGCTGCCTGCGTCAAACACGATCTGACATGGTTCCCGGGTAGATCGCTCGACACCGCACGCTTGGCCCGCGTGGCACTTCATTCTGGTGAGGTGCGCAACTGCAAGTTGGCCACGCTGGCGCAGCACTTCGGCTCGCCGATCACTCCCGTGCACCGCGCATTGGCCGATGCACAGGCCACTACCCACGTGCTCCATCGACTGCTCGAACGCGTCGGTTGTTTCGGCGTACACACCTGGACCGATCTGCGCGCGTTCGTCTCGCGAGTTTCGAAGGAACAACGGGCCAAGCGCCACCTCGCCGACGGACTTCCTACCGGGCCAGGGGTCTACACATTCGTCGATCAACAAGGCGTGGCTCTCTACATTGGTATGTCCCGCAATGTCCGCGCACGGGTGCGCAACTACTTCACGTCGGCTGAGCAGCGCGCTCGCATGACCGAAATGATCCACATTGCGCAACGAGTTGACGCAATCCCGTGCGCAACGGCGTTGGAGGCCAACGTCCGGGAACTACGGGCCATCGCTGAGCAACAACCCCGTTACAACCGCAAGTCTCGACGGGCATCAACATCATGGTGGCTGCAGATGAGCAACGAGGCTGCGCCGAGGTTGGTCACGACGCGCGTCACGGCCGATCAGTTCCCTGACGCAGCGTGGGGTCCGTTTCCGTCACGTGGAGTTGCGCGTGCTGCCGCAGAACTCCTCTGCGACTACACCGGCCTTCGCACGTGCACGTCGCGAATCGCGCGCAACCCGTCCGCCGAGTCACCTCAGTGCCTGCGTGGACACCTCGGCTCCTGCGCAGCACCGTGTTCGCGGACCGGTGATCGAAGCCGCTATGAGGAATCAGCAGCGCAGGTCACGGCCATCCTCGAAGGCCACCTGCAGGCGTTTATCGTCAGAGCCCGTCAGCGCATGACGTCCTATGCACAAACTGAGCAATTCGAAGAAGCAGCGCTCCTACGTAACCAGACGGCTTCGGTCATCGCCGCTAGCGAACGATTCCACCGCCTCCGCGCACTTCGAGACGCCGGTCGAGTAATCGCCGCCTCACCAGACGGCGGCGGCGGTTGGGACATCCATGTCATCGACGACGGTCGCCTCGTCGCGGCCACTCATGCACGATCCTCCGACGATCCACGGGCGTTCGCTCGCGCCGCCGCGGCAACGGCGGAAGTCCGCGACGCGGGCCCATCCACGACCACGATCGAGGAAATGACGTTGCTGGCG
>JAURQC010000098.1 GCA_030836325.1 Candidatus Nanopelagicales bacterium
TCCTGCCACACCGGACGATGGAAGGGCCGCTCGTAGACCGGGCCCTCGTGAGCGACGGTTCGCGGAGGTGCATCAACGATTCGCTCACCGTGCCAGTCAATGGTGAGGCGACCGGAGTCATTTACCTCACCGATCACGACGGCCTCGATGTCCCACTTATGGCAGTAGGACATGAACTCGTCGATCTTCTCGGGCTTGACGATCGCGCACATGCGTTCCTGCGACTCACTCATCAAGATCTCTTCGGGACTCAAGGTTGGATCGCGCAACAGCACCCGATCGAGCCAGACGTGCATCCCGCCATCGCCATTGGAGGCGAGCTCGCTGGTGGCGCATGAGATACCCGCGCCACCGAGATCCTGAATGCCTTCGACCAGTCCTGCATGTAGAACCTCCAGCGTCGCTTCGATCAGGAGTTTCTCCATGAACGGATCACCCACTTGGACACTGGGTCGCTTGGCGGGGCCTTCGTCGTCGAACGTCTCCGACGCCAAAACCGAGACACCGCCTATTCCGTCACCACCGGTGCGGGCACCGTAGAGAACGACGAGGTTTCCGACGCCTTTGGCGCTGGCGAGATGGATGTCCTCGTGGCGCATCGAACCGACGCATAGCGCGTTGACCAGTGGGTTGCCGAGATAGGACTCGTCGAAGACGACTTCTCCACCAATGTTGGGAAGGCCCAGACAGTTGCCGTATCCACCGATTCCCGAGACCACCCCGGGTAGGACCCGCTTGGTGTCGTCGGCGTCAGCCGGACCAAATCGCAGCGGATCCATGACAGCGAGCGGACGTGCACCCATCGACAAGATGTCCCGGACAATTCCGCCGACACCTGTCGCAGCACCCTGGTACGGCTCAACGTAGGACGGGTGGTTGTGGCTTTCAACCTTGAACGTCACCGCCCATCCGTCGCCAATGTCGACAACGCCTGCGTTCTCACCGATTCCGACTAGCAGTGCGTCGGTTGCCGGAGCCTTCTCGCCGAACTGCCGAAGGTGCACCTTGCTGGACTTGTAGGAGCAGTGTTCGCTCCACATCACGGAGTACATCGCGAGTTCACTGCTGGTCGGGCGCCGACCAAGGATGTCGCGGATCCGCTGGTACTCGTCGTTCTTCAACCCAAGATCGGCGTACGGCTGCTCAAGGTCAGGCGTCTGTTCCGCCTTCTCGACGGTGTCAGTCATCGCGATGCCCCCTCCAGTAGTGAGGACAAGACACTGGAGAAGAATCCGACGCCATCAATGCTCGGACCTGTCAAGGCCTCAACGGCGTGCTCCGGGTGCGGCATCAGCCCTACAACATTCCCCCGCTCGTTACATAGGCCAGCGATGTTGCGTCGGCTGCCATTGGGATTCGTATCCAAGTAGCGTGCGATGACGCGGCCTTCATTCTCAAGGCGGTCGAGCGTTTCTTCATCGGCAACGTAACCACCCTCACCGTTCTTGAGTGGAATGATGATGTTCTGGCCTTCGGTGAAATCGCGCGTCCACGCAGAAGTTGTGTTCTCGATGCGGAGGCGTTGATCACGGCAGATGAAATGCAGATGATCGTTACGGGTCAGCGCGCCCGGGAGCAGATGGGTTTCGCACAGGATCTGAAATCCGTTGCAGATACCCAGCAATGGCATCCCCCCGTTAGCGGCCTCGATGACGCGGGTCATGACAGGAGCGAATCTCGCGATGGCACCGCAGCGCAAGTAGTCGCCGTAGGAAAAGCCTCCCGGAAGCACTACTGCGTCGACGTTCTTGAGATCGTCGTCACCGTGCCATAAAGCAACCGACTCACCACCTGCGATACGAACGGCACGCGCAGCGTCCGCGTCGTCGAGTGAGCCCGGAAAGGTGACGACACCAATCCGAGCACTCACGCGGTTGCCTCGTCGTCGACGATCTGCATTCGATAGTTCTCGATAACAGGGTTACTCAGCAACTCACCAGCTAATTGCTCGAGTAACGCTTGACGATCGGAGTCGACGTCGCCCTCGAGATCAATGACGAACTGCTTTCCCTGACGCACGTCCTGCACTCCGGACAGTCCCAACCGACCCAACGCACCTTGGACGGCACGGCCTTGCGGGTCCAAGATCTCCGGCTTGAGCATGACGTCGACGATGACGCGAGCCACAGGCACTCCATCCCTAGAAAACGCCTTGAAAAGGACCTCGGAAATCCGAGCGGGGAAGGCTCTCAGCCTATCCCTCGGGCAGGAGATCGAACCAACCACCGGAGATCGGCTTGACTGCACGAAAGTACCTGCGGTCGTAGGTTCCGATGCGATTGGTGCCATACCGCTCCGCAAGCACGACGAGCGATGCGTCGGTCAAACCAATCTTCAATTCCGTATAGCGTGACATGACTTGAGCACACGCGATGACATCCGAGGGACTGAGGGCAGGGAGCTCAAATGCTCCCGAGGTGAGGTGTTCGAGAACTCTTACCTGCTGCGCAGCACCAAAGTGCTTTCCAACGAAGTGGTCCAGTTCAGCAAGGACGAACGGGCTAACGAGGACGGCTTCAACCCGCCCCGTAAGCAGGTCAACGCACTCATGGTGAGCAGGGTCCGAGCCGGCGAAGTAGGAGTAGAGGACTCCAGTGTCAACGAGTATCAATCTTCCCCGAATCCCTCCATGTGCTCATGGAGATTTCTGCCGCTCACCCCCTCCGGCGGGGGGTCGGTGATGATTCCCGCACCTGTCAGGCGTCTGGTCAACTCCTTGTCCACAGCCGTCCGGATGAGTTCGGCCTCGGAGATCCCGCGGCGCTCGGCCTCCACGGATAAGCGAGCCTTCATTTCCTCCGGGAAGTACACGGTGGTTCGGTGCATGCCATATATAGTGCCATACGTGGGATCGCAGGCATACGACCTTTTTTGGGGCACCGGTCTGCGCGCCACCACCATCGCGCACCGCTTCCTCGATCGGATTTCCGGCGGACGGCTCATGCGCCGTTTTCCCGGCGGTTCACAAGTCGTGTGGATCACCACCCTCGGTCGCAAATCCGGTCAATGGCGCACTACTCCGTTGCTCGGCGTCGAAGTTCCCGGTGGCTGGGGGATCGCCGGATCCAATGCCGGTCAGGAGCGCATCCCGGGATGGGTCTTCAACGTGCGCGCCAACCCCAGCGGTCGGATTCGAGTCAACGAAACCGAAGTGGAGTGCACCTTCACCGAGGTAGACGGCGATGCAGCCCGTGACATTTTCCGGCGCCTTGGCGAATCGTGGTCGTCCTACCGGATGTACGAACGGAACATCGGACGCGCAATTCCAGTGTTCATCGCTCAGACATCCACGGGTGATCCCGCGTAGGTCCCCTCGATCTCCAGCACCTGGAAACGGGTGAACATTTCCTCGGCGTACCAATCGAGTTCGTGGGTTTTACGAACCACCTCGGCATGCGCCGGACGCCGGTAGGCGAAATCCGAAATGGCTTTGGCGTTGCGCCAGATACTGAACGTGCCCTGCAGCCCGACCGGCGCCTCACCGATCCCAAGAGTGAACGCGACACCCGGATCATCGCGAAGGTCGAGCGAGACAGGTGGCACAGCCGACCAGAACTTCGACCACATGCTCGGCTTGATCCGCGCACGGGTGATGGCCGCGATCGGCCCGGGCCCAGCTTTGGTGTCCGGCACGGCGAAGGGGTCGCGCCCGGACCAGCGACCTCGACTGACCAGCGGCCGCATAGTCACGGTCAGATGTTCGTTGGCCGATGAGTTCCAGGCTCTCGCTATCGACGAGTCGCCGAATTCTTGAGCGTGGTCATGGTCGAGCCATGTCGTCAACGCTGCCCAGTGCCCCGGATCTGCATCGCGCATCGTGAATGTCTCACCGGAACCGGTACCCATGAGTTTCGCGAACGTCAGGCCGGGAAGTCTGCGAAGGGTGCGCCGTTGGAGTCCCATGCGCATGAAGGCCGAGGCGATTCCCTGACCGCTCACTCCCCACACATCAAGGCGAACGATGGGTGGTGGCGTCACTGCTCCAGAGTATGCGCCCGCCAGGCGGAGGCAACCATGTCTTCGAGGTTGCGCGACGCCCGCCAACCGAGTTCCTCTGCGGATTTGTCGATCGCCGCGAAGGTAGCCGGCGGATCACCCAGGCGGCGAGGAGCAACCTCTGCCCCAACATCTCGGCCGATGACCGTGCCGATGACATCCATAACCTCGCGGACAGAACTGCCCGCACCGCGCCCGACGTTGAAAACATCCGCGGCCTGTCGCTCTTCGCATAGCCGAGCGGCTGCAACGTGTGCGTCGGCGAGGTCCGAGACATGGATGTAGTCGCGGATGCAGGTGCCATCCGGGGTCGGGTAGTCATCTCCAAAAATCTTGGGTGAACGCCCTGCGTCCAGAGCAGCGAACACCATGGGAATCAAGTTGTTGACGCTGTTGTCCCCGAGTTCATCCCAGCCGGCACCTGCAACGTTGAAATAGCGGAGTGCAACCCAGGACAGATTCCAGGCGACGCCGGCATCGCGTGCCATCCACTCCCCGACCACTTTCGTCTCGCCGTAGGGATTCTCGGGAATGAGCGGCGCATCCTCGGTAACCGGATTACTCGACGGCGTTCCGTACACCGCGGCCGACGACGAATACACGAAGTTACGAACACCCTTGTCACGCATCACGGCAAGGAGGTCGACCATCCCCCCGACGTTCTCTGTGTAGTACTCCAGCGGTTTCTCCACAGATTCACCAGCAGCCTTGAGCGCCGCCAGGTGGATGACACCGGTAATCGCATACTCGTCGATGGCGGCGGCAACAGCCTCGCGATCTTGGATCCGAGCGCGAATCAAAGGAACGTCGTTTGGAATTCGATGGGCGAGACCATGCGAGAGATCATCGATAGCCACCGCGCCGATGCCGGCCGCTTGCAGTGAGCGGATCACATGCGAGCCGATGTAGCCCGCACCCCCCGTGATCAACCACGTGCTCACGCGAACCTCTCCCCGGTGAGGCGCTCATAAGCCTCGATGTACTTGGCGCGGGTCTGTTCGACGATGTGCTCAGGGAGTTCGGGAGGGGGAGTTCCCGAATCCTTGTCCCAACCCGAATCTGGTGACGTCAGCCAGTCGCGCACGAACTGCTTGTCGAAGGACGGTTGCGCGTGGCCCGGCTCCCACAAGTCCGCTGGCCAATACCGCGAAGAATCCGGGGTCAGGACTTCATCCGCTAGCACGTACTCACCTGCGTGCTTGCCTGTCAGACCGAGACCGATCTCAAATTTTGTGTCGGCAAGTATCAATCCGCGCTCGCGTGCCAGAAGATCTGCGCGCTCGTAGACAGCGAGTGAGATGCGCCGGAGTTGCTGAGCTTCCTCTTGCCCGATCGCTGTCATGACTTCATCGAACGTGATGTTGATGTCGTGATCACCGATATCGGCCTTCGTCGCCGGCGTAAAGATCGGTTTCGGAAGACGCGAGCCATCCTTCAGCCCGGGAGGTAGTCCCACTCCGCAAACTTTGCCGGTAGCGCGGTAGTCAGCAAGACCTGAGCCGGCGAGATAACCACGCACCACGCACTCAATGGAGAACATTTCCAAGCGCTCGCACACCATCGCGCGATCGCGCACCGACGGCGGCGCAGATGCCCGCGAAACATGACTAGGGACGATGTCCTCAAGTTGGTTAAACCACCACAGTGATAGCTGGGTCAGGACCTTGCCCTTGTCGGGGATCGGGGTCGGGAGCACCCAGTCGTAGGCCGAGATTCGATCACTCGCGATAAACAGCAAGCGGTCATCAGGTGTTCGAAAGAGATCGCGGACCTTGCCGCTGTATACGTGCTCGTACTCCGGTGGCAGACCGTAGTCCGCCATAGATGCTGCGATCACAGGATGTCCCCCGGTTCATATCCGGCGGCATCCGGATAGCGCATCGTCACCGCTTCCACCTGCTCGGCGATGGCTCGCACTTGCGACGTGGCAGCACCCGCGAAATCAAGGGGCTCGGCAACAACGGCCCGGATCGCTGGCTCATCGAGGCCGATTCGGTCGTCTGCGGCAAGCAAGGCGAACAGATCAGGCGCCTGTCCTTCGCGCATGTGTAGCGCGACTGCTACGGCGTGCTCCTTGATGGCTTCATGTGCGCTTTCGCGTCCCTTGCCGGAGCGAACCGCCGCCATCAGCACCTTGGTGGTGGACAGGAACGGCAGATAGCGCTCAAGTTCGGCATCGATTACTGCACCGAAAGCACCGAAGCCGTCGAGAACCACCAGGAACGTTTCAAGCAAACCATCCATGGCGTAGCAGGCATCCGGAAGCGCCACCCTCCGGACAACTGAACACGAGACATCACCCTCGTTCCACTGCTGACCCGCAAGATCGGCGGTCATCGTCGCGTAGCCGCGCAGTAGTACGTGCATTCCATTGACCCGCTCGCACGACCGTGCGTTCATCTTGTGTGGCATCGCCGACGACCCAACCTGGCCAGGCCGAAAACCTTCGGTGGCGAGTTCATGTCCGGCCATCAGGCGAACGGTGGTTGCGAGGTTCGATGGACCTGAAGCCAACTGCACCAGTGCCGAGAGTGCGTCGTAGTCCAGTGATCGCGGATAGACCTGACCCACACTCGTAAGCACGACGTCGAACCCAAGGTGATGCGCGACGCTCTCCTCAAGACCGGCGAGCGCCTCGGTATTGCCGTCGAGGAGATCGAGCATGTCTTGTGCTGTTCCGACCGGACCCTTGATGCCGCGCAAGGGATAGCGCGCAATGAGCTCCTCGAGGCGAGCGAACGCAGCGAGCATCTCGTCGGTCACCGTCGCAAAGCGCTTACCGAGGGTGGTCACCTGCGCAGCGACATTGTGGGAACGTCCCGCGATAGCGGTCTCGGAATACGCAACAGCCAAGCCGGCTAGTCGATCCATGGCGGCAACGGACTTGTTACGGATGAGTTCCAGCGAGCTACGGATCTGCATCTGCTCGACGTTTTCGGTGAGATCGCGCGAGGTCATACCGAGGTGAATCGATTCATGTCCCGCCAGCGCGTTGAACTCCTCGATTCGCGCCTTGACATCGTGCTTGGTCACCCGCTCGCGTTCGGCGATCGAATCGAGATTCACCTCCTCAACACAGGACTCGTAGTCCGCGATAACCGAGGCGGGAATATCCAGACCGGCGGCCGACTGAGCCCGCATGACCGCGATCCACAGCCGGCGCTCGGCGATGATTTTGGCTTCGGGTGCCCAGATGGCCCGCATGGCTGCAGATGCGTAGCGATCGGCGAGGACGTTGGGGACACTTCCAGAAGACCTGTCGCTCACTCGCCTATCCTTCCACGCCCGCAGCGGGCTTGGTCGCGCCTACGCAGGAGCTACTGCGCGGCCGCGTCCGCGGCGGCCTTCATCGCGATATCGCGGCGATGGTGCGAGCCCTCGAGGGTGATGAGATCCACCGCTGTGTATGCCCTCTCGCGGGCGGCATGCAATGTGTCACCAACCGCAGTCACGGATAGGACCCGACCGCCTGCGGAGGCGATCACGCCGTCGTCCATCACGCTGGTGCCGGCGTGGAGGACATTGACCCCGGCCTGTTCGGCCGCTTCCTCCAGACCCTCGATCGGATCACCCTTGCGGGGTGATTCCGGGTAACCCTCGGCAGCTACGACAACCGTCACAGCCGCGTCGTCGGACCACACTGGTGCGGGGTGAGTGGCGAGTGATCCGGTGGCCGCCGCTCGCAGGAGTCCACCGAGTCCTGATCGCAGTCGGGCGAGTACAACCTGGGTTTCGGGGTCACCGAAGCGTGCGTTGAACTCCACGACGCGCACCCCGCGGGAGGTGAGCGCAAGACCTGCATAGAGCAGACCACTAAACGGTGTCCCACGAGCAGCCATGGCATCGACCATCGGCTGGAGCACTCGGGTGGTGATCTCGTCGACCAGATCGCTGGGGGCCCACGGCAGCGGCGAGTACGCGCCCATGCCACCAGTGTTCGGGCCGGCGTCCTCGTTGTACGCGCGCTTGAAGTCCTGCGCGGGCTGGAGTGGAACCACCGTGGCGCCGTCACAAATCGCGAA
>JAURQC010000099.1 GCA_030836325.1 Candidatus Nanopelagicales bacterium
AGTTGCGCTCGCGTTCCCGGATTCGGGAGCGCTGAGCGACGCACGTGGTAGGCGACGTCGAAGTTGGCGTCGTCGACCCACACCGGTCGCGACAGACCCCAGGGGACTTCTCGGATGCGCTGGCGGTAGCGGGGAACGTGGGCGATTCGGTTGCGGATCAGCCGGACGAGCCGTTCATGGTCAAAGCCCGTCTCCGGCGGCTGAAAGATCGCTAAGCCACCCACATTGCGGGGCGTCGAGGTGTCCTCTGCGAACCACAACGCGGCATCAACCGCATCGAGTCGATCCATCGTGACCACCTCCCGAGTACCCACAAGTCTTACACGCCGCCCCACCGCACGGCGGTACCGCGGGAACTTCGATGCTCTCGTAGACTGCAACTCGTGTTCTTCCCCCGTGTAGCGGCGCTCGTGGCGTCAACGTCACTGGCCCTTGGAATGACCGCTGGTCCTGCCTGGGGCTACGGAGACGTCCCCTCCCAGCGGACCACAAACTCCCCCGCGTCGAGCATCGCGGCCGACGCCCCCAAGGCAGCCGTTCCCGTCCCACCCAAGAAGGTCAAGAAGCCTCGCCCGGCCAGCCGTTCGGCCAAAGCCCGAAACGTGCCCGAACGCCCGATGGACGGTGGTTCGGGTCGGCGGATCATTTACGACAAGTCGTTGATGACGGTCTGGGCCATGAACAACAACAACGAGGTCGTCTATCGATTCCCCATAGTCGGCCGCTGGGACCGTCCTGTCGCAGGTGAGTACAAGGTCTACTCCAAGTCCGAACGCAGCGGGAACCCCAACTCTCGGGTCACCTTTGATCACATGACTCGCTTCGCGTACGGCAACGACGGCAAGACCCCGATTGGCTTCCACAGCATCCCGATCTACTACGACGGACGAATGATGCACGGCATCGATCAACTCGGTCTGCCGATCGCTACCGGTGGTTGCGTGCGCATGCACGAGGACGATGCCGAGGCTCTCTACGAGTGGTCAAAGATCGGCGATCGCGTCGTCGTTCTCGCCTCTCCCTGATCATGTCCTTCTCAGGCAGCTACCGCGATGCTGATCTTGTTCAGCGATCGCCTCGTCTTCCCCAAGGACGGAACTTCGGACATCAACGCACCCTTGTCTAGGCACTCTCTAATGGAGTCGTCGGCGGCAAGCGAATACACCCGGGCGGAAATCCCCGCTTCCTGAAGAGCGTCCCGGACGTGCGATTGCGCACTTCGCAAACGACGCGGCACTTGATTGACCACGATGTCTACATTCGAATGCTCTGTTTGTGAGTAGACCTCGGGTAGGTCATTGATGAGACGTACTACTCCTACAACATCAGGACGTGTGACAGCGACAACGCGGTCACTGGCACGCAGGGCGCTAAGAGTGGCCGCATCGCGCTGCATTCCAATCCCGTGAAAAGGATCGTCGACTTCCTGCGTATGCAACACGCCTCCAACATCGACCACAACACGATCGAAGTGCCGTGCGCACTCTGGCCACAGACGATCCAAAGCTGACGTTCGGGCTTGGGTCCATCTGTCTGATGAGCCGATTCCAGAAAGCAACCACAAGGAGTTAGTCAGTTGCCGGCACGCCGAGCCCAAAGAACGGGCGTCCAAGGCACCTTGATCGGCATAACGCGCCGCGAGTAACAGTCCACTCACGTCTTCGGTCATTCCGACCAGGTGGGCAAGCGACGGGGAAATCGTGTCCGCATCAACCAGGCAGGTGCGTAATCCGGAACGAGCCCACGACTCGGCAAGTCCCAGGGCAACAGTGCTACGCCCAGGAGCGCCATGCGGACCCCACACCACAACTATCGATCCGCGGTTGCCTTCGCGGACCGAACGCATCCCATCGTCGTCGCGGTCCACCGTGCTGATGCCTGGCTCGACCATCGATTGATCCGCTGAGAGATCCTGTTGCTGCGCCGGTGCGGAATTGATGATCGCCGTGATCGACTCGACAACGGCCGCAGGTCCAGCCAGTAACCGCGTATCCAGCACCGCTCCGAGCGCACCGTCATGCCAGGAATGTGCCCGCGCGATGGCATCGTCGTCGTTCGAAAGGAAGACGATCACCCGCTCTTTGCGACCCGCGATGCTAGTCACAGTATCCGAACTCAATCGAGGTGCCGAGGCATCGATCACCAACGCGGCGCACTCATCGATAGTTGCCGCCGCGATGAGATCTGCGGCCTCGATGCACCGCCGCACCACCGTCATGCCGCGAGTTGCGATCTCAGCGATCAGATCTGCCTCATCCGAGCGACCGGGAGTGCACCAGATGACGGGGCTCATGAGGCGAGTCCGAGGAGCGGAACCTTCACTAGGTCGATGGCGCCGGATCGGGTGGCCTGGACGAGATCGGCCACCTGATCTGGGGACACGCGCAGCACCACGGCAACTCGCCCACCAAGGGCATCGGTACCCACATGCTCGACCATTACCGACTCCAGGGCCAGGCGCGGGCCCAACGAGATTGCCTCAGATGAGCTGTCGGATGAGCTGTCCGATGGGATGCCATCCATGAATCCGGAGTTCGCCGGCGTGGACCACACATCCACCCGATCCCCGGGTGCGAGGTCCACAGGCGCATGAAGGGGATCTACTCCGACCGTGATGATCCGGCTCGGTTCTTGCTCCTGATCGGTCAGCGCCGAACGCGCGAGGAGTTCACCCGCTGCAATGGGGTATCGCAGGCGGCCTTCGATCTGTTCGTCCACAGGGACGTAGTCCGATTCGGCTTGACCCAGCGCAACGGTAACCGGACGAAGGTCGTAGATCTCGGCGCCGGCGGAGAGATCACGCCCGGCCTGCCACACCGTGATCGTCTCGGAGTCTTGCGACAGAAGTCGTGCGCCAGCGAACATCGAGACCACAAGCAACACCAAGCCGATCCATAGTCGGGTGTCGCCCCAGCGAGGTGTTCGCAGCCGTCGAGCGCGGGGGGCGGAGTCTGTCGGATTGCCGGAATAGGTCGAATTGGTCGCGATCGAAGGTGTTCCCGGGCGATGCAGTCGCGTGGATATGAGTCGAGGTAGCCGCATGCGGGAAAGGGTGAATCACATCGACACTCTCGCGCCACTGGCTATCCACAGGCGCGGTAATCGGGAGCTAGCCATCCACAGATTCGACCGATGATCGATTTTCCGGGAACCATTTGGGACGATTGGGCAGTGACCGCCCGATTCCTCACCCTGGCCGATGTTGCCGAGACCCTGAGCATCTCGGCATCGCAGGCCTATGCACTAGTGCGATCCGGTGACCTTCCGGCCATCAAGATTGGCGGACGGGGGCAATGGCGGGTGGAGTCCGCGGAACTCGAGAAGTACATCGAGCGGATGTATAAGCAGACGCGCACGTTCATCACGCAGAACCCCGATCAAGGCGATGCTGAATCGCTCGAGGACGTTCGATAGTCAAAACGCAAAACGTCCACCGCTCGCCACATGCAGGTGATCGACCCTCGCTCGGTGTCCACGGTCAGGTGATCGCGCCCAACCCACGACAACTGCCCCGCAAGGATGACTGATCCCATCTCGATGGTGATGCCGTGACCCAGTAGCCCCCGCAGAGTGGATTGCCAGGACTCGTCTTTCGCGTTGCCTGTTGGCATCTCGGCGTGCAGCACTCGGGGAAGATCGACGAAGCCGATGATCGCGTGTTCAGGAACCACGATCCGCTCCCTAGGGCGCGCACGACTAGCGAGCAGCACGTGGTCAGCGAAATGGCACACCACACTCGCCTGGAGCCATGAGCCACCCCGGAGCCCCAGGTGCACCGGCGCGCCGGCGTCAATAGCTTGACGGCGGTCAGTGGCCGTGACGTCGCCCATCTCAGCAACCATCAGCCCTCTGGCCTCAAGCAAGACATCAATGTCCTCGTCGGACTGCACCCGCCCGGCGGCTTCTTCCCACAGCCGCTCAATCTCACGGTGCTTCGCGTCGTCGTTGTTCACAGGTAAGTGATTCCCCGCTCCCGCCTAGATCAATCAACAACGACATCGTCGAGCGACGTGATGTACACCACACCCACTGTCGTGTTTAAGGAACCGCGATCAGGGGAAGAACACCAATGTCCACACCCCTGTGCAGGGTGCCAGCTCGGACCTTGACACGGCAGTGTCACCTCGGGTGATAATGCCAAATAACATCAAACTGCATCAAATAAAGGTAAAGAGCCGAACATGGCGGAAGGGGTCGATCATGGATACAGCGTGTGAGGAAGCAGCGTTCGACGAATCAGAATTCGTAGAAGGGGTTGCCGGTGGCCGGCCCGAGGCTAAGCGGCCAGCACTTCGGTTAATCGACGGCAGCGTGGGAACCCAGCCAGGCGCCGGCCAAGGCACGCAGCAGCTCGCCCTGCCTCTGGACTGGAAGGTGGGCGGAATCCCCGCCCAACCCCCAACACCCGGCTATCTGCGGGTGGTGCGCGACGAGGAGGAGCAAGCAGAACTCGCGGCACTGGGCCACGGGCGTCCGCACCCGGTCGCCTGGGCCGCGCAGATGTCCCGAGCAGTTTTCGAAGTTGCGCAGGGAGAGCGGCCCGCAAACCAGTTGCGTAAGCACATCGCGTCGGATCAACTCAGCACGTTGGCGATCCGGGGCACTTCCTACGCTCGGCACCCCGCAGCGCGCTCCGCCCACGGCATGACTCGGCTACGCAAGGTGCGCGCCGTTCGGTGTTGCCTCGTGGCACCAGGAATCGTCGAGGCATCAGCGGTAATCGTCGGCGCGGCACGCTCGCACGCGGTGGCGCTTCGAATGGAGTCCAGGCCGCAGGCGTGGCTCGTGACGGCTATCGAATTCAGATAGAGCCACTTCGGGCAGAGCAGGCTAGCGCCGCTTCTTTTTCGAAGATCCCTTGCGGTTATTGCGCTCAGCCCGACGACGTTCCGCACGCGAGGCATTGGGGTCCACCTCAACGATGCCATCGTCTTCGGCTTCCATTTCCCCGTGCATGACCCCACCTGTCTCGTCGGGAGCCGAGTACTCCATGTGATCCGGGCGCGACGGTCCGAGCCCCTTGGCCTCGATCGTGGGAGCGGATTCGGACTCAGCCGATTGGTTAGCCCCGGCCTCTACTGCTGCCGCGATGGCTGCGCCGGCATCGCTGTCGCTCGCATCAGACAGCACGTCGATCTGCTCGGCAACCTCGGGGGCAACCTGCTTCTTGACCTCGACCTCGACGTTGAAGGCGTACCCGACGGTCTCTTCCTTGATCGCGTCCATCATCGCCATGAAGAGGTCGTATCCCTCGCGTTGGTACTCCACGAGCGGATCGCGCTGAGCCATCGCGCGTAGGCCGATGCCATCACGCAGGTAGTCCATCTCATACAAGTGCTCACGCCACTTGCGGTCGAGTACCGTCAAGATCACCTTGCGCTCGAGTTCACGGGTGACGTCTTCACCGAGTTCTTCCTCGCGTCGGCTGTACGCGGACTGGGCATCCTCGACGAGGTTCTCGGCCAAGAACTCCGAACTCAACCCAGCGCGACCACCACCGGACTCCTCTTCGACCTCTTCGATGGCCACCGACACCGGGTACAACTGCTGGAGCGCCGTCCATAACTGATCAAGGTCCCAGTCCTCCGGGTATCCATCGGCCGTGGCCTGCGATACGTAGCTGTTGATGGTGTCATCAATGAAGGAACGGATCTGGTCTTCGATGTCCTCGCCTTGCAGCACCCGCTTGCGCTCGTCATAGATAACAAGACGTTGGCGATTGAGGACATCGTCGTACTTCAATACATCCTTGCGGATCTCGAAGTTTTGCGCTTCCACCTGCGTTTGCGCGGAACGGATCGCGTTCGTGACCATCTTGGCCTCGATCGGGACGTCGTCGGGAACGTTGAATCGACGCAGGAAGGAATCGACCATGTCCGCCTTAAACAAGCGCATGAGGTCGTCTTCGAGGGACAGATAGAACTGCGACTCACCCGGGTCACCCTGGCGACCGGAGCGACCCCTCAACTGGTTGTCGATTCGGCGCGACTCGTGGCGTTCGGTGGCCAAGACGTAGAGACCACCGAGCTTGATGACCTCGTCGTGCTCAGCCTTGACGGCCTCCTGCGCCTGACTCAAGGCATCCGGCCATGCAGCCTCGTACGCCTCAGGGTCTTCGATCGGGGAGAGTCCGCGCTGCGTTAGTGCTGCAGCCGCCATGAACTCGGGATTACCACCGAGCATGATGTCGGTTCCTCGACCGGCCATGTTGGTGGCAACCGTGACCGCGCCTCGACGCCCGGCCTGCGCAACGATCGCGGCCTCACGCTCGTGGTTCTTGGCGTTGAGAACCTCGTGCGGAACACCGTTCTTCTTCAACTGCGCAGACAGGTACTCGGACTTTTCAACACTTGTGGTGCCGATGAGAATCGGCTGACCCTGCGCGTGCCGCTCCACGACGTCCTCAATAACGGAGTCGAACTTCGCCGACGCCGTCCGGTAGACGAGATCGGGCTGGTCGATACGCACCATCGGGCGGTTCGTGGGAATCGGCACCACACCGAGGTCGTAGATCTGGTTGAACTCCGCGGCTTCGGTCATGGCCGTACCGGTCATGCCCGAGAGTTTGTTGTACAGGCGGAAGAAGTTCTGAAGTGTGACGGTCGCGAGGGTCTGGTTCTCGGCCTTGATCTCGACGCCTTCCTTGGCCTCGATGGCTTGGTGGAGACCCTCGTTATAACGACGGCCCTTAAGAATGCGACCGGTGTGCTCGTCAACGATCACAACGCCACCGTCGAGGATGACGTAATCGCGGTCCTTCTTGAATAGTTCCTTAGCGCGGATCGCGTTGTTCAAAAATCCAACGAGAGGGGTGTTGACGGTGTCGTACAGATTGTCGATTCCCAGTTGGTCTTCAACTTTGTCGATCGCGGACTCCAACACACCGATCGTGCGCTTCTTCTCGTCGACTTCGTAGTCGGTGTCCTTCTCGAGTATCCGCACGATGCGGGCGAACTCCGAGTACCACGCAGTCGGCTGGTCTGCTGGACCACTGATGATCAGTGGGGTGCGTGCCTCGTCGATCAAGATGGAGTCGACCTCGTCGACCACCGCGAAGTTATGACCCCGCTGGACCATCTCTGCCTTCGACCAGGCCATGTTGTCGCGCAGGTAGTCAAAGCCAAACTCGTTGTTCGTGCCGTAGGTGATGTCGGCTGCGTAGGCGACCCGACGCTGAGCAGGGGTCATCTGGCTAACGATCACGCCCACCTCGAGGCCGAGGAAACGGTGGATGCGCCCCATCCACTCTGAGTCGCGCTCGGCGAGGTAGTCGTTGACCGTGACAACGTGCACGCCATCTCCGGACAGGGCATTCAGATACGACGGCAGGGTCGCAACCAGCGTCTTGCCCTCACCGGTGCGCATCTCGGCGATGTTGCCGAGGTGGAGCGCAGCACCACCCATGATCTGGACGTCGTAGTGCCGCTGGCCCAAAGTGCGGCGCGCCGCCTCACGTACGGTGGCGAAGGCCTCGGGCATGAGGTCATCGAGACTCTCGCCCTCGGCGTACCGGGCCTTGAACTCGTCGGTGAGTGCGCGCAGTTCCTCATCAGTGAGGGAGATGTAGTCGTCCTCAATAGTGTTGACGGCCTTGGCGACCGACTCGAGCTTGCGAAGGGTCTTGCCTTCTCCCGCGCGCAGGACCTTGTCGAGCACTCCCACGTTGCGACCTTTCGACGCTGCCGCGCACACGCGGCCCGGATTGCAGACATTGGGCGCCTGCCTTGTCTCCGCCGGAATTGCCGTCATTCCAGCGACCTAGCCCCGTCATCGTAGTTCCCGCTGGAAGACTGGTCCGCATGGCATCCACGGGCCCGGTCACGCTGAGCGATGGCTCAATCCAGCTCCAACCCCAACCAGCACCAAGCGGTGAGATGCGTTGGAGTGTGGAGCGCTTAGGGGCCTCATGGGAACTCGGCCAGGTGGCCCTGCGCGCTCACCGGACGTCCGATTCCGATGGTGCCCCGTGGACACGAGCCTGGCTCGACCTCGAGGCGTCGTCGTCCGCAGACACAGCGCATGTTCACTCGATGACGCAAGGGGTTCGTCTGGTGACCCAGTGGGCCTTCGCCGCACTGGGCCTGGCAGTGATCAGTTGGCGCGGCCCCACGGTGCCGATCCTGCGGGCGATCGTCCACGACGCGGGCTTTCGCGTTCATCCGATGCCTGAACGCAAGGCCTGGGACGGTGAGGACGGCCCGGAGGACGCGTGGTTTGCCGATCTGTTACCCAACGACGCCACACCCACTGGCGTGCGACCGCTGACGGCCCGCGAGCATGAGGTCCTGAACTTGATGGCTCGCGGATATTCCAATCAACGCATCGCCCAGAGCCTGGGTATCTCCGAGAACACGGTCAAGAATCACGTTCGAGCGATCCTGGACGCCCTGGGCACCTCATCGAGGACAGCGGCCGTGGTCGCCGCCCTCAATACCGGGCTCGTGGGGCTATCGGGCACGTCCTGACCGATACCAGGACGGTCTCGCGTTACCCACAGCCCCCGACCCGACCATCCACACATGACAACCGACATGGCCGGCCAAGGGAAATCCGCGGCACGCTCACGGCATGTCTTCACTTGCCACAAGCATCGTTGACTTGATCTTGGGGCGAGTCTGCGCGGGGTGTGAGGAGCCGGGTTCAATTCTGTGCACGGCCTGCAGACAGGACCTCTACCCCCGACCGCATCTTCGCCGCGACATCGACCTCTCCGACCTAGAAGCCGGACTTCGGATTCCGGTGGCGTGTTCGTTGGACTATCGCGGATCGGTTCGACAGGTCATCTTCCGATACAAGGACCACGGAATACGAAGCCTCGCCCGTGAGTTAGGTCCGGCGCTCGCGGCCGCGATCGACTACGTCACGGACGTCAGTACCGAGCACCCGTCGGACCCGATCCTCGTACCCATGCCTGCGCGGCGAATCAGCCGACGCCGTCGCGGCTTCGATCATGTTCGACTGCTCGCTGATCAAGCCAGCTCCTACACAGGCGGTCGGTCCGGCCGATTGAGCGTCTCGACGATCCTGCGCGACACTCGATCCGACGCTGGCAGCAAACGCCTCGGCGTCGCGGAACGTGAACTGCACACCCGTGGAGCATTTGCCACCACATCGCCCCTACCGCGACCTGACCAGCCGGTCATCGTGATCGACGACATCGTGACCACGGGGACCACAGCTCGCGAGGTCGCAGCGACTCTCATCCTCGCTGGCGTGAACGTGATCGGCGTCGCCACCGTCGCAGGCACGCCGTAAGTCAGGCGCGTCAACACTGGACTAGCCCGGGTAGGCAGGAGATGCTGCGTTCACCCGGCCTGACCAACTACCGGAGGTGTTGTCGTAGACAACGCCGTCGGCAGCCGCGACGAGAGTTGGCATCCCAGGAGCCGCCGCTAAGGACACAGGACCCTCCGGGGCACCTTCCGGGAAAATTGCACCTCGACCGATGCTGACTTCGATGACCTGCAAGGCGCCGGCGCTTTCACTTGCCAAGACAGCGAGTGAATCCGCGCTCGACCACGCAACGTCTACTGCTTCCACTAACTTCGACTCCACCCGAATCGGATCTTGGACGGCGATTCCCACCCGACCGTTGGGTGATGTGCGAACGATGCGTGCGAGAAGGACATTGATTCGAGGCCCGGACTCGACCAACAGGGCTACTCGCGTTCCGTCCCGCGATGGCACCGCCGCACGCAAGGTCTCTTCGTCCCGTAGTCCCTCGACGTCTATCGGGAAGGACCGGCCCGTGGGCGAATACAGCAACAGCCTCCCCAACGAATCGACCACCCAGAGGTTGTCCGGGCCATCGAAAGCCAAGGCGACCGGCGCATTCACCGACGATAGTTCGAACAGACCGGCCCCAGGCACGATCGCACCGGACCACATCCCGCCGTCGACGTCCACCCCAGCGACGCGAGTGGCACCCTCAGAAATCGCGATATCGACAAGGAGCGGTTCCCTCGTACCAGCTTGGCCCGCGATTGGGACAGTCCCGCCGTCGATGATTTCGCGCACCCCAATGGTCGACGCCACATAGGCCGCTGTGTCAATTCCCACGCCCGAGGGATCGACGTCCGGCCAAGCATCACGTGGCTGTGGACTGCCCACCCCCGGAACGAACAGGGGCTGCCCAGCGGAGGTGATGCTCACAGCTTGCACGTCGGGAAGTTGTCTCAGAGTCCAGACCAACTGCTGGGATAGAGCCTGACGAGAGGAGTCATCGGCCAGCTGGGCCGAGGCGTCGAGGTCAACCTGAGCAACGCCGCCATCGATGAGCACCGCGTCAATGTTCAGGTTCACTCCGTCGGGGAAGCCCGTACGCACGGCAGGTCGCAGCCATTCATTGGGTCCTTCGAGCAGACGTCGAACCAAGGTCGTCGCTAATCCAGGACCGATGACTGGGATCATCCGAGAATCGGGCACGAGAATCTGAAATGTCGGATCGAAGAAGTACAGGGCGTAAGAGCGGAAAGCGCGATCGACGTCGTTTTGCGACAACAGCAATCCGTTAGGAAGACGATCGATGCGTAGGCCCTCGTCAGTCTCGACCAATCCGAACGTGGTGGTCGCCTCGGTACCTGGCGCTTCAACCTGATAGCGACCACTAGGTCCGATGACGCCTGCTTGTGCTGCGGAGAAACGGATATTCGGACCCGATTCTTGTAGCGAGGGAGCACCTTCGTACACGACGACGCCTGAGGATGAATCCCAACGCTCGCTCGCATCAGCCGTTAGGTACTGACGAGCCACCGCGTGATCACCATCGAAGGAGGCGCTCGCGTCCAAGAAGCCCTGGACGATCTCCGGTGCAGTCATGTCTGGTCGCGGTGGTCGCGCAATAACGCGGATGAACTGATCGACGCTGTTACCTGAAACTTGTGCACCTTGTTGGATCGGACCACTCGTGGGTACCTGAGCAGTGAAGGCCTGAGGCACATTTCCGCATCCAGCTAAGGCCAGCGATGCAGCCACGAGCACGATTATTCGCTTCATCGCTTGTCACCACCATCACTTGCCGTGGACGAGCCGTTGGCGCTGGCACTATCCATGGTGACGGTGACCACTATTGACTCTGCGTCCTTTTCAGCTTGGGTCGAGGTCCGCTCGTCGCGACGAACACTCGGTCGCTCTCGGCTGAAGGCACCGTCAGAATCGTCACGATCTTCACCGGGATCAACATCGACGACTTCCTCGGACAATGGCAGCACCGCGTGCGTTACCGGGCCACCAGCGGTGCGCGGCAGCGTCAAACGGAAGCAGGCACCAGCACCCGGCTCTCCCCACGCCTCAAGCCAACCCCCGTGCAGTCGAGCGTCCTCCATAGCAATAGCCAGCCCCAGTCCAGTGCCGCCGGTCGTGCGGGCACGTGCGGGGTCGGCTCTCCAGAATCGATTGAAGACAAGGGCCGCCTCCCCCGGTCGGAGACCAACACCAAAGTCACGGACCGTCAACGTGATGACCTCAGCATCACCTGCTAACTCGACGAGGACACCCGTCTCGTTACCGTGTTCGATCGCATTGTCAACCAGGTTTCGAACGATTCGATCAATTCGGCGAGCATCACACACGACGTTGCAAGGTCGCTCATAGGACGCAAACCGCACTCGAAGGTTCTTGCTTTCAGCCAATGGCTCAGTGCCGTCGATGACTCCTTGGACGAGGGTCGCCAGGTCAACGGACTCGCTATCCAACTTCGCAGCACCGGCATCGAAGCGCGAGATCTCCAACAGATCACTGAGCAGCGCCTCGAATCGGTCGAGTTGGTTCTGCAGGAGTTCGGTAGAGCGAGCCGTTTCCGGGCCGAGCGACGATCGTGACTCGAAAAGAACGTCGGCAGCCATCCGGATAGTGGTCAATGGAGTGCGCAACTCGTGGGAAACATCGGACACGAAGCGCTGTTGAACTCTCGACAGTTCCTCGAGTTGAGTGATCTGCACGTCGATGCTTTCGGCCATCTCATTAAACGAGCGAGCAAGTTGCGCAAGGTCGTCGTCGCGTTTGATTGGCACACGCTCGTCCAGATTTCCCGATGACAGACGTTCTGCCGTTCGTGCCGCGGCACGAACGGGAACCACCACTTGGCGCGTGACGACCCATGCGACCCCACCCAAGAGGCCAACGAGCACGAATCCTGCGGCAAGAATCGAACTTCGTACTAGGTCGAGAGTTTGCTGCTCTTGATTCAAGGGGAACAGGTAGTAGAGCTCGTACGGGCCGACTGTCGGAATGCTCAACGGCGCCCCGACCACGAACCCGGGAACCGTTCGACCGTCGAGGAATCTGATTTCGGTGAACGTCCAAGATTGCCGTTGGGTTTGTGTGACCGCCTCGCGCAGATCCGGAGGGATGCTCGAGACAGCAACAAGGTTGGTGCCACGCTCAGGCGCTCCAATGTTGGGAAGACTCGCGAGCAACAACACGTCGAACGTGGCCGGCGAACCTGCCCGAGTGGCCAAAGACGTGACCACGGTATCGACGAGACGCGACGGAGATGGCGTCGATGGTCCAGTGTCTGCTGCATCGAGAAGCCGTTGAGCCTCACCGAGCCCCGCGGATGCTTCACCCACAGCACTGCGTTCCTTGGCCTCGAGCAGGCCGGTTGTTACACGTGACAAAAGGAGAAGCCCCAAAGCGCCAACAACCACGATCGATAGGACAAGCGTGGTGCTCGTGACACGAATGAACAGCGAACGACGCCACAAGCGCCGGATGGCGCGAGGGAAGAAGAGAAGGATCCGTCCCATGATCAGATCAGGCGGGACCGGCCTTGTATCCCACTCCTCGAACAGTGAGCACGATTTCCGGAGCCTCGGGATCTCGCTCGATCTTGGCTCGCAAGCGCTGGACATGCACGTTCACTAGGCGCGTATCGGCCGCATGGCGATAGCCCCACACTTCTTGGAGCAGGGCTTCGCGCGTGAAGACCTGCCCCGGACGCTTGGCCAGGCAGGCGAGTAAATCGAACTCCAAAGGTGTAAGCGAGAGAACCTCACTGCCACGGCGTACCGTGTGGCCGTTCACGTCGATGGACAGATCGTGAATGGTCAGCACCTGCGAACCGATGTCGTCGGTGCGGCGGATGCGAGCACGAATGCGCGCCACGAGTTCTTTCGGCTTGAACGGCTTGACGATGTAGTCATCAGCTCCCGACTCCAACCCGACGACTACGTCAATGGTGTCGGACTTGGCCGTGAGCATCACGATCGGCGTTCCCGACTCAGCACGAATTGCCCGACACACGTCGATGCCATCGCGCCCCGGGAGCATGAGGTCCAAGAGGACCACATCGGGCCGAGACGAGCGAAAGGCGTCGACGGCGGAGTTACCGTCGGCACAGAACACCGGATCAAATCCCTCACCGCGAAGCACGATTCCGAGCATCTCCGAAAGGGCCGCATCATCGTCGACGACAAGGACTCGACCGCGAGCCCGAGGGGCCGAGGAACTGGTGCTCATGTGCCTATGGTGTCACTTCTGGCATGCCAAGGAGAACAACGAGTGCAGCCGGGGTGTTATTGACCCCATGCGCGACCATTGATGCCCCTAAGGATCCCGTCTTCCAGCGCACCAGTCCGTACATCACGCCGATGGGCAGGAGGAGGAAGAATCGGATGGGCTCGAAGTGGAAAGCAGAGAAGGCGACGGCCGTGATCGCGATGGTCCAAAAAGCTCCCAGCCCCTTCTTTCGCAGCGAGTTGTAGAGCATCCCTCGAAACGCAATCTCCTCCACGATCGGTGCCCCGACCATCACCATGATGGCGAAGACCAACAGCGCGAGGAACGGTCCGTCCTCACGCAGTTCGAGCGCGACGTCTCCGGCGGCCGAGGAGAACTCCCCGGCGATAGCTTGGGTGATCAGGGCAACCACGGCAGCGAGGATGAGTCCCACCACACCTGCGGACACTCCCCAACCGACGTCGCTCCAGCTTAGGCGAAAACCCAGGTCGATGCGCGGGCCGTTGCCCTTCCACTTGGTGACCAGCAACGGCCAGCCGGCGAGTCCGAGCCACGGCACCAAAGTCCCCACAACGGCCGTGATGGCAAGCGGAGCATCCAGCAGTAGTAGCGGCGCGGCCGCTGCTACACCGAGAACGATCGCAGCAACGATGGTGATGATCGCCGATCCGATGCCCCACGTGGGGGTGCGAAGCTCCTCGCCACGCTGCTCGGCGTCGATAACCGTGATGGGGCATCCGGGATATGCGGCCCCAGACCGTGGTTCGGCAGTTGACGTAGCTTCGACCGGTGCGTCCATCGGTCCATTCTGCGCGACACCCGCGCCACGCACCCGTTGGCGTGGGGGCGTCGTCCGTGGTTCACGACAGAACGGCGGACAACTCTCCCAATCGTGAGGGCAGAACCCGGTACCAGGTCCAGTAACCACGCTTCTCGGCGCTCACTAGACCGGCACCTGCGAGCACCTTGAGGTGATGACTGACTGTGGGCTGCGTTAAACCAAGCGGCTCGATCAGGTCGCATACGCACGCTTCACAGTCAGGCATGGATCGCAGCAGCGCAAGGATTTGCAGTCGCGCCGGATCGGCGACCGCCTTCAGCAGGCTTGCGAGATCCTCGGCAGTCGAACGAGACATCGGCTGACCGAGTCCAGCAGGGCAGCACGCTGGTCCGGCAGTGGAAGGTGCATCGTGAACCATCGGAGCGCACGCCCCCGGATGGACACTGGCTGAACTTGTTGCACTTGGCACGAAACTATATTGACATACATCTATATAGATGCCAAGGTCCTGACGTGGCACGTCGACTCTTCGCGGAGTACCTCGGAACCGCCTTGCTCGTCGCGGCCGTCGTCGGTAGCGGAATCATGGGGGCGCTCCTTACCCAGGACGATGCCGTCGTGTTGATCCTCAACATGATGAGCACGGTCGCTGCCCTCGGCGTCTTGATCTGGATGCTGGGGCCGATTTCGGGTGCGCACTTCAACCCGGCCGTCACCGTCGTGACCCTCGTCAAGCGCGAGGTGCAGGTGCCCGAGGGCGTCCTCTACATCGCTTTCCAGATCCTCGGCGGACTTTCTGGAGTCGCCCTCTCCAACGTGATGTTCGAACTCCCGGCCTTCGATCCGTCGACCAACTCTCGCAACGGCTTTCCCATCTGGCTAGGTGAGATCGTCGCGACTGCCGGGCTGATCTTGATCATCGGCGCCCTCACCCGAACCGGGCGCGGTCACCTCGGACCGATCCTGGTGCCCGCGTGGATCGGCTCGGCCTATTTCTTCACCTCCTCGACCTCCTTCGCAAACCCGGCCGTCACTATCGGTAGATCGATGACCGACACCTTCACCGGCATCGCGCCCAGCGACGTCCTGCCGTTCATCGGGTTCCAACTGATCGGCGCCGCTATCGGCGCTCTGCTCACCGAAGTCCTGTATCCCCGCAAACACCCCGAACCGCTCGACCTTCCTGATCCCGTTCACGAAAGAGGCTGACATGTCCGACAAGCCATCCGTGCTCTTCGTCTGCGTTCACAACGCAGGCCGCTCGCAGATGGCCGCCGCCTACCTCACGCACCTATCCGACGGACGCATCGAGGTGCGCTCAGCCGGATCGGCACCAGGCGACGCCGTCAATCCGGCTGCCGTGGAAGCGATGGCAGAAGAGGGCATCGACATCAGCGCCGAAATCCCCAAGGTGCTCACCACCGAAGCGGTGAAGGAATCCGACGTGGTGATCACGATGGGGTGCGGCGACACGTGCCCGGTGTTTCCAGGTAAGCGCTACGAGGACTGGGTACTCGAGGACCCGGCCGGCAAGGGCGTGGAATCCGTGCGCCCGATCCGCGACGAGATCAAGGGCAGAGTCGAGACGTTGATCGCCGAGCTCCTCCCCCGCTAGCTCGCTGATCGCGACACGCTGTCGCCTAGGCTCGCACTTGTGGCGAGCATCGACCTCAATGCCGATGTGGGTGAAGAGTGCGGCGACGATGCCGCGCTGTTCGAGGTCGTCACTACCGCCAACGTGGCTGCCGGTGGACATGCCGGTGGTGGTGACGTTCTTATCGAAACGGTCACCAGCTGCGCAGTTCGTAATGTGGCCATCGGCGCCCACCCGTCCTACCCGGACCGAGAGAACTTCGGTCGTCTCTCGAAGCGAGGCGAGTACGACACCCAGAGCCTCACGGCATTGATCCGCGACCAAGTCCTCGAGGTGGCCGAAGCGTGCGCGATGTCCGAGACAGCCCTTACCCACGTGAAGGCGCACGGCGCGCTTTACCACGACATCGCACGCGACACCGAGGCCGCAGAAGCTTTCCTGACGGCTGTCCTCGATGTCGCCACCGTCATCGGCTCGGATCTGTACGTGACCGGCTCGCCCACCTCGCAATTGCAGTCGGTCGCGCAGGCACGGGGCGTCGCCTTCGTCGCCGAAGCCTTCATCGACCGCCTGTACAACTCCGACGGAACACTCGCGCCGCGCTCACAGCAAAACGCCGTCCACGCGGATGCGCAGACAGCCCTGGCTCAGGCCGCCAGCATCGCGCTAGACGGTCGAGTGCGAACAAGCGATGGCAGCATGATCAAACTCGACGCCCGGACGCTGTGCGTGCACGGCGATTCCCCGGATGCAGTGTCGATGGCTCGAGCAGTTCATCAGCATCTCACCGAGCACGGCGTCGCGATTTCCGCGATCGCCACAGCTTCTCGATAGGGCAAGCAGCACCATGGTGCAGCGAGCAACGTGGTTCGGAGACCGTGCCGTCCACGTGCAGGCGACATCGCCCGCCGAACGTGAAGCGATCGCATCTTCGCTCGATCGCCAACTCCCCGCCGCGCTCATCCGCCGTGGCATGGCATCGGTGCTGATCGAATCACCGACCCCGGAACCGGAACTACTGATGACCGTCGAGCTCGCCCTGCGCGCCATCGAGCCCAGTCAAACCCAGTCGCCTGAACTCGATGAGGTTCGGATGGATGTCGTCTACAACGGTGCGGATCTCGCCGCGACCGCAGATTTCTTCCACATCACACGAAGGGATCTCATCGGAGCCCACACATCCCAGACCTGGCGGGTCGCGATGATGGGCTTCGCACCTGGCTTCGGCTACCTCGAACCATGTGACGATCTATTGCTGCCATGGGCATCCCTCCCCCGACGAGACAATCCTCGCGCACAGGTCCCGACAGGAAGTGTGGCGATCGCGGCAGGCATGAGCGCGGTCTACCCGAGTTCGTCACCAGGTGGCTGGCACCTGTTGGGGGCGACGGCGACCAAGCTCTTCGATGCAACAGACCCTGAGAATCCCGCACTGTTGCGATCCGGTCAAAGAGTGCGCTTCTTCGCACTCGATCATCCGAGCCACCCATGAGTATTCCCGCAGATCACGTGCCCATCGCCACCGTCGAGCGCGCAGGTCTGGTCACCGTGCAAGACCTCGGGAGATTCGGCTTCACCGATGTCGGCGTTCCAACGTCCGGTGCCTGGCATCGCGAGCGACACCACCTGGCTGTCGCTCTCGTTCGTGATGACATGCAGGACTCGAACGAGCCTTCCCCATCTCTTGAAATCTTGAGCACCGAACTGTCCCTTGCATTCCACGAGCCACAAGTCATCGCGATCGTCGGATCAGCATTCGTGCGCATCGACGGACACAATGCAGCCACGGACGTGGCTTTCCTCGTCCACGCCGATACGCAACTAGACATCGAGCATCGGGGTCCTGGACCGGCCTACGTGGCACTGTCCGGTTGGCAGCCTGCCCTCACACTCGGCTCGGCAGCCACCGATTCCTTCTCTCGCTTGGGTGGGCCCACGGCAGATGGCTCCCCTATCGCCCCAGGTCAGACCTTGCTCGGTGCGCCTGCGATCGGCACGGTCACCGAACGCATCGGCTCGTTCCTGCGAGCAATCCAGCCAGCGCCTAGCAGCCTTTCGATGATCGCAGTCGACCACGACCTCGCCGATCGGTTCTGTGGTGAGTCGTGGCGCGTTGACGCGTCCGCTCGATCTGGGATACGACTGAGCGGTCCGAGAATTCATGCACCTCGACCGATCCCGAGCATGCCCGTCGTACCCGGCGCGATCCAATTGGCGCCCGACGGCACCGCGATTGTGCTCGGACCCGATGGCGGGCTGACCGGGGGCTACCCGATCGTCGGAGTCGTGGCCAGCGCGCACCTGGATCGGCTCGCCGACTATTCCATCGGGGATGAACTGCGTTTCGCCAGAACGGATCCGGTTTCAGCTTGCGAGCAATTCTCCGCGCGCGAGCAGCGGTTGTCGTGGATGATCATTCGACCCGCTGCGTTGAACTGAAGGTCCGCCCCCAGGTCCTTATCAAAACCCTGACTCGACGTTCGGCGCCCACTCCGGGTCAACACCCATCAATGTGTGTCAGACCTCGCGCCGAGCCCTCATCCAGCCACCCACCCCCCTGCCGCCTCAGTCGTGGCCGCGGGCCACGTGGGGCGGGAAAGGCGATGGGGCCGCGCACGAAGGCGCGGCCCCATCACGGGAGGCGAATCTCACCAAGACCTGCAACTCCCGTCACAAACCTCGAAGGTCTGTGAGCGGAAGTGCAGGTCTTGGTGACTAGTAGCGGTAGTGGTCGGGCTTGTACGGGCCGGCCACATCCACACCGAGGTACTCGGCCTGCTGCTTGTTCAGCTCGGTGAGGTGGACGCCGAGTGCATCGAGGTGCAAGCGCGCGACCTTCTCGTCAAGGTGCTTGGGCAGCGTGTAGACACCGATGGGGTACTCATCGAGCTTGGTGAACAACTCGATCTGCGCGAGCACCTGGTTGGTGAAGGAGTTGCTCATCACGAACGAGGGGTGACCGGTGGCATTGCCGAGGTTCAGCAAGCGACCCTCGGACAGCACGATGATCGAGTGACCGTCGGCGAACGTCCACTCATCGACCTGCGGCTTGATGGTCTTGCGCTTGACACCAGGCAGGGCGGCCAGGCCAGCCATGTCGATCTCGTTGTCGAAGTGACCGATGTTGCCGACGATCGCCTGGTGCTTCATCTTGGTCATGTCTTCGGCGGTGATGACATCGAAGCAACCGGTGGCCGTAATGAAGATGTCAGCGGTGTCGATTACCTCGTCGAGGCGAGCAACCTGGTAGCCGTCCATCGCAGCCTGCAGTGCGCAGATCGGGTCGACCTCGGTGACGATTACGCGGGCGCCCTGGCCACGCAGCGAATCGGCCGAGCCCTTGCCGACGTCGCCGTAGCCGAAGACCACGGCGACCTTGCCGCCGATGAGCGTGTCGGTCGCACGGTTGATGCCGTCGACGAGCGAGTGACGGCAGCCGTACTTGTTGTCGAACTTGCTCTTGGTGACCGAGTCGTTGACGTTGATCGCCGGGAACAACAGCGAGCCATCGCGCTGCATGTCGTACAGACGCAGAACACCGGTGGTGGTTTCCTCGGTCACACCCTTGATGCCAGCGGCAATCTTGGTGAAGCGATCGGGAGACTGAGCCAGGGACGCACGCAGAGTCTGCAGGACTACCTGGTACTCCTCGGAATCGCTTTCGTCGGTCGAGGGAACAACGCCGGTCTTTTCGAACTCGACACCCTTGTGAACGAGCAAGGTGGCGTCGCCACCGTCGTCGAGGATCATGTTCGGGCCACCCTCGGGCCAATCCAGCACCTGCTCGGTGCACCACCAGTACTCCTCGAGGGTCTCGCCCTTCCAGGCGTAGACCGGGATGCCCTGGGGATCCTCGGGAGTTCCGTTGGGGCCAACGACGACGGCAGCCGCTGCGTGGTCCTGGGTGGAAAAGATGTTGCAGGAAGCCCAGCGCACGTCCGCACCGAGCGCAGTCAGCGTCTCGATGAGGACCGCGGTCTGGATGGTCATGTGGAGCGATCCGGTGATGCGGGCGCCAGCGAGGGGCTTGGATTTGCCGTACTCCGCGCGCATCGCCATCAGGCCAGGCATCTCGTGCTCGGCGAGACGGATCTCGTCACGGCCGAATTCAGCGAGGGACAGGTCGGCAACCTTGTAGTCGGGGGTGCCGTCGGGCTTGGTCAAAGACATTCCTTCTCCATATGTCGGTTCTACGTTGTTTGAGCCCACGTCAGCGAAGGAAGAATTTCGACGCACGCCGACGGGAGCGTCTCGACGGGAACCAGGGCTCCGGACCATCGGCGACGGCCTGATTCTGCCACGACTTGCCCCGATCCGCTGATCGGGACGCGCTCAAGCGCTAGCCGGGGCGAGCACCGCAATGGCGAGCCCGGACGTGGAGATCGCGGCTTCACCCTCCCCCGCGGAGATCGCGACCGCCATTCCCTGGCCGGCAACACGGGCATCGTCGGCGATGGAGACCTCCACTGACCCCTCGATAGCCACTACAAGGCGGTACTCCCCCGAGCCAAGAACCGCCGATCCGTCACGGATGACCTCAAGCCGGAACGCCGCACCCTGGGGCGCAACCGAGGTGGAGTCTTGGATGAACTGGGGATCAGTCTTGAAGTCCAAGATCTTCAGCGCGTGATCGACATAGACAGCCTTGCTGGTGAGTCCTAGGCGAAGCACGTTGTCCGAGCTGGTCATCACCTCGAAGCCGATTCCGCGCACGTAGCTATGCGGGATTCCCGGTGCCAGGTAGACGGCATCGCCGGGTTTGAGAGTCACGAAATCCAACAGGGGCGTCAGCAGGACGCCGATGTCGTCGGGGAAATCCGCCACCGCCTGTCGGTACGCGGAAATCTCGGCGTCACTCATCGAACGACTCATCGTTCCCGCGGCCTGAGCCGCGTCGATAGCACTCGGGAGTTGCGCAACGAGATCGGCCGAATTCGCCTGGTGTTCGTGAATTGTCTGGATCGCAGAGATGCGGTCGTGTGAATGAAGTGCAGAAGCCGCCAACGCCAGCCCATCGATCCGCTCGATGATTTCCGCAGCATCCGGCGCAGGACGCCAACCGACGAACGCGTCGAACGGCTGCAGCGCGACGAGAACCTCGGCCTTTTCGTACGGATCAGCAAGGATCTGGGGCCCGGCGATCTGCTGGTCGGCCCACATCTTTTTGGCGTCGTGGGCATTGGGATGGACCTGCACCGAGAGAGGGCGCGCCGCGGCGAGGATCTTCGCTAGGACCGGGGCCTGCTCGTGGGTCAGTCGGTCTGCAAGCGTTCCGGCGGACTTTGTGTCGTCGGTGTCCTTGTCATGGATCGACGGATCCAACGACGACGGACCACTCGGGTGGACGCCGAACCACAACTCGGCTTGAGGCCCACCGGGAGCTTCACCGGTCCACGGTTCGAGACCATTGATGATGCCCCAGTCGTAATCCTTGACCTCGCCGCGGATGGAAAACATCAGGCCGTGGCTGGGGCTGCAGTTTCCGGGCCCCCTGTCGCTTCATCGATGAGCATGACGGGGATGCCGTCGCGGACTGGGAAACGCCGTGCGCAGACCGTGCACACAATCTCACTGGTCGCTTCATCGGCTTCTACTACGCCGTGGGCCTTGCACGGGCAGGCAAGTACATCCCACAGATGCGGGGATAGACCCAACGGGGAGTTCGGGTACTGACTCATTACTTGTCACCTCGCATCAGCGCGAGAACACCGTCGCGCAATGTGCCCATCATTTCCTCGTCTCGTGCCTCAACGTTCAAACGCAAAAGTGGTTCGGTGTTGCTGGGTCGCACGTTGAACCACCACTCACCGCCGTCGACGGTCAGTCCATCCATGTGATCGGTCGTGACTCCTTCGCGAGACCCGTAGGTCGTCTCGATAAGTGTGGTGACGGCTGCCTGATCATCGACGCGCGTGTTGATCTCACCCGACACCGCGTATCGGTCGTATTCGGTCAACAGAGACGAGAATTTGGTTCCCTCTGGGGTTGACCCCAAGGCAGCAAGTGCGTGCATTGCAGCCAGCATGCCCGAGTCAGCGCGCCAGAACTCGCGGAAGTAGAAGTGACCGGAGTGCTCACCGCCGAACACCGCATCAGTCTCAGCCATCGTGGCCTTGATAAACGAGTGGCCCACTCGCGTCTTGACGGGATTTCCGTTGTTCTCCAGGACAACCTCGGGTACGGCTTTCGACGTGATCAGGTTATGGATGATCGTCGAGCCTGGATGACGCGCAAGTTCGCGCTCGGCGATCAACGCCGTCAGCGTCGACGGACTAACAGTTTCACCGTTCTCATCCACCACGAAGCAACGATCGGCATCACCATCGAAGGCGAGACCAATGTCTGCGCCGGTCTCACGCACGCGCGCCTGGATGTCGACGAGGTTCGCGGGTTCGATTGGATTTGCCTCGTGGTTGGGGAACGTGCCATCGAGTTCGAAATACATGCGGTCGATCTCAAGTGGCAGTGCCGGTAGACCCGCTTCATCAGACAAGACGGCAGGAACCGTGTAACCGGCCATGCCATTTCCGGCATCGATGACAACCTTGAGTGAGCGAATGCCAGAAATGTCGACGAGCTCGCGCAGGTAGCGCGCGTACTCAGCGAGTGTGTCCTTAGAGCGAACCTCACCGATGGGGCCGTCGGTCTGGGGAATGCCTGCCTCGATCAGTTCGCGAATCTCACGGAGCCCAGTGTCTTGACCAACCGGCGCAGCCCCCACGCGACACAACTTGATCCCGTTGTATTCCGCTGGGTTGTGGCTCGCTGTGAACATCGCTCCTGGCAGACCCAGAGATCCGGAGGCGAAGTAAAGGCCATCGGTGCTGCACAAACCGATGAGGACGACGTCGCAGCCCTGCTCGCGAACTCCCTGGGCGAAACTCGCGACGAGGTCCGGGCCCGAAGGTCGCATGTCGTGTCCAATGACAACAGCTCCGGGACCACCCTGCGATGCCGTAACACCGAGGACTTGCACGAACGCCGCACCCACATCGTGAGCAAGGTCCTCGTCGAGCTGATCGGGGTAGATGCCTCGAACGTCGTAGGCCTTGATGATCGAATCAAGATCGCGCATCAGGCAAGGCTATCGGCGCTAGGAGCAAAAAGTCGGGGCACTGCACTTGGCTTGGCTGGCAAGGACCGGGGCGCTACCAAAGACCTTCGTGGTCGAAAGGCTGATCCACGGTCGACTTGGTCGGCCGAGGCGCGAAAACCGGGTGAGCCTCGTCGTGCTCGGGGTTGGAAGCACGGGCGGTGCGAGAACTGAAATCGGCGTTCGAAACATCGGGCACCACTCGCAGATGACTGCGTCGCCCACCCGCGACATGGGCGGCTATATCGGCGTCGGGCTCGGGTGTCTCCGCGAAGACGTCATGACGGGGCTTGGCAGCCTCGCGGACTGCGTTTGCCAATGCCTCGAGGTCGTCTGTGGTCGGCTTGAGCGCATCGGGGTCGGGGGTGATGCGCACGACCTCCCAACCGCGCGGAGCTGTCAACCGATCGCTGTGCATTTGGCATAGGTCGTAGCAGTGCGGCTCGGCGTAGGTAGCCAGCGGCCCGACAACAGCGGTGGAATCTGCATAGACGTAAGTAAGTGTCGACACGGCCATCTGTGTGCATGATGGCTTCGAACAACGACGACGACCCACGTCCGGCACGTTAGCGGCCAGATCTCGCACACCCGTGGAGCCGCGCCGGGGTTGCTCACCACTGGTGGCGTGCACGCTCGCGTGTCTCAGACTGCACGTTCGCGAGCTCAGACTGCACGTTCGCTAAATCAGCGGGTAGCGACAGCCGCGTCCGGGACGGCCTGCGGGACCGGAACGCGAACACGCAGTGGTTTCCACGGGTATCCGGTGATCAGGTCGCCGAAGCGGGAGCGCTCCTTGACGCGGTGGGCGGCAAGAATCGGCCCCGAACCGGGAGCCGGGGTAATGACCCCGGTAAACCACTCAACGTCCGTCGGGGGCTCGAACGTGATCACCCGCACCTCCCCCGCTGGGATCGACACTCGCACTGGGTCGGTTGGTTCGGCGATCGTTGTCCCACCGCGGAACGGCAACATCGTGACATCCACCTCGACAGACGTAGCAGGAGCAACGATCTGCAGCTTCACGTCCGTCGCGGTCCGCACCGGCAGACCACTGACGGCAGCGGGTCCGGTAAATGGCTGAGCACCCGCAGTGAACGACGCCTCATTTTGCACATTTCTACCGCCGAAGAACTGACGCATGCCCGCGACGATGGGGTGATCCGATGTCAGTTGCAGTGCTGCCGGCAAAACACCGTCGGGTGATGGCGGCAGAGCTGGCGTCATATCCAACGTCGTCACTGCGCCGGCGGGAACGGTGACGCTGCCGCGCTCGAAAGGCAGGTAACTACCGTCTTGGGCTAGCACCCGAACTTCCACGATCGCGTCATTGTCACTCGTCGAAACGACCGACAGCACGCGCGCACCGTCACCGGCGAGGATGCCCGGGACGTAGACCGTAGTCGCGGGCTCGGCCGCAGCCGGAATCCAGTCAGTACCGATCGACTCCAACCCACTGCGCTGCTCGTCGTCGACCGAAGCTCCCACGCGGCCTGATCGGGCGATCACGTGGAATGCGGTGCCATTAACACCCGGGGCGACCTCATCTAAACGAACGATGATGCGGTCTTGGCCCGGCACGACGAGTCCGCGGGTAGTCGGGGTGTCGATCTCGCCGTCAGGTCCGTGGATGATCACATCGACAATCGCCGACGTCACGTCTGGGTTCACCAAGACAACACGGGTGATCCGACCGGCCACCGCGCCACCACCAACGAACCAGAAGTCAGAACCAGCAGGCGCGCACGCGGTGCTCGCCATCCCTCGCCCCTGACCGCTGGGGTCACGGCCCCACTGGTCGGCGATCAGACCCGGCGCCAGGGCGCCTTCACCGTAGGCCTCAATCGCAGGTAGTTCGGTTCCAAAGGCCTCGATCTGCCCCTGCTCCCCCGGCGCCTTGAGGTTAGAACTCGCCGATTCCGCTCCTGGCAGCGTGCGAAGACCGGCTTCGCCCTCGCCTTCTTGTCCAGGCTGTCCGGGGATGACTGCACCGGTCACGCGTACGCCGAGGTTTCCGCCCGTTCCAGGCTCCGGGCACAACAACACGCTCGATCGAATCGGTTCGGCGATGATCGTGCCCTGGACAGGATCTGAGGAATTCGCCCCCACCAAGGAACCGGCTCCCACGATCGCGCCGATGATCGCGGCGACAACAACAGGTGCAAGCCAGCCGGTCGGGCCGACGCCGCGCTCACTCTTCGTACCGTCTGTCGGAGTCTCACGCTCTGCGCGGGCCTTGCGCTGCGAACGGGCTTCCCGGCGTTCGCCGCGCGAACGTCTCCTGCGCGCCGTCGATGCTGGTGCCGCGGTTGGCTTCCCGGCATCGATGCCTGATTCAGCGTCCTTCATTTCGGGTTGGCTCGGCTCGGATTTGTTGACGTCCGAGGGCTCGTGGGTCGATTCATCGGTCACGACCGCACCTGCCCTTCGGTAGTGCTTTGCTCGGCCTCGATATCAGCAAGGTCAAGGAAATGCGGTACTCCCGGTGCGTTGGGTTGATCCGGATCGTCGGGATCGGGGTCAACCACGCGCCGCTCAGGTAGTGCCAAAACGATGAGGACCAAAATCACTATCGACTGCAGGATTAGCCAACCGCGGCGCACGGTGTCATCAAATGACGCCACCGCGACAGAAGTGGCTTGGTCGGCGGGAACAACGAACGCAGCCGACCAGTCCAACGGCTCAGGAAGTGCCGCCGGAGCCAATGCGCGTCCATCGATCGACGCACGCCACTGGGACGCCGCCGAGGATCCCAGCCACAGCACCCGTGACCCGGGTTCAACGTCGAAAGCCTCGGGAAGAACGGTCTCCACGTAAGGATCTGTTCCGATGACGCCCGGTTGGGCGAGTTCCACCGCCGCGGGCAGGAAGTCTCCGGTGGCGGGGTCAATATCCAGCACCTGGGCACGCGATGTGACGCCACTGATTCGCCACAGCACCTCACCGTCGGCACTGGCGAGCCGGCGCAGGCCGGGTTC
>JAURQC010000007.1 GCA_030836325.1 Candidatus Nanopelagicales bacterium
TACATCGCATCCAAGATCAGTACGAATATTCGCGAGCTCGAAGGTGCCTTGATCCGTGTGACCGCCTTCGCATCACTGAACCGTCAACCCGTCGATTTGACTATCACCGAGATCGTCCTGAAGGACCTCCTTCCATCAGAAACAGGGCCAGAGATCACCGCAGCCCAGATCATGGCTGCCACAGCTCAGTACTTCGGGGTAACCGTCGACGATCTTTGTGGCTCGTCTCGGTCCCGAGTGTTGGTAACAGCACGGCAGATAGCGATGTATCTATGCCGTGAACTCACCGATCTCTCCTTGCCCAAGATCGGCCAAGCATTCGGGGGGCGAGATCACACGACCGTTATGCACGCCGACCGCAAAATTCGCCAGTTGATGGCAGAGCGTCGCTCGCTGTTCAACCAGGTCACCGACCTCACAAGCCGCATCAAGTCCCAACCTCGGCACACATCATGAAGCGGTCTACTCTGTCGTCACACACGTACCACCGAAACCTTTCGTCTCTTTTATCCCCAAGATTTCCCCAGATGTGGATGCAGGTTGTGTATAAGGGTGTGAATAAAAAGCGTAGTTCTGTCCGTTTCGTCTCTTCCGTACGTCTATCCCCACCTGTGGACTATTTGTGGACAGAAACACCCCTAGGCAGCACTCACCACCACCGGATGTGTGGACAGACGACCGCCTCTTGTGGACTGAACTCCAACGACTACCCACCGTCCCCAACCACTCACAACCTGACGACCGAACTGCACACACACCGTCCCCAACCTGAACCCTTTGTTCCAGGAGGCAATATCGGTGTTGTGCACACCGTCCACAACACCTACGACGATGACTATCTATCCCAATCACCGTCTAAACCACACGACCTTCGAACGCCCACCCGTGGATATCTCCCGTACTCTTCACGCGGTGCGGGAACAAGGGACGAGACGCGTTATCTGAATAAGGGAGTCATGCAGTGAAGATTCGGGTTGAAAGGGATGCCCTAGCCGATGCCGTCGCTTGGTCTGCTCGCACCCTTCCCAACAGGCCGAGCTTGCCTGTGCTCGCAGGTCTAGTACTTAGCGCCGCTGATGATTCCTTGTCGCTGAGCGGGTTTGACTATGAGGTGTCAACTCGGGCTTCCATCGATGCAAATGTAGACAGTGCCGGCTCGACTTTGGTCTCAGGTCGACTACTTGCCGACATCGCACGTTCGCTTCCGGCCCAACCAGTGGTGATGAGTGTGGAAGGCAACCGGGTAGTAATTACGTGCGGCCGCTCATCGTTCACCCTGCCCACACTGCCGCTTGATGACTACCCATCTCTGCCCGAGATGCCCCATTCCAGCGGCTCCATCGATGCAACGACATTCGCCCATGCAGTGGGCCAAGTAGCGATCGCCGCCGGCCGTGATGACACCCTGCCGACTTTGACTGGTGTCAGGGTTGAAGTTGACGGTCCCACGATCGTGATGGCTGCCACTGACAGGTATCGCCTGGCTGTTCGGGAATGCGAGTGGGATCCGGCAGATAGTAAGGCGACAGCAGAGATCTTGGTTCCTGCGAAAACTCTGGCGGACACTGCCAAGTCTCTAACCTCCGCTGATCAAGTCATGCTTGCCCTAGCCCCTGAAGGTGAGCGTTTGATGGGTTTCGAGGGCAACAACCGACGAACCACCACCCGTCTTCTCGACGGGGAGTTCCCCAAATACCGCTCACTACTTCCCAGTGAGTCCTCCACACACGCTCAGGTGGATACCTCGTCGTTGATTGAAGCTGTCAAGCGTGTTGCCCTGGTTGCAGAGCGCAACACCCCCGTGCGATTGACCTTCGGTGGCTCGGAGGTTGCACTACGCGCAGGCAATGGTGAAGACGCACAAGCCGAGGAAGCGCTCGAAGCGCATATCGAGGGTGACAACATCGAGATTGCGTTTAATCCCGGATACTTACTTGACGGCTTAGCCGCTATTGACGCGTCAATGGCCCAGTTTGCCTTCACACAGTCGACACGTCCGGCCGTGATCACAGGGATGGCCGATGGCGCATCGATAGACGATTACCGCTATCTGCTCATGCCCGTTCGGTTGACTGGCTGACGATGTGGGTTCAGGCACTGAGCCTGACGGATTATCGTTCGTACCAGCAGGCGGATATGGAGTTCGCTCCCGGTGTGACGACGTTTATTGGAATGAACGGTCAAGGTAAGACGAATATCGTTGAAGCGATTGGCTACCTCGCCACCTTAAGTAGCCACCGCGTTTCCAACGATGCTCCATTGGTCCGTAGTGGTGCCGAACAAGCCGTTGTTCGTGCTCGGGTTTGTGAAGATGATCGATACGTCTCAATCGACGTTCAAATTAATCCTGGCGGAGCAAATAAGGCCCGCATCAATCGATCGGCTGCAACGCGTGCACGAGATATCCTTGGCATCATCCGATCCGTCGTATTCGCACCGGAGGATCTATCGATGGTGCGCGGGGACCCGTCGGATCGCCGCCGTTTCCTGGATGAAATGTCTGTGCAGCGACACCCACGATTATCCGGTGTGAAGTCTGATTACGACAAAGTTCTGCGCCAACGTAACGCGTTGTTGAAGTCTGCTGGTGGACGATCGTCACCGGCTACGTTTCAAACACTGGAAGCATGGGACGAGCAACTCGTAGCGCTCGGGTCAGACATCATTCGTAATAGAGCTCAACTAGTCAATGATCTAGCACCACATCTACAAAACTCTTACGACACCATTGCAGGCGGCGCCGTTGTGAAAGCGCACTATCGTCCGTCGTCTCCACGAATTGCTGAGGCATCTACGGAAGATTCGGTACGCGATGCCTTCGCAGAAGATCTACTAGAAAGGCGCGAAGACGAATTCCGTCGGGGGATCACTCTCGTTGGACCTCACCGCGATGATGTCGAACTCGTATTGAACGAACTTCCCGTCAAGGGATACGCATCGCACGGCGAGTCCTGGTCCATGGCGCTATCACTTCGATTAGCGGCCGCGGAAGTACTTCGTAGTGATGACGTGGATCCGATCATCATCTTGGACGACGTGTTTGCCGAACTCGATGTGTCTAGACGGCGACACCTAGCGGCGATGGTTCAGGGCGTGACGCAAGTGTTCATCACCGCGGCGGTCGCCCAAGATGTCCCTTCAGAATTGGCTGGATCCCGGTTCGACGTGACCAAGGGGCTGGTGACGTCGGCGTGACCTCCAACCACGAATCCGAACAAGAACCAGAGGTTGACCTCAACGCCGCTGCACGTGCCTTCCAACGAGCACGGTCCAGTGGACACAGCTCTCGCTCGGCCGCGGGCGGAGACTCCTCGAAGCCTCGACGGCGCCCAAGGACCTCTAGCGGCTATTCAGGATCTGATCCGACATTGGTTGGCTCGGCTGTGGAAGACCTGATCGCCGAGCGAGGATGGCAGGAGAACACCTCGTTGGCTGGCTTGTCGGAACGATGGGCCGAGATTGTGGGCCCTGACGTGGCCGAGCACGTGCAGATCGAGTCGTGGAGCGACGGTGAACTCGTGCTGCGCGCCGACTCCACCGCTTGGGCTACCCAGGTGCGTCTACTTACCGGAACGTTGCTCGACCAAGTGCGAGGTGCGGTCGGGCCGGGTTTGGTGGACACAGTGCAGGTAAAAGGGCCGACCACCCCCTCCTGGAAGGCCGGTCCCCGGGTGGTGAAGGGGCGTGGACCTCGCGATACGTACGGCTAACCGTCACGGTCGCCAGTTGTGCGCCCGACACGGGACATAAGCGACTCCAGAACCGATCGTTCAAAGACTCAGGACATTCGCTGGGGGCTGAAGACCGAATATTCGTAGAGGAGTACCTCCCCTAGGGGTCAAATCGCCCTAATACACATTCTGACCGTTTTTAACGTAGGTCGATGGTCCCAGAACCCCTCCGGTGACTGTAGAATCAGGGCTTAGCCACAACAGGCCCCCAATTAACTCTGGGGGCTTGGCGGGCCCTCGGAAAACCCGAGCAGCCCGGGCAGGGAAGGCAGGAATCGGTGTCCTACGACGCAAGCGCCATCACCGTCCTCGAAGGCTTGGACGCTGTCCGCAAGCGCCCCGGTATGTACATCGGCTCCACGGGTGAGCGAGGTCTGCACCACCTTGTCTACGAGGTCGTGGACAACTCAGTCGATGAAGCCATGGCCGGATACGCCTCAACTATCTCGGTCACGCTGCTGGCTGACGGTGGCGTCCGTGTCGTTGACGACGGACGCGGCATTCCCGTCGATGAGCACCCGGTTGAAAAGAAGCCCGCAGTTGAAGTTGTGCTGACGGTGCTTCATGCCGGCGGCAAATTCGGCGGTAGTGGTTATCAGGTGTCCGGTGGCCTCCATGGTGTGGGTGTGTCGGTAGTCAATGCGTTGTCGACCCACCTGCAGGTCGAGGTGCACCGCGATGGCTCGATCTATCGCCAGTCCTACGACCGTGGTGTTCCTACCGCGCCGCTCGCCAAAGGTGAAGCGACCGATGTGACTGGAACCGTCGTCACTTTCTGGCCCGATCCCGAGGTCTTTGACACCACCTGGTTCGACTTCACAACTCTTTCTCGGCGTTTTCAGGAAATGGCATTCTTGAATAAGGGATTGAGCTTGGAGCTCACCGATGAGCGATCCGGAACCGGTCCGGTGATCGATGCCGAAGACGCCGTAGATCCGACAGAAGAGCGCGTGAAGAGCGTTCGCTACCACTACGAGGGCGGCATCGTCGACTTCGTCCGGCACATCAACGCGAGTAAAGGCGTATCCAATCCGACCATCATCGAAATCGGTTCCGAAAGCACCGAGGCCGGATTGAGTGCTGAGATTGCAATGCAGTGGAACACGACCTTCGCAGAGTCGGTCTACACCTTCGCCAACACGATCAACACGACCGAGGGTGGTACGCACGAGGAGGGTTTCCGCACGGCACTAACGAGTCTTGTCAACAAGTTCGCTCGCGAGTGGGGTGTGTTGAAGGATAAGGACGTCAACCTCACAGGTGAGGACGTTCGAGAGGGTTTGACAGCGATCGTGTCGGTGAAACTCGTCGAGCCGCAATTCGAAGGTCAAACCAAAACTAAGCTCGGCAATACCGAGATGAAGACCTTCGTTCAGAAGATCGTGAACGATCAACTTGGTGCGTGGTTCGAATCGAATCCAGCCGAAGGCAAGGAGATAGCGCGTAAGTCGGCGTTTGCAGCGTCGGCGCGTATTGCTGCTCGTAAGGCGCGTGATCTGGCTCGAAACCGTAAGGGTCTGCTCGGTGGTGCAGGCATGCCCGGCAAGTTGATCGACTGCTCGAGCCGCGAACCGGAAGAGTGCGAGATCTTCATCGTCGAGGGTGATTCCGCCGGTGGTTCAGCCCGCCAAGGTCGCGATCCGCGTATCCAGGCGATCCTGCCGATCCGCGGAAAGATCTTGAATGTCGAGAAGGCACGCATTGACAAGGTGTTGCAGAACAACGAGGTTCAAGCCTTGGTGTCCGCACTCGGTACTGGCGTTCAGGACGAGTTCGACTTGAACCGGATGCGCTACCACAAACTCGTGTTGATGGCCGATGCCGATGTTGACGGACAGCACATCCGAACATTGCTGCTGACACTGCTGTTCCGCTTCATGCGCCCGCTCGTCGAACTCGGCTATGTCTACCTCGCGCAACCACCGCTGTACAAGATCAAGTGGCAGCGAGAGGTTTCCGAGTTCGCTTACTCCGACCGTGAGCGCGATGCACTCATCGCAGCTGGACAGGCCGCCGGTCGCAAACTGCCGAAGGAAGAAGCGGTCCAGCGCTACAAGGGCCTTGGTGAGATGAATGCCGACGAACTCTGGGAAACCACGATGGATCCCGAGCGTCGGGTTCTACTCCAAGTCACCTTGGATGATGCCGCGCAGGCCGATGAGATGTTCAGCGTGCTGATGGGAGAGGACGTCGAATCCCGACGGAACTTCATCCAACAAAACGCCCGTGACGTTCGGTTCCTTGACATCTAACTGAAGCGGCGATCATCAAACTTTCCTTTATCCCGACGACGACGGAGGCATAAGTGCCAGACGACATCGACACCATCGATACAAACGGACCCACAGACGGTCCGGGCGCGTCACGGATCGAGCCGGTCGATTTGCAGACCGAGATGCAGCGGTCCTACCTGGACTACTCGATGTCAGTCATCGTGTCACGTGCGTTGCCCGATGTCCGTGATGGTTTGAAGCCGGTTCACCGCCGGGTGCTCTACGCGATGTATGACGGTGGATACCGGCCCGATCGCAACTTCTCCAAAAGCGCCCGCGTAGTGGGCGATGTCATGGGCAGCTACCACCCGCATGGCGACAGTGCGATCTATGACGCTCTAGTCCGCCTCGCTCAGCCTTGGAGTTTGCGCTACCCATTGGTCCAAGGCCAAGGAAACTTCGGTTCCCCGGGCAACGATCCGCCCGCTGCCCAGCGTTACACCGAGTGCCGCATGGCGCAGTTGGCCATGGAGATGGTGCGCGATATTGATGAGGACACTGTCGACTTCGCACCCAACTATGACGGCCGGACCCTCGAGCCAACCGTTCTCCCCAGCCGTTTCCCAAACCTGTTGGTCAACGGAAGCGCAGGCATTGCCGTTGGTATGGCGACGAACATCCCGCCGCACAATCTGCGCGAGGTATCCCAAGCCGCGAAGTGGTTGCTCGACAACCCGGAAGCTCCATCCGATGAGCGCATGACTGCGCTTCTAGGCATCGTGCAGGGTCCGGACTTCCCGACTGGCGCGACGATTATTGGCAAACGCGGCATTGAGGATGCGTATCGCACTGGTCGTGGATCGATCACGATGCGCGCCGTTGTCGAGGTAGACGAGGATGCCAAAGGTAGGCAGCGGCTGATTGTTACCGAACTGCCGTATCAGGTGAACCCTGACAATTTGCTTCTACGCATCGCCGAGTTGGTGGGCGACGGCAAGCTCACCGGCATTTCCGATGTGCGAGACGATTCGTCTTCTCGCACGGGCATGCGCTTGGTCATCGAGTTGAAGCGCGACGCCGTCGCGCAGGTTGTCCTGAACCAGCTGTACAAGCACACTCAGTTGCAGGACAACTTCGGTGCGAACATGTTGGCACTGGTCGATGGTGTGCCGCGCACACTCACCCTCGAGCAATTCCTTCGCTACTGGATCGCACATCAGATCGAGGTCATCCAACGCCGTACTCGCTACCGCCTTCGCAAAGCCGAGGAACGGGCACACATCCTGCGCGGGTACCTCAAGGCACTCGATGCACTCGATGAGGTCATCGCTTTGATCCGGGCCAGTGCGACCGTAGAGGACGCCCGCACTGGCTTGATGGATCTGCTGGAGATCGACGAGGTTCAGGCAACGGCAATCCTCGATATGCAGTTGCGTCGTCTTGCGGCGATGGAGCGGCAGAAGATCATCGATGAGTACGACGATTTGATGACAAAGATCGCTGACTACAACGACATCCTCAGCAACGAGCCACGGCAACGCTCAATCGTGTCTGGGGAGCTTGGTGAGATAGTCGACAAGTATGGCGACGATCGGCGCACCGAGATCTTGCCGTGGGATGGCGACGTCACAGACGAAGACCTCATTGCAGTGGAGGACGTCGTCGTCACCATCACCGCAGGTGGATACGCCAAGCGAACCCGTTCGGATCTGTACCGCGCGCAGCGTCGTGGTGGTCGAGGTGTTCGTGGCGCAGCACTACGCCAAGACGATGTAGTCGAGCACTTCATGGTCACCAGCACCCACAACTGGTTGCTGTTCTTCACCAACCAAGGACGCATCTACCGCGCAAAGGGATACCAACTTCCTGACGCAAGCCGTGATGCGAAGGGCCAACACGTGGCGAACCTGTTGGCGTTCCGCCCCGATGAGTCGATCGCCTCGGTGCTGTCGATTCCTGGGTACGACGCCGCGGACTACCTCGTGCTTGCCACCCGTACTGGTCTGGTGAAGAAAACGAAGTTGACCGACTACGACACCAATCGCCAGGGCGGCATCATCGCGATCAACCTCAGTGAGGACGACGAGGTCATTGGTGCTCGGCTGGTTTCCGCAGACGATGACATCTTCCTTGCGTCCACGAAGGGCATGAGTGTTCGCTTCACCGCGAGCGACGAGATCCTGCGTCCGATGGGTCGTGACACCAAGGGCGTCATCGGTATGCGATTCCGGGAAGGTGATTCGCTACTCAGCATGGATGTCGTGCGCCCAGGCCAGCATGTCGTCACGATTACTGACGGCGGTTACGCCAAGCGCACCCTCGAGGAAGAGTGGACGGCGCGCAGCCGCGGCATTCTCGGCGTGCGTGCGATGAAGATCAACGAGAAGCGGGGTTCGCTGGTGGCAGCGATGGTCTGCGACTCGGATGACCAGATCTTCGCCATCGCCAGCAATGGTGTGGTCATCCGCACCGCGGTCTCCGAACTCAGGCCGTCGGGCCGTGACACCATGGGCGTGACGATGATGCGTCTAGGTGACGAGGACTCGGTCGTGGCCGTTGCACGCAGCGGTGAGAAGGCCGACGACGAGGAACTCGACGAGCTCGACGAACTGGACGCCGCCGAGGCAAACGCCGAAACGAACGCATCGGAAGCAGAAGTCGACGCACCGACGGAACAAGCACAGGAGGGTGACGGCGAGTGAGCCAGCCGGCGGGTCAGCGGATCCGGCCCCGGGGTGAGAAGCCACGGGCCGGGGTCAGCGTGACCGAGGTGTCCGAAAACACCGCTGAGCAGGCCGCGGTCGCTGCTGCCCCCGAACCCTCGAGTGGCAGGGGAAAGAAGGAGCGGCGCAGACCTCGCCGGGCCCGTGTCTACGTCACGCGACTCGATCCGTGGTCGGTGGCCAAGGCGGCATTCCTACTGGCCCTAGCTATTGGCATCGTGATCGTCGTTGCCGTCGCCTTCGTTTTCTGGACTCTCGATTCAACCGGTGCTTTGGATGCGGTGTCACGGACAGTCGACGATGTTCTGGGAACCGGCGGATTTGATCTACTCACGTCGCTGGAGTTCTCTCGGGTCTTGGGCCTAGCTGCTGTGCTAGCGAGCGTGGAGGTCGTCCTAGTCTCTGCGCTCTCAACGCTGTTTGCGTTCTTGTACAACGTGACCGTCGGCCTGACGGGTGGTATCGAGGTCGTCCTGTCCGACGAGTAGTCCCTGCCGGAAACAGATAGAAAACGATCAGGTAGTCTCTCCCTCGCTTTGGGGCCTATAGCTCAGCCTGGTTAGAGCGCTTCCCTGATAAGGAAGAGGCCGATGGTTCAAGTCCATCTAGGCCCACTCGGTTTGACCGGTTAGTCACCGCTAGGTGACCACAACGACGACGAATCGCCTCTGCTTTCGGACCTAACGTCGATTCCATGAAGCGACTCTCACTAACTACAACTGTTGTTCCAGTGCTCGGCCTATCTGGAGCACTGGTCCTTGCCGGTTGCTCGGAGGCTAACGATTCATCCCTGCAAGAACTTACCGAGAGCATCCTGGAGACGACGACCGATTCCGAGGTGGAGATCGATGAGAACTCCGTCTACATCGCCAGCCCAGATGGCGGAGGAATCGCGGCGGGTGCGGAGGTGGAACTTCCGCCGGCGTTTCCATCCGAAGTCCCCCTTTTCACTTATGGCACGTTGATCGCTGCGACCGTGGACCCGGGCCAGAATTTCAGCGCGACGTGGCGAATGGAGGAGGGCAATCCCGACTATGCGGACTCCTACGTCGAGCAGTGGGAAATGATGGGATTCGATCGTGATGGGTTCCTCGATATGGCCAGCAACTCGCACCGAGTATTGACGTACAAGCTCATCGGACCTGACATGGAGGTGGGTATAA